>NZ_JASWIM010000029.1:0-71028 GCF_030291335.1 Arenibacter flavimaris
AGCGCATCATAGGCCCCGTCAGTAGAGCTAGGATCGCCCGTAACGATCGAATAGCCAATATTACCATCAACAAGGGCATCGTCAACCCCGGTGACCGTCACCGTCTGGGCTACGTTCCAGTTCAATGTGGTAAAGACCACTTCGGTTACTGAAATAGTGCCCTCGGATACATCACTACTGCTTAATGGTATCGTTACGTTGGCAGTAGGCGAACTGTCAAGTACTATGTCAAATTCAGCAGTACCACCAGCCTCCGTAGTATTCCCATCGATAGGCGATACCGTAACAGACTGCCCAAATCCATTAAATCCAAGCAACAAAAATGCACACAAAAATGCGACACTTCTCAGGTAGCGGATAATCAAAAGCTTGGAAAGTAGATTATGTAGGGTATTTATTTTCATAGCCGGTTATATCATTCAAAGATTTACAAGGGGAACGGCCAGGCCATATCCCCAAAATAGGGAATCAAATTAAGAAAAAATAGCCCATATGCCTAAGAATACGGGTTAAATATAAATTTATCAGATAAACGGCAAAAAACTAATGCAAAGCCTTTTATGAAAGCTCCGCAGACATGGTTTCTGCTGCAGGATGAATTTTTTTAACCAAGCCTTGAAGCACCTTCCCCGGTCCTACTTCAATGAACAGGCTTGCTCCATCGGCCACCATTTGCTGTACGCTTTGGGTCCATTTTACCGGGGCCGTCAACTGGGCAATTAAATTAGCTTTTATGGCCTCTGGGTCGGAAACCGCCGTAGTGGGCACATTTTGGTATATGGCACAGCTAGGCGCTTTAAAAACCGTATTTTCTATGGCTGCGGCCAATTCCTCCCTTGCAGGCTCCATTAAAGGGGAATGAAAGGCACCTCCTACCGGTAACACCAAGGCCCTTCGGGCGCCGGCTTCCTTCAACTTTTCACAGGCGGTATTTATGGCCTCCACCTCCCCGGAGATAACCAATTGGCCCGGACAGTTGTAATTGGCAGGCACTACTATCCCTGCAATTTCCGCGCAAACTTTTTCTACTATGGCATCATCCAACCCCAAAACAGCCGCCATAGTACTTGGCTGCAATTCACAGGCCTTTTGCATGGCCATGGCACGTTGGTACACCAATTTCAATCCATCTTCAAACCCCAAGGTCCCATTGGCCACCAAGGCAGAAAATTCTCCCAAGGAATGCCCCGCCACCATATCCGGTTTAAAACTGGGCCCCATAACCTTGCTCATAATTACCGAATGCAAAAAGATGGCTGGTTGGGTAACCTTTGTTTCCTTTAAGTCCTCAGCCGTACCTTCAAACATAAGATCGGTAATGGAAAATCCTAAAATTTCATTGGCTGTTTCAAACATTTTTTGGGCCAAGGGATACTTTTCATAAAGATCCAATCCCATTCCTACAAATTGTGCTCCCTGTCCCGGAAATATATATGCGTTCATACGTTTATTTTTAATCTGTTCAATATGGTGCAAAAATAAGATTATTTAATCAGGAGTATGGCCTGAATTTTAGGAATTAATGCCCTTTTTCAGTTTTCAAACCAAAGCCGCATCACAATCGGCCCCCTTCTTATTTCCAAAGATTATTCCTTAAACCAACCGGAATATTTTACGTAAGCATTGGCGATACGCTCTACCTCCCCCACACTTAAGTGGGTACTGATATCCTTTATTTTTTTGGCCGGCATACCCGCAAAAACCGTTCCCTCCGGAACACGGGTCCCTTTGGTGACCACGGCTCCAGCAGCAATTATACTATTGCTTTCCACAATACAATCATCCATAACTATACTGCCCATTCCTATTAACACATTATCATGAATGGTACAGCCATGAACAATGGCATTATGACCTATGGAAACATTATTCCCGATAGTGGTAGGCGACTTTAAATAAGTACAATGTATCACGGCACCGTCCTGCACATTTACCTTGTTACCCATTTTTATATAGTGCACATCCCCCCTTAAAACCGCATTGAACCAGATACTACACTGGTTTCCCATAACTACGTCCCCCACTATAGTGGCATTCTCGGCAATATAACAATCCTCCCCTATCTGTGGCGATTTACCATTTATGGTTTTGATCATGTCTCTTTATTTTTAAATTAATTGGCCGGTTCCTTACCCCAACCCTCTATTGAAATTGTTTTAACGAAAAGGAAAACCTGCCATTTTGGGCAAATCTACGCTATTCAAAAAACGACAGCAAATCCTTCTTTTTGGAAGCGGAAACAATAATTTCCTTCCCATTGGAAATTACCACGCTGCCACCCTTTCCTTTTTTATACTTGACAATCTCATTTACATTTACCAAATAGGATTTATGGACTCGGGCAAAAGTATAGTCGCACAAGGCTTCCTCAAAATATTTTAGTGTTTTACTCACCAGAATTTTTTGCTTTTCCAGATACAATTCCGTGTAGTTGTCATCTGCTTTGCAATACAGAATATCCGCCACATTCAGCACCTGGAAGCCATCTTGTTGTGGTAGGGTTATTTTCCCGTCCACCTTTTTGAATTTAGGGGTAAGAACCCCATCCCCAATTGCCTTTTCCTTTTCCCTTATTTCCACTACGTAGTCCACCGCCTTTATAAGTTCATCTATACTGATAGGTTTCATTAAATAATAGGCAGCGTGTGCATTTAGGGCATCTAGGGCGTACTGGTTATAGGCTGTGACAAAAACGGCCTCAAAATTACGGTCAGGCAACTGATCCAACAGATCAAAAGCATTTCCAAAAGGCATTTCCACATCCAGGAACACCACATCTAGGTCGTTGTTATTGATCAGGGCAAGCCCTTCCTTAATGGTTGCCGCCTCGCCTACCAAATGAACGGCTGGGCAATATTTGGCCAAATAATTACGCAGAATCTCCCTGCTATTTGCTTCATCTTCTACAATTAGGGCATTTAACTTCATTCTCAAATTTTGTGTTTATCAGCTCCCATTAGGCCACTTTGACCAACCAACAGGAAAGTCTCTGTTCTTGTTATCAATCCCTCTTAATAGTAAATAGCACCTTGGTACCACTACCATTCGCTTCCAGGTCCGAAATAAAAACATCTACCTTATCCTTGTACATGTCGTTCAATATTTCTATTCTCTTTTTAATATTGCCCATACCCTTGGATTTTTGTTTTTTCTGATTTTGGGTCTTTAAGGCCGCGGATTGCTTTCTGCCTATACCATTGTCGGTTATGCATATCTCCAAAGCAAACTTATCCTTTTGTTTGATTTCAATTTTTAAAAACCCCTTGTCCTCCCTATAGCGCAAGCCGTGCCAGATGGCATTCTCAATATAAGGTTGCAACAGCATGGGCGGTATCTGAAAGGCATCTATATCCATATCTTCATCTACTATTATTCCATAGTCGAATTTATCGGAAAAGCGGGAGTGTTCCAACTTGGTATATAGCTCCAACAATTCCAACTCCTTGGACAGGGGAATAAAATCCTCATCGGAATTTTCCAATACGGCCCGCATCAGGGTAGAAAAATCGCTCAAGTACCTGTTTGCGCTTCTCTCATCACTTTTAGCAATAAAATTATTTACCGAGTTTAGGGCGTTAAAAATAAAATGGGGATTCATTTGTGACCTGAGCGACTTAAGGGCCAATAAATTATTGGCCAACTTTTGCTGCTTATTGCTCCTGTAAAAAAAGTAGGCCGCCAACCCCATTAAAAGCATTCCAAAAATCAAGGAATAAATGATCCAATTTTGACGTTTTATACTTTCTGCCACCAATTGCTGTTCCGTCAGCGCCAGACTGTATTTACTTTGGGTAAGCTCCCGCTCCTTCTCCAGGCCGGATATCCTACTTTGTTTGGAGGCCAGCTCCCTATTAAACCGGGCCGCTCTGGCTATTTCCTGTTCCTTTTTAACATATAGGGTATCTACCACGGCTACATACTCTTGATAGGTCTCCAATGCTTTGGTGTAATCGCCCTTATATTTATAAACTTCGGATAATTTGCGTGTAGCATCCTTGCGGACCAACAAATCATTGTCAACATTGGCATCTTTAATACTCTCTTCCAAATAGGGTATGGCCTCGTCATATTTATCCTGGGCAATATAGGCATTGGCTATTTTATAGTTTATTCGTTGGGCCGTTATGGAATCATTTTCCACGGCCAACCCATCCCCCATCTCCTTCTTGGGTATCTTTTTTAAATCCTCCAAACTCTTTTTACGCAGTTGGATCTCCTGTCCATATTGATTTTTTTGATTATAAAAATCGGCCACTTTCTCTTTTTCCTGGACTGCACGTTGTGGCGCTTGTACGGAAGAAAGCTCCAAGGAGTTGTTAAAATAGGCATTTGCTTCCTGAAGCCTATTTCCCTTGGCATAGGCAGTGGCTATTTTTGAATTTAGGTCGATGGTTTTCGGGGCAATCTGATTCTTTTCAGCAATTCTGAGCCCCTCATTATAAAATGCCACCGCATTATCCACATCTCCCAAACCCACATAGGCATCCCCAAGGGTTTCGTACAATTCCACCCTTTGAAAGGGTACCATTTTGGTTATTTTGACCAGTGGCGACAACAACTTTCCGGCCTCCCCGTACTCCTTGTTCAAAACATAGGTCTTTCCCAATAGCAAGGATGTTTTTAACGTCTTGTGGGCCAAGAGGGCATCCTTGTAGCTAGAGATGGCCAAATCGTACTGCTTGTGATATTGGTACACTTCCCCCAGGGTGGAATACGCTATAGCCAATTGTTCCTTATTATTGCCCATCGCCAATTGGGAAAGTGATTGGGTAATAAAATCGATGCTTTTCCCAATATTGCTCTTCTTGTAATAATTGGCAGAATCGATATAACTGTTATACAAAGAAGTAGATCTTACCCCTCTCCTACTCTTACTTACGCCAACATTTTCCCTTTCGGCGCCCTCTACTTCAATTCGTAGATCGTCCTTGCTAATTACTTTATACCGAACAGTTTCCATATTGGGGCTCTCAAGGACAAGTTCCTGCCCCATGACCACCTTAATTTTAAATTCCCCCATGGCATTTGTCAATGTATACCCACCAGTAGAGGTCGACACGGCCACTCCGGGAAGACCTTGGTTACTTCCTTTTTCCTTGACCACGCCCCGAAGTTCAAATTGCGCCCCGGCCGGGGATATTTGGCAATGCCCCGCCGCCGTACCTAGCACCCATAATAAACATATGAAATAAAACTTGGTCATATCTATAAAATATATATGATAAACTTAATTGATTTAAACCATACTAAAAAATACCCCATTTCCATAAATAGCACAGTTATTGGGCGCAAATCAAGCCTGACGAATCCAAAACTCCCGTTGCCTCACCCAAAATGCCCGTTTACTCATTGCCCATTTTTTTAGAAAAATGTTGATCCTACTTTTACCCCATGTTATCACCGATTAAAATACACATACTCATATCCATGGTGATTCATAACAATCTGAACACAGTGGTTAACTATTCTGATTTTACCACTGCAAGTACATAAGAATCAATGTTTAACTAAAATAATACTCAAATGAAAAATGTAAAGCAAATAGTAGTTTTAGGGGCCCTTGTCCTAGGGATGGGCCAAAGTTTTGGCAACGCACTTGCCACAGGGGACATTCCAAAAAACCATGTTTCAGCCGAAGTGCTCCCGGAGGGGCCCAAAACGGCCAACAATATGGTCAAGATTGCACTTTTGTTGGATACCAGTAACAGTATGGACGGACTCATTAATCAGGCGAAGGCACAATTGTGGGATATCGTGAACAAATTTACCCATGCCAAATGTGGTAACGATGGCAGGCCCCAACTACAAATTGCACTATACCAATACGGAAACGATAATTTATCTTCCAGGGAGGGTTATATTCAACAGGTTTTGGGCTTTAGCGGTGATCTGGATGAGATTTCAGAAAAACTATTCTCCCTGTCTACCAATGGTGGGGAAGAATATTGCGGACAAGTAATACAAACATCCTTGAGCCGACTGGATTGGGGAAAAAATCCCGACCAGCTAAAGATGATCTTTATTGCCGGCAATGAACCCTTTACCCAAGGAAAATTAAATTATAAGGATGCCGTTGCCAATGCCAAGGATAAGGATGTAATTGTAAATACCATTTTTTGTGGCGCCTACGAACAAGGTATCAATACGGGATGGAAAAATGGGGCCCAACTAACGGGAGGGGAATATATGGCCATAGACCACAACCGTGAAGTAGTACATATTGCCACCCCTTATGATGATGTAATCATTAGGTTAAATTCCAAATTGAACAAGACCTATATCTCCTATGGAGCCTTGGGAGCTGCGAAAATGCAGCAACAGAGTGCCCAGGACAGCAATGCCATGGAAATGGAAGAGGTCGTTGCCGTAAAACGTGCGGTAAGTAAATCGTCCAGACTCTATACCAATTCCTCATGGGACTTGGTGGATGCCTCCAAGGAGGAAGATTTTGACATAGACGAGGTAGAAAAAGATCAATTGCCCATGGAATTAAAGGGAAAATCCAAAACTGAAATCGCCAGTTATATAGAAAAAAAGAAAAAGGAGCGTAGGGATATCCAAAAAGAGATCCAAGACCTTAACAGTAAAAGGGAAGCCTATATTGTCTCACAGAGAAAGGAAAATGAAAAAGGTGAGTTGGAGAATGCCATGCTTAGCGCGATACAAAAACAGGCGGCCAAGAAGAATTATCGTTGGGAATAAAATGGAACAAATCCAAGTTTGTCTCAGCTATCCTTATGGAACCGATCAGAACAAAGGGTCGGAATACGAAAGAACCCTGTCTAATGGCAGGGTTCTTTTATTATGTTTTTTTGATTCGCTTATGGCCTTTCAAACATAGGTGCAATGGCCAAAAAAGTCAATTTACCTTATATACCGGAAATAGTTGTGAGATTAGTAATTAACGGCCGGACATTTACAATCGTATCTTTTCTCTGACTGTCCAAAATCGTACCCCAGGGTAATTTGATGAAAACCGCCATTGTCAAACCTAACATCGCCCATTTGGTAGGAATAGTTGTAAGAAACCAAAAAATTCTTATAGTTGACCCCTACGATAGGAGTTATAAGTTGCAAACGCTGTTCCCCAAAATCGTTGGTGGTTTGGTATTGGGCACCATCAAAACTTCTTCGGTAGGAAATTCCGCCCCAAACAGTTCCAAAATCCACGCTTTTATAGACTTTGGCATTGATATCGATCGCCTTTTCCCTTGTAAACTCTGTGAACTGAAAAAGCACGGAAGGCTCTACCTGCCATTCGCTCCTACCGAACACATAACCCGATGATACAAGATATTTTCTTAAGTTATTGGATTCAATGGCCGAATATAGATCCCTTCCCCTCCCCATTATATTGTGAACGGCCGCATGGGCATAGAATTCCATAAAGTTATAGGACATTCCCAAATCCATATTAAAATAACCTACACTGTTTCTTGAGCCGGTGATAATGGGATCTGGAATAACAGAAACAAACTCGGACTCGTCCAAATTACTTTGCTGAATCCCTGCACTAAGTCCGAAAGAGAGCTGATTTAAGCTTCTAAAATCCCCGCCCAATCTCAAATGATGAGCATAGGTAAGTTTAAATCCCGTTTGGGAGTGATATCCGTTGGCGTCGTTAAAGACGGTTGCTCCATAACCACTATTTTCACCAACCCTAAAATGTGCGTTCAAGGTCTGCATATTGGGGGCCTCATCTACGCTAAACCATTGCTTTCTTATAGTAGCCCTAATTTTCCCTCCTTCACCAATTCCGGCCATAGATGGATATACCAAATAGTAATTATCTGCCAAATAATCAAAATAGACAGGAACACCTTCTTGAGCAATAGACTGATAGCCTATCGCAAAAAAAGAAAGTAAAATCAATAAATGTTGTTTCATTTAAGAAGAGTGGTGTGTTAGTAACATCGTCCAAATATAAAATATAACGGTTGAAATACTACATTATTATATATGCCATTACTTAGAAAACCTTCGTACTTTTGTAAAAAATATTTAAATGGAGGAGTTTATCATTACAGTGGTACCCACGAAGAATCCGGCGATACTAAAATTTGAAACCAATCATTTCATTACAAAGAATAACAACTACGAATTTAAAAACATAGACGAAGCCAAAATTTCGCCTTTGGCCCAGCAGTTATTCTATCTACCATTTATAAAAACGGTATATATCTCGGGCAACTTTATAGGCTTGGAACGTTATGACATTGTGGAATGGGAGGATGTTAAGGATAGCGTGGCACAGCAGTTGGTGGATTATCTCAATTCTGGCGAGCCTGTTGTCAAGGAGGATGAAAATCAGAAGAAGGTGGCCGTAACAGTCTATGCAGAAGTTACCCCCAATCCGTCCGTGATGAAATTTGTGACCAATAAAAGAATTGTTCCAACCACCTTTGAATTTAAGAACATAGATGAGGCCAAAGATTCTGAATTGGCCAAACAACTATTTATGCTGCCCTTTGTAAAAGAGGTGTTTTTTGATGTAAATTATGTTTCCATAAATAAGTACGACCTTGCGGAATGGGATGATATTACCTTGGAACTTAGAGAGAAAATCAGGGATTTTATTGCCGATGGCAAGGAAGTGGTATCGGCCAAGAGTCTTCAGCAACAAAAAACAGTTGCTCCGGAGGCCCAGTTGAAGGACACCGATTTGGATGACATTTCCAAGCAGATCATCGATATTCTGGAAGAATATGTTAAACCCGCCGTAGCGAGTGATGGGGGCAATATCCTATTTAAATCCTATGAAGGCGACACGAAGACCGTAAACGTTATTTTACAGGGGGCCTGCAGTGGCTGCCCCTCGTCTACCTTTACCTTAAAAAATGGTATTGAAACCATGCTCAAAAATATGATGGGCGATATGGTAAATGAGGTAGTTGCCTTAAATGGTTGATTTTCAATATTAAAAGTACGAATTCTAGCTTTTATTTGTTAACTTTAAGAGAATCTAAAACTTAATATTATGGCTATCTTAAAAGTTATCGAAGTTCTTGCAAATTCTAACAAAGGATGGGAGGATGCTGCTAAAAAGGCAGTGGAACAAGCTTCCAAATCCGTTAAGAATATTCGTTCGGTATATGTCAATGAACAGAGTGCAACGGTTAAAGACGGAAAACTGGACGATTTTCGCGTTAATGTTAAAATCACTTTTGAAGTGAATTAATATTTTTCCCATTTCAATCAACAAGCGCCGTTAAAAGGCGCTTTTTTTGTAGTATCCTTTTATTGAAATTTCAGCAATATTTAAACCATTTATATATTTGCATTAGCTTAAAAATGGTTCAATACCCTTATTTTATAAGGGAGTTGGATTTTTAATGTATTAAACCAAAAAAAATTATTTTTTTTATGAATTTCATTTCTGATTATCAAGAACATATAGACCAGGCCATCAAATTTCTTTGGGAAGCACTTCCTAGTTTAATTATGGCTATTATTATTTATGTTTTGGGGCTCTGGATTATAAAATTTATTAATCGCATGGTCCGTAAATTTTTTGATAAGGCAGACTACGACCCTTCCTTAGAGTCCTTTTTGCAAAGCTTTATAAGCATTGGGCTTAAAATAATGCTTTTTGTAATAGTAATTACCCAGCTCGGAGTGCAGTCGTCTTCCCTGGTGGCCATTATTGGTGCCGCTGGTCTGGCCATTGGTCTGGCCTTACAGGGTTCCTTGGCCAATTTTGCAGGCGGTGTCTTATTATTACTGTTCAAACCCTTTAAGGTAGGTGATTTTATTTCCGCACAAGGTGTGGACGGTACTGTAAAGGAAATATCCATCTTTACCACAAAAATAAGCACCTTTGGAAATCAGATCGCCATAGTTCCCAATGGCCAATTATCCAACAACAATATCATCAACTACAATGCACAAAACACCCGAAGGGATAAGATTTCCGTAGGCATAGGGTACAGCTCCAATATTAAATTGGCCAAAGAAATTTTACTGGAAATCTGTGCAGAAAATTCAAATATTCTAAAAGATCCTGCCCCTGAGGTCTATGTTGCAGAATTAGGGGATAGCTCCGTGAACCTTTCCTTGCGCTTTTGGGCCAATAATGATGTATTCTGGGCGGCCCACTTCCACGTTTTGGAAGAACTAAAGAACAGGTTTGATGCTGCGGAAATAGAGATTCCGTTTCCACAAAGGGTGGTTCACCAATACTAAGACTTTTTGGTCGGCAACATAAAATCCTTTAAATAATACGGTTCAAAGTAAGCGACATTTTCAAAATCGTTTGCTTTGAACTTTTTATAGGACAACTCTCCCATCCCACTAACTGTGGGCCATGCAGAATGGTAACTAAAATTTGGATGGTCCAATAGTTCCCTGCATTTTTCCGCTCCGTCCCCAATTAATAAAACACTGCCATTTTGTGCATATTCCAAGAAGCTGTCCTCGTTGATTATTTCCGCCCTGGTCTCCCTAATATTGCTTCCCTCTGCATTAAAGACTGCCGAATACACTTCCATTCTCCTGGCATCCAACAACGGAATTATAAAATCATATCCTTTGGCATATCCTTGCTTGGCCAAACTTTCCAGGGTTGAAACCGATATCAGCGGGAGATCCAATGAAAAGCAAAGTCCCTTCGCCGCCGACACCCCTATACGCAGACCGGTATAGGAGCCCGGCCCCTTGCTAACTGCAATGGCGGATATATCCTTAAAAGTTAAGGAAGCCCCTTTCAAAGCTTCCTCTATAAAAATGTGCAACTGTTCCGAATGTGAATAATTGGGACTATTGTCTTCCCTCATAGAAATTATTTCCCCATTCTTGGCAATACCCACGGAACAATTGGTGGTTGCAGTCTCTAAATTTAATATCATAGCCATATAGACCGCAAATATAACTTAATCCAATGTTATAGGTAAGCCAAAATAAAACTCCAACACTTTTAACCTAAATATATAATCGTATTTTGTCCTTATTAATTCGGCCTCCGCATTATCCACCCTGGATTGCGACTGACTAAAATCGAAGGCATTCATAAGTCCAACATCAAATCGCTCCTTGGAATAATTATAGGCCAACCTACGTGCATCCAATGTTTTTTGTGCAGCTTCATAAGCCTTGGAGAAACTCTTAACATCCACATAGGCCTGATTAATATTGGATTCCAAATCCAATTTATCCTGTTCCAATTGCAAACGTGACCTCTCTACCCCAATTTGGGCCCTTTTAATGTTGTTCTTAACACTAAACCCATTAAATACCGGAATATTCAACTGCAGACCATAGGCAATACCATCCGTTAAATATAACTGGTCTGTAAAAGAGATTCTATTAAAAGTGACCGGATCCCTAAATTCGCTTGAATATCGCGTACCATAATTAAAGAAAGCTCCCAAGGTTGGGTAAACCGCCCCTTTGGCTATTTGTAAATCCTTTTGTGCCAATTCCACATTGGACAGCGAGAATTTGATATCATTCCTAAAGGTAAGGGCTTTGTCGAAAATTGTTTTGGGCGAATTGTCCAATATATTGGAGGGAGGAATATCAAATTCCTCATCTGCAATATCAAAATTTTCATAATCCCGGATCTGGAGCAGTTGTGCCAAGTTTATCCGGGAGATCAGTACTTGATTCTCCCCATTTACGATTTGTTGTTCCTGATTGGCCGCAGTTGCTTCTATTTCCAATAAATCCCCTTTTGGGACCACACCGGCATCTACCAACTCCTTGGTCTTTACCAGATCCTGTTCTGTAACGGCATATTGGGCCCTAAAAACTTTAAGCGACTCCTTGTTGGACAAAACTTGTAGGTAGGCATTGGCCACCGCCAGCATAATATCGTCCTTTAAGTTATCCAACCTATACTGATTGGCCAAAGCATTCAATTTTGCCCTGTTCAACCGGTGGATATTCCTTAATCCATCAAATAGATTTACCGAGGAACTAAAGCCTCCCGAGGCCGTAGTTACGGTCCCGGTAACCTGTTGGTTCCTGGATTGATCCAAAACGAGCCCTGAATTGCCGGAGAGACTTGCGTTTGCATTAAAATTGGGCAACATATCACCCACGGCATCCGATTTATCTATTTTGGCGTTTTCAAGATCGAGTTCATATTGCTCTATGGTCAAATTATTCTCCACGGCATAGTAAACACATTCTTCCAAGGTCCATTTTTTTTCTTGGGCGGATAGTATGCCACAACAGAAAAAAAACAGGCCTACAATTATCTTAATTCTCATGTTTTGATTGTTTTTTGATTGATATTCCCCTTAATTTCCTTCTTCAGATTCACCATCTTCCTCCGTACCTTTCTTAATTGGTTCTGTCTTGTTCCAAATCTTAACCTTGTCTTCCTTGGTTATACCCGAAACAATTTCCACATTTACCCCATCCGAAATTCCTACCTCAACATCCTTTCTTTCAAATTTTTGTTCTTCCACAGTACCTACGGCCACTTCAACAAAAGGTTTATCCGTTACTTTATCAAATTGTAGAAGAGCTTCAGGAATTACCATTACACTGTCTTTCTTTTCCAACACCAAAGAGGCATTGGCACTATACCCAGCACGGATCAAAAAGTCGTCTTCAACGCTAACATCACCCTCAATCTTAAACTGTACTGCTCCAGATTCCTCAATACCCTTGGGAGCGATAAATCTAAGTTTGGCATCAAATTTTTTATCGTTAATAGCGCCCAAGCTAATCTCCAAGGGCATTCCCAATTCCAATTTTCCAACCTCGCCTTCATCTACTTTCCCTTCAAAAATCATGATGCTCAAATCGGCAATAGTAGCTATGGTAGTTCCATCGTTAAAGTTGTTACTTTGAATAACCTGATCTCCTTCCTTTACGGGAATCTCCAGAATTGTACCCGAAACGGTCGCCCTTATATTGGTGTTGGCGGTAGCACTACCCCCTGCCGACCCATCACGGATAATCTGATAATCGGATTGGGCATTCTGCAGCTCCAATTTCGCCTGATCATAGCGCAATTGTAGGCTATTAAAATCTTGGGAAGAAATAACCCCTTTGTCAAATATGGCCTTATTCCGGTCATATTCAATCTTGGTATTGTTCAATGCTATTTCGGCATTCTTTACCCTACCTCTTGCCTGGTTCAGGGATTGTTCATTGGGAACCACCTTTATTTTGGCAATTAAGTCGCCCGCATTTACCTTGGCCCCCTCTTTCAGTAAGATCTCCTCTATGATACCCGAAATCTGAGGTTTTATCTCCACTTCATCCTCTGGCACTACCTTACCGGTTGCCACGGTTTTCTTTTGAATATTGGCCGTAAAAGGGTTCTTTGTCTCGTAAGTGATAGCGGACTTGCTATTGGATTTTATAAAAAAAGCTGCCGCCCAAAGGGCTCCAAGCACCAAAACTCCTATTAGCACATATTTTACAATCTTGTTCATTTTACTTTTATTTATTTGTATTGGTTTGTTTTATTCTTCTCGTAAAGCATCTATTGGTTTTATACTTACGGCTCGTTGTGCAGGTATCAGACCTATTAAAGTGCCTAGAACTACCATTAGGGCCAAGGCACCCAAAACATAGGGTATAGGTACGGTTGGATTGGAGTAGGGGAAATCCATGCCCTGGGTCAGTTTATTGATCATACTCAACACTCCCGCCCCAAGAATAATTCCCATAACACCGGCAAGCATGGTCAAAAATACCGACTCTAGGATAATAAGGGATCTAACTTCCCTAGGGGTGGCTCCAAGGGCCCGTCTAACCCCCAATTCCTTGGTCCTTTCCTTTACGGATATGAGCAAAATATTTCCGATGCCTATGACTCCTGCCAAAATGGTGGCAATCCCAACGACCAGAGACATAAAGGTCAAACCTTTTGCAAAACCCACAATCCTGTTAAAAATTACACCCAGATTAAACGAGCCTATGGCCCGTTCATCCTTGGGATTTACGTTGTGAATATTCTTAAGAACCGACTTCACATTTTCCTCTACCTTTACAACATCTGCGTCATCAAACGCTGCGATTGCGAACCAACCTACGTTTTCACCGGTATTATATAGTTTTTTGAAGGTAGTAAAAGGTATATAAATATCGGAATCACTTTCAAATCCACCCCCTGGAGTATACTTATGCACTCCCACTACCTGGAAAAACACATTGTCTATCCTAATGTACGAGCCTATGGGATTCTCATCATTTTCAAATAACTCTTTTTGGGTGCGTTCCCCAATGACACATACTTTTCTGGCTCCGTCAATATCCTCGTCATTTATAAATCTACCGCCATCATAGATCTTCTTGGTAGCGATTTTTGTGGAAATTGGATAATCGCCATAAACTGCATAATTCCCCGACTTACCACTCCTAATAATCTGGGCCGGATTACCACCAAAAATGCCTTTCACATTTCTTGGGGCTATATACTGAATCTCGGGAATCCTATTTTTCAATAGGACCCCATCACTTAGTTTTAATTGTAACTGTCTTCCCGTTTTAAATCCCTTATAAGGCATACTTGTGCTTTGTGCCCAGGTAAACATGCTGTTCATGGCTACATTCTGAAATTGCTTCTCGAACCCATTGTCCAACCCTTTAGCGGCTCCTGAAAGTACGATGTATATTAAAATTCCCCACAATACACCTATCACGGTAATAATGGTCCTGGTCCTATTTTTACCAATAGAACCAAAAATCTCTTGCCAGGTATTACCATCAAATAAAAATCGCATATTATTCGTCTCTTAAGGCTTCAATTGGTTTTATATCCGCTGCCCTTTTAGCCGGAATATATCCTGCAATGGCCCCAAACAGGATTAAAACCAAAGTGGCACTGATAGCCATAGTTATATCTATATAGGGATTGGTTATAAAGTAGTCCTTCAATTTTTCACCTAGTGAATTCAAGATGAAAACACCCAAAAGCATCCCGAAAAATCCTGAAATGGTCGTAATAAAAACCGATTCCAATAAAATGGAACCGATGACCGACTTAGGGGTGGCTCCCAATGCTTTTCTGATCCCAAGTTCCTTTGTACGTTCCTTGACCACAAAAACCATAATATTACTGATCCCTATTATGCCGGCAATTATGGTCCCAAAGGCCACAAAACCTACAATAATTTGCAATACTCTCGCAAATTGCTGATTTTGCTTTAACTGGTCTGCCACATTCCTGATAAACACTCCGTTCTGATCATTTGGACTGATGTACTTCTTTTCTCTAAAAAATTTGTCCAAGCTCCTATCCAAAGCCATGGCCCCGGCATAGCCGATCTCAGGCTTAAAGGCCACTATTATCTGATCTATTTTGTCGTTGTTTTTCTCAATGAGCTGTCTTGTGGTGTAGGGCATATAGATCAATCTTTCCTCATTATCACCACCGTCATCCTGGAAAACACCAATCACCATAAAAGCACTCCCTGCCACATCTATGTATTCACCTACGGCATTCTTATTGCCAAATAGATCCTTCTCTACCAACCGTCCAATGACCACATATTTGGTTTTGTTTTTTATATCCTTTTCGTTTATAAAACGACCCTTCATCATAATGGTCTTTTCTGCGTATTGATGTGACGGGCCAACCGCTCTGGTAGTATAATTATTGGATTCATTCCTGTATTTAACCAAACCACCTCTTGAAATTCTGGGGGTAGTATAATCAACAAACATGGCAAGGTTCTTTTTTATATCCTCCAAATCGCTATTATCAAATTCTATTACCCTGTTGGATTTATAGCCTTTGTACGGAACGGTAGTTCTTCCTGGGAATATATAAAGTACGTTGGTGGCATCATCCCCAAAAAACTCATTGAAGGTGTTCACCAGCCCGTTCCCCATCCCAAACAGCACAACAAAAATTAGAATACCCAAAGCCACCGTAAACCCTGAGAGAAAGGTCCTTAGTTTATTCTTGTGGATAGTTTCAAATATTTCCTTCCAATTATCCCTACTAAACATACTGGGAAGCTCTAACCTGGGTTATTTTTTTATCCTCTACAATGACCCCATCCTTTAAATGTACAATTCTCTTGCACATATCCGCAATGTCCGGCTCATGTGTAACGATCAGTATGGTGTTGCCTGCATCGTTTATTTTTTGGATAAGATCCATTACCTCATAGGAGGTGGTACTATCCAAGGCACCCGTGGGTTCATCCGCCAACAATACTTTTGGTTCAGCTGCCATGGCCCTTGCTATGGCAACCCTTTGCTTTTGACCCCCGGACAATTCACTTGGCAAATGGTCCGCCCATTCACGCAAACCCACCTGTTCCAAGTATTTCAAAGCCTTTTCCTGTCTTTCCTTTCTTCCTACTTTCTGGTAATATAGTGGCAGTGCCACATTTTCCATGGCACTTTTGTAATTGATCAAATTAAAGGATTGGAAAACAAAACCCAAAAACTTGTTCCTATATTGGGCCGCCTTCGTCTCATTTAAGTCCTTAATAGGCACCCCGTCCAAGGTGTAGGACCCTTCATCCAACACGTCCAACATACCCAATATATTAAGCAGGGTAGACTTACCGGAGCCCGAGGAACCCATAATGGCCACAAGCTCGCCTTCTTCAACAGAAAAATTAATGCCTTTTAATACATGCAGGGAATTGCTTCCCATTTTATAGGATTTATGAAGATCTTTAATTTCTATCATGATTTATTGGATTAGGTAAGCGTGCTTCAAATTACGAATATAAGACCGACTATGGATAAAGTCGTTACAATTGGATGTGTTAAAGCTGTGTTAAAAAAATTAAGCCCCGAGGGATGCCGGTTTGATTTCGTTCCATACTTTTATTTCATCATCGGGTTCTATTCCCTTTAGAATTTGGATGTAGATTCCATCACTTACCCCTAATTGAATCTCCCTACGTTCAAATTTTTGCCCCCCGGTAGCAATTTCCACAAAAGGTTTTTTGGTATCCGGATCAAATTGGATCAAGGCTTCCTTTACAGCCAATACACTATCGGCCTTGGCCAAGATTATAGATGCATTGGCACTGAGTCCCGCCCTGATAAAAATGGTATCGCGCTTCTTCAAAGTACCTTTGATCTCGAACTGAATGGCGCCGTTCTCCACTTTCCCCTTAGGGGCTATATAGTCCAGCACCGCATCGAACACCTTATTCTCAATGGCCCCCACAGTAATTTCCAGGGGTAGGTTTTCCTTGATCTTACCAACTTCAGATTCGTCTACCTTGCCTTCAAAAATCATCTTTTCCACATCTGCAATGGCGGCGATGGTTGTACCCTCATTAAAATTATTGGACTCTATAACCTGATTGCCCACCTCTACCGGCACTTCCAACACCATTCCGCTCACAGTGGCCCTGATCATGGTATTTGCCTCATTACCGTAACCTTTGGTGGTCCCTGTCTTTACAATATCGAAGCGTTTATTGGCTGCAACATAAGCTTGTTTGGCCTGGTCATAGGCGACCTCTGCCCTCTCTAAATCCACTTTGGAAATTACCCCCTTATCGAACAAGGTTCTTTGCCGTTCCAAATTGCGCTTTTGATCGTCCAGGGAAATCTTGGATTCCTCTATAGTGTTCTTCGCCTCGTTCAAGGAGGAAAGATTGGGGACCACCTTTATTTTCGCTATTAAATCGCCCGACTTAACATTGTCGCCCCCTTCCACAAAAACTTCCTCTATAACCCCTGAAATATTCGGTTTTATCAACACCTCTTCCAAAGGCAAGATACTGCCCGTAGCGACCGTTTTCTTTATTATGGTTTGTGTGGACGGCTTTTCAGTTGCATAGACCACGGGGTCTTCGGCATTCTTTTGATACAGATAATACAAGGCTCCACAGCAGCTAAAAACAATGAATATTAATATTATAACAGTGACCGACTTTTTCATTTTATGATTTGATTTTGATTGATTTACTCCTTTTAATATTGTTCTACAAATTCCAAAAAACGTCATCTTATCAGTATAAAGACAACTACTCCGTTCTAAGTGCTTCTATAGGTCTAACTTTTATGGCACTTTGGGCGGGTATAAATCCGGCCAACAGGCCTGACACAACCAAGATATTCAAAGCCGTAAGTACAACCCCTAGTCCTACACTGGGATTAAGAAACATTTCCACTGGCCCATTGTTTTCCAAAAAGTAATTGATAAGATAAATGATTAAGGCCCCAAAGCTTATCCCTGCCATCCCCGAAATCATGGTCAAAAAGATAGATTCCATTATAATCTGAAGTTGAATGGACCAAGGATTTTCCCCCAAAGCCCGTCGAATCCCTATTTCCTTGGTTCTTTCCTTGACCACTATCAGCATAATATTGCTAACACCGATGACACCCGACAACAAAACAAGGATACCCACAAAATAAGCTATCCAACGCATGGCTTTAAACAGGCCCAGCACTTTGTTGAACTCTTCAAACAAATCAAAATGTCCTATGGCCCTTAAATCTTGGGGATGAATCTTTTGATTTTCCCGTACCACGGTAAAAATTCCCTCCTTTAATTGGGTTATGGATGAATTGTCGTTTGCGGTGATTGCCATCCAACCCACATTGTTACCCTGGTTAAACGCCTGGGAAAAAGAGGTAAAGGGAATAAATATCTCTTTTTGAACCTCCTCGCCATTGCCGTCATTGGAATTTTTTTTATAGGTTCCGATCACCATAAAATTTACACCTTGAATCTTAATATAGGTACCCAACACCTCTTCCCCTACATCATACAAACTGGCCCTGACACCTTCACCAATAACAGCAACTTTTCTTTTCTCCCCAATATCCAACTCATTAATGAACCTACCAGAAGTGATGCCCATGGGATCTTGATTTATTATATCCGGATAATCCCCGTAAACATTAAATGCCCCCGTTTTTATTCCCCTCACCACATTATTGGCACCATTAAAACCTCCCAATTGATTTCTGGGGGACACAAACCTGAGCTCGGGCACTTTTTGCCTTATGGCGGCCACGTCCTCCAATTTAAAAGTAAAACGCCTCCCCTTTGGCAGACCTTTGTAGGCCATGGACGTTCCCTGGGTCCACATAAACATAGTATTGGTTGCAATATCCCCAAAATTGGACCGTATACCGTTCTCCAGGCCCTTGCCTGCTGCCAATAGGACAATCAATATCAAGATGCCCCAAAAAACGCCAAAGGCGGTTAACAAGGTCCTGAACCAGTTACTGGTCAGCACTTCAAGAATTTCTTTCCAACGATCCTTATTAAACATATCTATTCCTTACTTATCAACTATGTTCCTATTCATCCCTCAAGGCTTCAATGGGTCTAATGGTAGCAGCACGCCAAGCTGGAAAAAAACCTGCCAAGGCCCCGGCTATTATCAATAAAAAAACCGTGCTGAGCGCGACCTTAAAATTAATGGAAGGATTAAGGACGTAATCTACTTGAAGGTTGGGGCCCACAAATTCCAATAATCCCATGCTAAAAATTAGCCCGGCCAATCCGGCTACACTGGTAACAAAGATTGCCTCGTGCAAGATCATGCCCACAATGGCCCTTGGCCTTGCACCCAAAGCCTTCCTTACCCCTATTTCCCGGGTCCTTTCTTTAACAATGATCATCATTATATTGCTTACACCTACCACCCCAGCTACAATGGTACATATCCCTACAAACCAAAAGAAGGATTTTATACCACCTGTTAAATTTTGAAATCGCTTTACACCTTCCAGCGTATTAAAGGTGTTGATGGCACTCGGATCGGTAGGTGCTACCGTATGCACCTGTCTTAAGTAGGCTTTTAAATCTTCAGTAAATTGCACGGACTTCGCAAGCGTTGCCTCAAAGTTATCGGATGGCTTTAAGGTAAAGAACATCATATTTAAATTATCGCTTCCATTAAAAACACGTTGTGCCGTGCTTGTAGGTATCAAAAGTCGATCTTCTTCCCTATCGCCTCCCTTATCGCCGTATACTCCAACTATCTGAAAATTAATACCGGATATTTTCAAGAATGAACCAATGGGATCTTCCACCCCTTTAAGCAGCTCCCGCTTTATCTTATTACTGATCACCACCACCTTGGCCACACTTTCTTCATCACCATAATTTAAATAACGACCCTGGGAAATAAATTGATTTTCTATATTTTGAAATAAGGGCGACACGCCTTGAACGGAATAGGATCCAGATTCATTCATAAAATCCACCGTTACACTTCTCAACCTAAAGAAAGGGGATTTATGTTCAAGATCCTTTGCAAATTTGGTGTTGATAGCTTCGTAATTGTTATTTCTTAGCTGTATGGGCCTACCTGGGTTCAAACCCATGTATTCCTCTGTAGTAACCTGTGTCCATACCCCTATCCTATTGCTGGCGTCCGCTTCAAATTCTTTGGCAATGCCATTTTGCATACCCTGTCCAAATGCCAATAAAACCACCAAAATAAAGATACCAGAGGCCACAGAAACACCGGTAAGAATAGTACGGAGTTTATTTTTTCGTATGGCATCAAAAATTTCCTGCCATCTCTCAATATCGAACATAGGCCCAAAAGTGTTTATTGAATAAGACCTTTGTAAAATAAAATTGTTACAGGTGTAACTCTAAATAAATGTTAAAATTGAAATCGATTTTAAGCTTTCATCTTTTTGTAGATAAAGAAAAAGAGCCCTGCCACCAATAGATAGGGAACAGCCATTAGATATACAATACCATTGTTTATACCCTTTGCCGCAGCTTCGCTCCCTTCACTTTCCAATACTGCCCTACACATGGCACACTGGGCTTCCGAGATATTAGGCACCAACAAAAATGATATGGTTAAAATCCATACCAGGTATTGAATTTTGAAACTGCCACGTCTTGAAAAAAAGGAAGATGATTTAGTGTACATAATAAGGAGATATCATTAAATAGACCACGACCCCGGTTATTGCCACATACAACCACAGTGGAAATGTAATCCGGGCAAGTTTCCTATGCGCTGCAAAATCCTTAAGGTATGCCTTTGCATAGGTACGCAGTACCAAGGGTATTATTACTATGGATAGTATAATATGGGTAATCAGAATAAAGAAATAAATATATTTAACAATCCCTTCCCCTCCAAACGAGGTAGAATCGGAGGTCATGTGATAGGCCACATACATCACTAGAAATGCCAAAGACAACAAAATACAACTGGTCATTAATTTCTGGTGAAGCTCGAGCTTCCCATTTTTAACGGCAATGACCGCAATGACCAACAATATGGCGGTGAAACCGTTTACAGTGGCATATATGGGAGGCAAAAAACTTAAAGGCTCCACGTTTGGCAATTTTACCCCAAAAAGCAGAACTACAACAAGCGGTATAACTATGGATACCAAATTGATTATCTTATTTATTTTCTTTTCTTTCAAGGTATTTGCATCCATTATTCTTTCAATAATTTTTTAATGTCCTCTTTAAGGATCGATATTTGCTCCTCTTCCCCATGATCATTCTCCCCGTCCTGTTCGCTAATGGTTCCCCTGTAATACACGATTGGATTTCCAAACTTATCCACCCTGGAACGTATATAACCATTTTTATCTACCAATGCAAAAAGGCCCGAATGTTCAAACCCACCTTCCGCCTCTGGAACTTCAGCCGCAAAAATACTAAATCCGGTATTGGCCAAGGTATATATATCGTTTATATTGCCCGTTAGCAAATGCCAATCCATGTTGGTTATCCCGTAATCCTGAGCATATTCCTTCAATACCCCGGGGGTGTCATAATCCGGGTTTATGGTAAATGAAGCCACCCCAAAATTTTCAAAATCCTTAAATTCATTTTGAATCTGAACCAAATTTTTGTTCATGACAGGGCAGATGGTAGGGCAGGTGGTAAAGAAGAACTCTACCAAATACACCTTGCCCTTATAATCGTCATTGGTAATCAACAAACTGTCCTGGTCCAAGAAAGCAAAGGGAGGTACTTTACGCCTTTGCCCGTTCATTTCTATAAACGCCAGTTTTTCATTAGCCCCTTTTAGGTTTAACCTATCATTCTGAATAATGGAGCCACCTTGCACCCTTTCCACAATTTTTGGAACAAAAATGATTCCAAACACAAGGATTACAAAGGAAACCCACACATATGTATAATTGTTTTTCTGCATTATTTCGGCCTATCTGCGTAATTCTTTTTTAGGGCCATTCGATATTCGGCCAATATAATTTTTACATCATCCTCCATCTTATTGTTTAAATCCGCCACAGAGGAAGTATCAAAACCATATTTAATTCCTTCTTCCCCATCATCGTCCCTTCCCCTTAGCACTCTGTTCTTATCAATAATAAAAACATAGGGTGTACCCAAGTTCCCATCCAATACCAGGTTTGTCTTTAGGCTCTTAAAAAGGTCATTGATTTCATCATCATCCCCAAAGACAAAATTCCATTTGCCTATATCCGCCAATTGCAGCAGTTCCTTTTTCAATTCTTCCACATCCTGCTCCGTACCTTTGGGCATGACCATAACAAATTGAAAATCGTTAAACTCGTAAAAACGCTTGTATATTTTCTGGTTCAAATTAAAGGCATTGCCTTTTTTACTTTCCACATCCTTCCCAAGAAATCCCAGTACGGTAATTTTGCCCCCTAGGGCAACAGCCTTGTCCGCAAAATCAATTTCAGGAACATTCTCTGTTAAAGTTGCCAATTTGCCAAAGTTTGTTATCCCTGAAGCAAAAAACAGATATATCACTATAGGCAGGATAAATAAGGTAACCAGTACTAATGTTTTCTTCATCCTATAAATATTAATTTCCAACATTACAGTTTGGACGAAAAAGAACATTCCTCCCCTGTATATTCAGTACAAACCGAATAAGTACAAAAATAAAAAAGACGGTTGTTATACCGTCTTTTTATGCTGTTAATTATTCGTTAGAAATTCCACTTAACGAAGCCATCGGTATACACATGGTATATATAATCCGCTTCAAAGAGGAGAATAAAAATAAGGTAGGCCACAAGGAATATAGGGGTCCAAACAATAGCTCTTCTCAAAGAACTCTTCTCATCCCTAAGGTGCATAAAATCCCAGGCAATATAATAAGCCTTGACCAAAGTCAATATGATGAAAATCCAGTTCAAGACCTTCATTCCCAAAAAATAGGAATGGGTCAAAGACTCTGGCTTTGCAATCCCCAATCCAACTTCAACTATGGTCACCAAAGTAAGGAATGTTAATACACCCCATATTTTTTGTGTGTTGGACTTAAACTTCAACAGACCTCTAAATATTTCGAGTTTATGTTCGTGTGCCATTTCTAATCTTATTTTTTTATATATTCTTTAAAAGGATGAATTTTTTATTTAAACAAATTATACCAAGTAGAAGAAGGTAAATACAAATACCCATACCAAATCCACAAAGTGCCAGTACAACCCAACTTTTTCCACCATCTCATAATGCCCCCTTCTTTCGTAAGTACCAAGAATAACATTAAAAAAGATAATACAGTTGATGACTACCCCGGAAAATACGTGAAAACCATGAAACCCGGTGATAAAGAAAAAGAAATCGGCAAACAACCTACTGCCGTACTCATTCCGCACCAGATTGGCCCCTTCAACAACAAGTGTCGCGTCCTTTAATTTTTTCAAAGTTTCATCCCTTGTCAAAACTGTTTTATGGCCATCCTCGTTTATTAATTCCGTACGTATTAAAACATTGGGGTTCGATTTCACTCCTTCAACTACTTCATTCAGGGAGTAACTGGGCAAAGCATCTCCCTTGTAGTACCAAATTCCATTCTTCTTTTCATGATCAACCCTGTCTTCATGTAGGGTCTCGGCAAAATCCCTTAAAGCAAGACGACCCCCTGAATCAGCGCTAACAAATTGCAGCACCCTACCACCTTTGGTTTCCAAAGCTCCAAAATCGCCCTTTATAAAAGTAGCCCATTCCCAGGCCTGTGAACCTACGAATATTGCCCCTCCAATAATAGTTAGGAACATATACCAGATTACCTTTGTCTTTTGCAATTTATGTCCGGCATCAACAGCCAACACCATAGTTACGGAAGACATAATTAAAATAAAGGTCATGAACGCTACGTAGTACATGGGATAGTTTCCATGAAAAAAAGGAACGTGGGTAAAAACCTCATCGGCAATTGGCCAAGTTTCTATAAACTTAAACCTAGAAAAACCGTATGCAGCAAGAAAGCCAGAAAACGTCAATGCATCGGACACAAGAAAGAACCACATCATCAACTTTCCGTAACTAGCGCCTAGAGGTTGATTTCCTCCACCCCAGACATTTTCTTCTGTACCCGTAGTAACCGTAGAATCCATATAAAAATTATAGCGTTAATAAAATTTTCACAAATTTACATTTTTTTCGGCTAAACAAAATTTTTGCCTTTTAAAATTGGCAAAAAAAACCCATTCTAAATAAGCCCTGTCAAAATACCTTCCATTTAGCAAAGGATTAACCCCTTCTAGTTTACGAAATACATGAAAAGAATTAAATATATCCAAAGAATATCCAAAAAATGCCAAAATGTAGCTCCTAGTTCCAAACCTAGCATTTCCTTTGAGGAATACCTTTTCCGCAAGTGATTGGCAATGACCACCAATAATGAAATAATACCGGCCACAACATGAACAATATGTACTGCTGCTATTAGAAAAACATAGGACATCTTAATATTACTCGTAGGCCCGGTAAAATAGTAACCGTTAGCCACCATCTGTGAAAATCCGTTGAATTGCAATATTATAAAGGCAATTCCCAGCGCAAGGGTCAACAATAACCAAATGGTACATTGTTTTACCCTATCCTGCTTTATGGCTTTCTTGGCCATAAGGTAAGTTATACTGCTTATAATGATCACCATGGTACTGAACAGGAACGACGACGGCAAAGTCAGATCCTTTATCCAATCTTCGCGAGAACTGCTCACAATATAGGCACTGGTCCAACCAGCAAACCCCATTAGCAAACTAACAATCCCGAACCAGAGCATCATTTTCTTGGCCCTAGCGTTTTTTTCCTTTCCCGTACCCTGCGTTAAGTCCATCCTTATTATATAAATTTATCCATTACATATACTACTTGCATCAATGTAATATAACTTACACTGGCCAACATTAATTTCCTTGCGGAAGCATTATCCCTTTTTTCATATAATCGAAAAGCGAAAAACAACATTACGGTTCCCATTAAAAAAACGATAATAGCGGCTACAATTGACAATTGCAGCCTTCCTGTAAAACCAAATACCGGAATTACCGAAATAATTATCATCCAAATGGTGTACATAATGATCTGCAAAGCAGTGCCCTTATCTTTCTTACCAGTAGGAAGCATTTTAAAACCACCTTTCCTGTAATCATCATCCAACATCCAACCCAAAGCCCAGAAGTGTGGAAATTGCCAAAAGAACTGTATCATGAACAGGGTACCGGGCTCAATACCAAAATTATCGGTAGCGGCCACCCATCCCAACATAAAGGGAATAGCACCAGGAAAGGCACCTACAAAGACGGCCAAGGGTGTTTTAGTCTTTAAGGGCGTATATACACTTGTGTACAAAAAAATGGAGATAGCGCCAAACATGGCCGTTTTGGGGTTTAGAAAATACAGCGCCACAATTCCCACAATGGTCATTAGAACGGCAATGGCCATGGCCGTGGCCACAGACATTCTACCCGCTGGTATAGGCCTGTTTTTGGTGCGGCTCATCAAAGCATCCAGGTCCTTTTCAATAATTTGATTGAAAGCGTTGGAAGCCCCTACCATACAATACCCACCGAAAGCCAAAAGTAGCACCGAGGAGAAATTAATTTCAACAGCACCCAGAAAATACCCCGCTATGGAAGAAAAGACCACACTTACAGCGAGCCTAGCTTTGGTAATTTCTTTAAAGTCAGCAAAATATACCGATAAAGAGGTGTTTTTAACTGAACCGACCGCCGTTTTCATTTGCATTTTTTAAATGGACCGCAAAGATACACCGCAAAGGAATTTTTTGCAACCAAATAAACATGTTTATATGAATTAACTATTAAAGGAGTGGCTGAAGCCTGAACGAATCCAGGAAATACCATAAGGTCATATTTGCCCACGACCGCCATATCATTATGGAACAAAAAAAATCCCGAGCCGTGGCTCGGGATTTCAATATATTGTAAATTTCAACTATTGCAGCTTAAAAGTAATTGGAATACTGAACGGTACACGAACTGCTCTACCTCTTTGCTTCCCTGGGGTCATTTTAGGCAACTTACTGATAATCCTTGCTGCTTCTTCCTCCAAGTTTTTATCCGGACCTCTCATCCTTACGTTCCCGATGCTTCCATCCTTTTGGATAACAAACATTACGTTCACCCTACCTTGCACTCCCATTTCCTGGGCAATTTCCGGATAGCGGAAGTTTTTTCCAATGTGCTTTTGCATCATGGAGTTGAAACAATCCCTCAATTTACTTTTTGGTTCATTTTCACAGCCGGGAAAAATAGGAACATCCTCGATAACGGCGAAAGGTATATCTAAATCTTCCTCAACTTCTTCAACCTCCACATCGGCTACTTCTATTACTTCTTCCTCTTGACTGGTTTCTGTAGATTCAATTACGGTCTCTTCCACTTCCTCCTCATCTTCAACTACCTCAATAATTTCCGGGGCAGCTGGTGGCGGTGGTGGTGGCGGTGTCTTAATTTGTTCGGTCATTGGAACCTCTTCGTCCAAAGTATCCTCCACATTCATGGTGTAATCAAAATTATTATCATCGTCATAGGTCTTCCATTCAAAAGCTATATACGTCAATAGCATGACCAAAACAAGACCAATAACGAAATAAAGCCCGCTATTTCTTGTTAAATCTGCCTTCGGATTCTTTTTAAGTTCCATAATTCTTAATTTTTAATGTTCGCTAATTTATATATTTATTTTATCTGTTTAAAACTTTTTGTTAAAAAAAAATACAAATAAATTTAAACAGGTCCGTGGGCTTCAAAGCATCCTTTTATATGTAACCAAAGGCCTTGAACGTTATTGATCGGAAAAATTCCATTCCTACACATCCATTGCGCTAAGAACCAGCAGGTTGCCCTCCTTTGTCCCGAACACACCCCAAATTACTCAAAAAAAACACCATTTCACCCATTATAAAGGAGTTTTTCCGGAGAAAATGAATTTTACCGCAAAACTTCCGAACAATGCCCCCAAACTATTTGCCAGAACATCCAGCAAATCGGGCTCCCTATCTACCGTGGCCACACCTTGAAGCATCTCAATAATTATACCATAAACCACAGCGTAGAAAATTATTTTCAAAATAACTTTTTTCGGCGGTGTATTTTTGCGATCGATCTCCCTAAATGACAAGCATCCCAAAACGGTAAATACAAAGTAAAAAGAAAAATGTACCAACTTGTCTAAATGGGGGATATTTATGGAAGGTAGACTATCATCCTCAAAAGAAAATAAGCTGAGCGATGTTATGAACACCACCCAGCTTATAAACAAGATTGTAAAAAAATATTTTTTAGGCACCCACAAGTTCTTTGTACTCTGCATCCCCTAGCAAGCCATCTATTTCGGAGGAATCACTAATTTTCACTTTAATGATCCAACCATCGCCATAAGGATCGGTATTTACCTTTTCCGGTTCGTCTTCAAGCGATTCATTAAAAGCAATTATTTCCCCACTTAAGGGCAGAAAAAGATCAGAAACCGTCTTTACGGCCTCAACCGTTCCAAAAACTTCATCCTTGTCCAAGGTCTCGTCCAAGGTCTCCACTTCCACATAAACGATATCCCCAAGTTCCCCTTGGGCAAAATCAGTAATCCCGACAATAGCGGTATCGCCCTCTATTCTGACCCATTCATGGTCTTTTGTGTACTTTAAATCTGAAGGTATATTCATTATCTAAAATTTGTTAAGGCAACAAATGTAAAAGAATATCTCATGTTAATCAAAAAACTCATTTAAACTTTTTGCCCCCTTGTAAAAATAAATTCCTTAATGGCCAAACCCCCCTAGTTTAAACTAGTTTCCAAAATTATACCTCAAGGTAAAGCCGGTATTGATGGAAGTTTGGGGAAAAGCCGTAGACACGGCAAATTTTGAAAACGAATGATCGTAAAAAAACAGGGCGTTCAAGCTTTTGCTCAAAGCGTAATCAGCTACAAATTTTACGGACATTAAGTTTTGTCCGGAAGTAATTTGATTGTTGTCTATGTCCAAGTTTCGTATAATGGTAATATTATCCCTAAGGGTAACGTCCGCCTTTAGATTCAAATCTCCTTTTAAACGCTGTTGTTCACCGCCAATATTGGTAACAAATTTAACGTCCTTAAAACGATACCCGAGTCCAACAGTGTATTCCTTTCCATTGATCTCTGTCATTAGACTATTGTCAAAACTCAGGGACAATGCCCTATTTGTTCTAATCTCCGCAAGTACACTGAGGGAGTTCTGCATTTCAAAATCTACCCTCATCAATGGGTTGAACTCATCGGTAAGGACCACATTGTTCATAATATTGACCGGTAAAAAATCCTGGGTCTCTGTATTTATTGGCTCCATGCCCTCATTGATCAATTGTGTACGGGTCAAATTGGTCTGATACGAATTTACACTGTAGGCCGATCTATACCCATGACTAAGGGAAAAACGCTTAAATTTCTTCTTAAACCAAGGATTGCGCATTAATCCGGTATACTTAATGTTCCAATTGGGAATTGGTATATTTCTAAAAGCGTCCAAACTAACCTTATTGGGATCCTTCCCAGTATAAGCAGCAAAAAAAGCGGGCAACAAAACATCCTGGCTCGTCTTACCGTATCTCTCCGGAAAACCATCCTCATCCACCACACCGGTATCGTGGTTTCTTTCGGAAACAATCCTATTGGCTATAGTGATCCTATTTTCCTTAAAGGTTTCAAAATTGGCAGAATCAAATTCGTCACTATTGTTAAAAACAGTGCCGATCATTAAAGTGGAAATACTGAAATTACCGTAGTTGTTCCCCAAAAGATTCACATATTCAAATGCGTTATTTCCCAGATCCTCTACGTTAAATGTCTCCTGATAACTTTCGGACATCTGTCTATCGGCCACAAGGTCTATGGTTAAATCCCTGGTGGGCTGTGCCGTAGCGGTGATATTCAACTGCTTATTGGTATTCTGAATATATTGCTGGTTGAATTCCGGAAAGGTGGTCAACCAGCCGTTTCTGGCCGCCTCATACCTAACATCGGCCTGACTACCAAAGATAAATCCTATGGTTGGTTTTGCAGTACCAATAAAGCCTACAGACCTGGTATACCCAGGCAGCACCTTACCATCATTCTGACTATAGGTAACATTTACACGTTTCACCATGGTAAGTACATCTATAAAAGCATTGTACCCTGCACCTGAAGCTTTTTTAACCTCTTTATCATCGGCATTTGATGCCGGGTTGCCTGCCTTATCCAAACGCGTCGGTTTTGCTACGGCCCCTTTGGTATTCTTTCTTCCCAAACCAAGGAAATCATAGAATTTTTGCATGGTCAGGGATGCTGTTAAATTATGGGTACTGGCATTCTGTACGGTATTAATATCCTCCCCGGCCACTTTGTTCAGAGCATCCCCTCCCCTTTGCCAGTCAAAATTACTGGTATAGGTGTACTGGGCATTTATAAAATCGAAAGCAGGAATTTTGTTCAAGGGCAATTCATAGTTCAATTGCATTTCCTGGGAATGTCTGTTGGGCTCCCCAAGATCAAAAAATCCATCCCACAATCCCAAGGCCTGATTGATCTCGGAATCCGGATTGCCATCTTCAGAAAAATAATTCCTTACAATATTGTTGTTGGAAGCGGTAAGGTTTAAACGCAAGGATTTTGTGAGGCTATAATTAATGGCATATTGCCAATTGAAAAGATAATTCCTTTGTTGTAGAAATGGCAGGTCCAACTTTTCTACCCCAGGTTCAAAAACATCCCTGAACTTTTGCTGATTAAATGATCGGTTGATATTGGATTGAAGCGAAACACTGGCAGGTAAAACATTCAGATTTAAATCCTTCAACCATTTCCAATATTTCCCGGTAAACAAGGAATCCTTCTTGGCAAATGGCTCAATTGGAGCAGGCTTAAAATTATGGTTGTAAACAAAACCTGTTACCACATTCTGGTCCCTGAGCTCATCGATCTCAAAATCCCTATGGTTCACCTCATTATAGGAATAATTGAAGGTAAAATTCTCAATATCATAGAAATTGGCCTCGGCCTCTTCGCCCCTGTCCTTTCCTACCCCAATAAAATTAACACTGGTCCTCTTGGTATAATCCTCTCCCTGCTGTTTAATTGCCTCGGCGTCTTCAGGAGTTTCGGCAGCTGCGATACGATCATCCAATTTTAAATCATCATAGACAGGGTCGAATTCCGGAGTGATCATCTGCTCGGAAATACCGTAATTGAAGGGTAGTTGCAAGCCCCAATTTTTGGGAAACAATTGACCAATATTTACATTGGTGACCACATCATAGGAAATGGCATCCTCCCGTGCACGTTCATTGGGCATTTGATCTATGGCCCCGAAACCCGAAGTACTTTTACTACCGGTGGCGGATACATTGGCAAAATCTGCCATATTCATATCCATGGCGGCTATAGCGGCCCATCCCCCGTTATTATCCAAACCTGATAGGCGAAGTTCATTGAACCAAACCTCTCCCCTAGCCGGTAGATTATCATCGTTCTTAACCCCAACCATCATACTCCGTATACCGCCCAAGGAAGGATTTCCCCGGATACCGATACGCAGTTTGCCCAGTGTTCTAGGGTCAAATTCATTTACCTGGACCACTTCACCATTGTTTATTTCATAATAATTAATGGTACTCAACGTTTGGGCTGCAATGCCTGCAGATTTTACTTTGGACAAATCATCCAATGAAAGGTCCAGTTCATTAACATCCGGCCAAATTTCGCTATCCGAACTTGCCCCGTGGGGCGTTAGCTGTAAGGGCAATTCTATCTGATAAAAATTCTGTGTAAAATCCGAACCTATCCTTACAAAGCCCACCAAAGGCGTCTCGTCATTGGCATAATCCGATTCTACAATTTCTTCGGCATGCATAAACATTTTTAAACGTTTATATTGCCTTATATCTATATCCAAATTTTTAAAGACCCCTCTGGAATCTTGGGATTCCAAGTTCTCGACAACAAATGACAAGGATTGTTCATTTTGCCTTATTATAGTATTATTGTTATTCAATCTTTCTCGTTGTACACCTGGAGGCAAAACATAGGGTATAGGGGTCCGGGCTGCATTTTCCTCAATGTTTACGGCGTTAACATCCACCAAAGTTCCATCATCGGTGGGATCCCCATCTACATCTGGCTGCAAGGATTTGGCATAAGTACGCCAATCTCCACGGACAAGATCCAAGGTAGCGAAACGCAATACCACATTACTTGAAAACCCTGTTAGGTACATCCGCATAAAGCTTATAGACCTAAAATCGCTTATCCCGCCAACCGCATCCGTAAAGTCGGACAAAGGTATTTTGTACTGGATCCAACGTTCGTTCAAGGTATTGCCATTGGGCAAAGACCTGGTAACCCCCTCCTTAATATCGGTTACATATTTATCATTGACCGTTGTCCCTGGTTTAATATTTATACGATACTCATAATAACTGTTTACCGTATTCATGGTTCCATCCCTATCTATGTCTTCCACATCCGGTAAGGTGGTGGACCCCCTGTTGGAATTGCTCAACTGCACTGGAGAGTTTCCGTCAGGGTTATTGTAATTAAGATAACGTTCCAAAATACTGCCTTCCCTGTTCAGGAAGTACTCGTAATTATCCAGGGCCGGATCTTCCGCCGGGCCATTATAGGTTATACCTCCTTCAAAAGTATAGGTAGCCTCCTCGGCATCGGTTAATCCGTCAAAACCAATATCCTGCAAGCCCCTATTGTTCTGGTCCGCATCAAAAGCGTACACTAGGGATTGGGTTGCGGGAACCTTTCCCCAAGATGTTTTATAGGTAAGATCGTTGGAAACCGGATCTACAGGTAATCCGTTTTCATATTGTTTCCTTCCATCGGGAAGAACATCCTCTGAAATATTACCAAGGTTGATCACCAAATCCCCGGAACTTGTAGCAATACCATCCACATAAGGATCCAATACCCAAAATTGGACGTATTCTACGTTGGACTGTTCAAAATTGGTACTGCTCAAGGATCGCATTATCCCTGCCCATTTGTCCTGTGGTTGTTCCGCGGTAAAATTTGGATTTGCATTATAGGGACCTTTCATACTAGGATAATATGCTATATCCAAGGTGTTTTGCGCCAAAGTTTGCCCCTGGGCAACATCCTGGTTAAAAACATCCTGTATATAGATTCTTCTGGTCTCGTTGGTAGAAATGTCATCATCACTCAATTCTGTAGGCCGCTGATTGGAATAAAAAATGGGATCTACGGTATACCAGGCCATTTTTGCCCTTCCATATCCAGACTCCACACTATTGGTGGTAGTGGCGAATTCAACTGGCGGACTCGCCATGGACCATCCCAAAAAGGAACGGATATCGATCAGCGATTGCGCCCCCTCAAAATCGTCCAGATAGGTGGTAGTTTCCCCTTCAAAATCCGCATTCTTGGGAGAACTTGGGCTTAAGAAGGCTACTTCGCCACGAACTGATAAGTTGGAAGGAACATCTGTATCTATATTTGGCAATTTATTGGCCAACCTGGTCAAAAATGGAACTTCCGTGGAAAAATTACTGTTCAGTCCAAATATAGTATTGTTTACAGGTTCTATCCCATAGTTGGATTTTTGCGTCAATGGTTTTTCATTCAGGTTCAACAAAGTACCCCCGAGCACAAAATTCTTATTAAATTGATGCTCCACATTTACACCTGTAAAACGTCTGGTCTGCTGTCCAAAAACCGCATTGTTCTCCACCGAAATATTGATGGGCGTATTGGAAGCTTCCAAACTTGGATCCAAAATCTGCACGGTGCCCGACTGATAATTTACGGTGTAATCTATACCTTCCTGTAACTGCCTTCCCCCGGCCGTAACCCTTACGGATCCCTGAGGAACATTAAAGGCCCCAATAGGAATTCCATTTGTTCCCTGTGACTTATAGGTCCCTTTTAGAATAAACCTATTTTTATCCGCATCCTGTTGGGCAGCCGCCGTAGGAAGCGAGTACATATTCCTAAAGACATACTTTCTTTGATTGGCATTATAGCCTTGATCATTATCCACATCATAGGTACCGCCGCCCAGAAGGTTGAACAAGTATTCTCCAAAAGGTTCAACTTTGGTAAATATAATGCTCCCTGTTTGCGAGTTTATGGTAATACCTTCCACATAATCAAAAAAACCATCCCCTCCACTCTGAAGATCATTATATGCATTTAACCTATCCAGGTTAAACACATCCAACAATATCCTATCTTCCAAGGGCTTGGGACTTGTTGGCCAGCCCGAACCAACACCTGATTCCGCTGGCGTAATATAATTTCTTGGAGTGGTTTCTGCATATAAAATGTTCAACTTAAAATCTTCCTGACTCAATTGATAGGCACCAGTGGCGTAAATATTCTTCATCATCAAATCCCATATGGGATCTACAACATTGGTGATATTACTTTTTAACAACTTAAGGATCAAGGTATTGTTATTTACTGGAATCTCAGCACCCGGCGACACGGTAGTAGCATCCACACCGCCATTGGCGAACTCTCCTACCTGATACACCTGCCCATTATAGGTATATTGAAAGGCGACCCCAAGGACTTCATCATTGCTCAATCTTTGGTTTAGGGATATATAGCCCAATTGTGAGTTAAAGGTAAAATCCCTGCCCTGTTCCAGTTTTCTAGCATTCTCCAAAATAGCATAATCAAACCCTTGATTTACGGTATAGCCAGGCACATTAAACCCTGATTGAACAGTGGCTATATCGCGAATGCTATTTGTAAGCGCTCCTCCCGATCCAATTTGGAGGGGATCAAAATCGTTGGCAGCATTCCTTGGTAAATTTCCGGCAGTAGAGCTATTAAAGAATCCAGCAGGATCCCCATTGTTCCTCCCTATTCTGGTTTTTTCCGGTTGCACTTCCCCCAAATCCTGAATAGCGACAACATTTCTAATATTCACGGTTTGCTGGCTCCTATTGGTAATCCACACCTCCAACCTTGTTATTTGGACCTGGCTCCTTATATAAGGATAGTCTGCAAGGGCTGCATCATAATTATCCCTAAAATAATGGGCCAAGAAAAAGTGTTTGTCGGCATCGTAATCCTGGGCCCTAAGCTCAAAGTCGTTCACCGTACCCCCACCTTGTGCCACCACTGTATTGCTCTGGGACCTTTGTTCCGAAAATACGGCAGTAACCCTAGTCTTCCCAAATTGCAATTCTGTCTTTACCCCAAAGAGGCTTTGAGCCCCGGTAATCAAGGAGCTATTAAGGGGCATACTAACATTACCCACTTCAATTTTTTGAAGTATATCATCCTCGGATGGCGTGTAGTCCAACTTTACCAAATTCTGGAAATCGAAGGTTGCCTCGGTATCGTAATTAGCGGTAACCTGTAGTCGCTCCCCAATTTTACCCAACATACTTAAGCTTATACGCTGGTCAAAATCAAAGGAAAGATTGGTCCTGTTACGTGGGGACAGGGAGGGGTTATCGTTTTTTTGCCAAATGACACCTAAATCCATTGCCACCGATCCTTGTGGAATTACCTCAATGGTATTGCCGCCAAAGACACTTTCAAAAAAACTATTATTTACATAAAAATTGGGAAGTAAATTTTTACGGGCCGCCTCACTACCCTCTTTTTTGCCTGAAAAAGCATCAATTTTTTCTTTAAAATAAGACTTCATACCCTCCCGGCGCACAAGTTCCAAGTATTGGTCGGGAGTAAGGATAACGGGGTAATTGATATCATAATCCCCTACACTTACAGTATAGATATATCTGTCCAGATCGGGATCATACGTATATTTTGAAACAATGCTGTCCGGGTTTTCCATTTTCAATCTCCCCAGAGCAACACCAGTTTTTAGCGAGTCCGCTTCTTGCCCAATTGCATCTTCCCCTTCTATTTCCTGTGCCACGGAAGTACCCGTTGAGCCCAAGAAAATAAATAGTAGGATGGTAAGCTTAAATGATGATTTAAGATAAAATTTTGCCCCTTTTTTCAAACTTGTTATAAATTTTTAAGCGCAAGTTTTATAATGTCCTCTACGCTTAGTCCAGGGTCTTGGCCAACTATTTTATCCACAACCTTTTCAGCATGCTTGCGGACAAAACCAAGAACCTCTAATGCAGATAACGCTTCATCTTTATTTGTATTGTTTGATGGGGCGGAAAGTTCATCAATATCGTAGACTTTTAAAACCTTATCCTTTAGGTCCAGAATTACCCGTTGTGCCGTTTTGGCACCGATGCCTTTGATTCCCTGAATAGTAGGCACATCCCCTGTTGCAATGGCATCCCTAATTTGACTAGGGGACAGGGAAGACAACATGGTTCTGGCCGTACTGGATCCTATACCTGACACGGACAACAACAATCTGAATATCTCCCTTTCGGACTTTTCAGAGAACCCGAACAAAGTATGTGAATCTTCCTTTACTTGTAGATGGGTGTACAGTTGAATACTTTCCGAATCCCCAATTTTTGAAAACGTGTGCAAAGAAATATTTACAAAATATCCTACTCCCGCACATTCAATTACAATATGGGTTGGATTTTTTTCAACAAGTTTTCCTTTTAAATGGGTAATCATTTGTTATTGGGGATTTCAGAACCCAGCTTTCCAATATCTCGAAACCTGAATTTATTTCAACTATTCTACTTTTGTTTTTTTGCCAATTTTCTCTTTTCACGCTCTTGGGCGTCAATAACCGCAACAGCGGTCATATTGACCATCTCGTCCACACTGGCCCCTAATTGAAGGATATGAACGGAACGTCTCAAACCTACCATGATAGGACCAATGGAATCTGCCTGGTTCAATTCTTTCAGCAGCTTATAGGTAATGTTGGCCGACTCCAAATTGGGAAAAATAAGTGTATTTACTTTTTTACCGGACAATTTGGAAAAGGGAAATTTACCCTGATGCAGTTCCTTGTTCAAAGCAAAGTCGATTTGCAGTTCACCATCTACCACTAATTCCGGGTTGGTGGCATGCAATATTTTTACAGCTTCCTTGACTTTGGTAGCACGGGGATGTGTAGAAGATCCAAAATTGGCATAGGACAATAGGGCCATTACGGGGCTAAAGCCAAAAGTAACGGCTACATTGGCCGTCATCTTTGCAATTTCGGCGATTTCCTCGGCACTGGGATCGATGTTGATGGAAGTATCGGCCAAAAACAAGGGGCCTCTTTCGGTAATCATAATGTTCACCGTAGATACTTTCTTAACGTTGGCAGCCCTTCCTATTACTTCGAACACTGGTTTTACCACGGTTGGGTATGCTCTGGAGTATCCGGAAATCATACCATCGGCATCTCCCTCCAAAACCATCATTGCCGCAAAATAGTTACGCTCCCTCATCTTAGCACGGGCACTGAAAAGACTTACCCCGCTACGCTGTCTATTTTCAAAATACTTGGAAGCATATTGATTTCTTTTGTCATTGGCTTCATCGGCATGGGAATCTATAACGAGAATATCGGCGTCAAATTCCAATTCTTTCATCAATTCTGCAATAACTGCTTTATTCCCCAATAAAATTGGAATTGCCATCCCTTCTTCATAGGCAATTTGGGCAGCCTTTAGAACGTCCAGATGATCGGCCTCGGCGTATACAATTTTTTTAGGGTTCATTCTGGCACGGTCGTGAAGCAAACGGACTATTTTATTGTCATTCCCGGAGCGCTGTAATAATTCCTCCCTATACTTATCCCAATCATCAATAGGCATTTTGGCCACTCCACTCTCCATAGCCGCCTTTGCAACGGCAGGGGGTATCTCAGAAATCAATCTGGGATCAAAAGGTTTTGGAATTATATACTCCCGCCCAAAGGTCAACCTTGTTTGTCCGTAGGCGATATTCACCTGTTCCGGAACAGGCTCCTTGGTAAGTTCTGCCAAAGCCTTCACTGCCGCCATTTTCATAGCTTCGTTTATCTTGGTGGCCCTTACATCCAATGCCCCCCTAAAAATAAAAGGGAATCCCAAAACATTGTTCACTTGATTCGGATGATCGGACCTACCTGTGGCCATGATGATATCCTTTCTGGTTTTTATGGCCAGGTTATAATCTATTTCCGGATCGGGATTGGCCATGGCAAACACAATGGGATCTTTAGCCATGGACAATAACATTTTTTCTGAAACGATATCCTTTACGGAAAGACCAATAAAAACATCGGCATCTTTCATGGCCTCTTCTAAGGTATCGATTTTCCTATCCGTAGCAAACTCCAATTTCTCGGCAGACAAGTTATCCCGATCGCTCCGGATAACCCCTTTGCTATCCAACATTACAATATTTTTGTTTTTGGCCCCGAAAGCTTTGTACAGGCGGGTACATGAAACGGCAGCAGCACCTGCCCCACTGATTACGATACGGACATCACTAATTTTTTTGTTGGTAAGCACCAAAGCGTTCAAAAGTGCCGCGGCCGAAATTATAGCCGTTCCGTGTTGGTCATCGTGCATTACGGGAATATCCAGCTCCTCTTTTAAACGTCTTTCAATTTCAAAAGCTTCAGGAGCCTTAATGTCCTCCAAATTTATACCTCCAAACGTTGGAGCAATTATCTTTACGGTTTCAATGAATTTTTCAACATCGGTAGTGTCCAATTCAATGTCTATTCCATCTATATCTGCGAAAATCTTAAATAACAAGCACTTACCTTCCATCACCGGCTTTGAAGCCTCGGGACCAATATCGCCCAATCCTAGGACTGCGGTTCCATTGGATATTACGGCTACAATATTGCCTTTGGCCGTATACTTGTACACGTTGTCCTTGTCCTTGGCAATTTCCAGACAGGGCTCTGCCACACCGGGCGAATAGGCAAGACCTAAATCCCTTTGGGTGGCATAGGGTTTGGTAGGAACTATTTTTATCTTTCCAGGTTGTGGTTTGGCGTGGTACACCAGTGCTTCCCTTCTTGTCTTTTGCTTGCTCATATAGTGTGATATTAGAAAAACAAAGTTAAGAGTATTCTTTAAATTAAAAGGATTTAAAAAAGTAATCTACCATCGCTTCAAAAGAAGTAGTGTAATTCAATTTTTAATTACCCGGTCCAAAACTCCCACCAAATACGCAAAAATGGCACTCTCCAAGAAGGGAGCCGTTTCTTTTACAGTGGTGGGCCTACACTTAAGGAAACCTGTTCCCTACTTCAGAAATTCCAAATTCCTTTTTAAACCGGAAAATTTAGTACGTTTTACGGCAGATTTCTGGAACACCTTCTTAAAGACATCTTCTGTAATTTCCTCCCAATCCTTTTTGGCTGACCTCCCCTGACCCCTCCCAAGGAGGGGGATAGGTTCCGATAACGATAATGGGTCCTTAAAAAAATTAACTACCGTCCTACTTCAAAAACTCAATGTTTCGTTTTAAACCGGAGAATTTGGTGCGCTTTACGGCAGACTTCTGGAACACCTTCTTAAAGACATCTTCTGTAATTTCCTCCCAATCCTTTTTGGCTGACCTCCCCTGACCCCTCCCAAGGAGGGGGATAGGTTCCGATAACGATAATGGGTCCTGAAAATTTAACTTCCGTCCTACTTCAAAAACTCAATGTTTCGTTTTAAACCAGTGAATTTAGTATGTTTTACGGGAGATTTTTGAAACACCTTCTTAAAGACATCTTCTGTAATTTCTTCCCAATCCTTTTTGGCTGACCTCCCCTGACCCCTCCCAAGGAGGGGGATAGGTTCCGATAACGATAATGGGTCCTAAAAAAAAATTAACTTCCGTCCTACTTCAAAAACTCAATGTTTCGTTTTAAACCGGAGAATTTGGTGCGCTTTACGGCAGACTTCTGGAACACCTTCTTAAAGACATCGTCCGTAATTTCTTCCCAATCCTTTTTGGTCATTGAAAGTAAATCGGGATGGGGATGGAACAATGGTTCACGATGTGGTTTGGAGAAACGGTTCCAGGGGCATACATCTTGGCAAACATCGCAACCAAACATCCAATCATCCATTTTGTCCTTAAAGTCTGTGGGGATTTCATTCTTTAATTCGATGGTAAGGTACGAAATACACTTGCTTCCATCTACCACATAGGGTTCTACAATGGCCTGGGTAGGACAGGCATCGATACAGGCGGTACAGGTACCGCAATGATCGGTTACCCTATGGTCGTACTCCAATTCCAAGTCCACTATCAATTCTGCTATAAAATAAAAAGACCCCACTTGCTGGGTCAACAAATTACTGTGCTTCCCTATCCAGCCCAAACCGCTCTTTGCAGCCCAAGCCTTGTCCAAGACAGGAGCAGAATCCACAAAGGCCCTGCCGTTGACCTCTCCTATCTCTTGACCAATAAATTCTTGGAGTTGCCTTAATTTACTCTTAATGACATGGTGGTAATCCTGTCCGTAGGCATATTTGGATAGCTTAAAGGTATTTTCTTTTTGAGCTTCTCCTGGAAAGTAATTAAGCAAAAGGGATATGACCGATTTAGACCCTTCCACTAATTTGGTAGGATCCAAACGCTTATCGAAATGGTTTTCCATATAGCCCATTTCCCCCTGCATGTTCTTATTGAGCCACTTTTCCAACCTAGGGGCTTCCTCCTCCAAAAATTCGGCCCTGGAGATACCGCAAGATAAAAAGCCGAGGCGTTTGGCTTCGGTTTTTATTAGCTGTGTATGTTTAAGAATGTTCTTCAAAAAATTATCGTTCTGTAAAAAGTAAAGGTACGCTCTTTGGTTTAAGCGAAATCAAAGGATTGATCCCTATGTTTTTTAAAGTGCTGGATATGTTATATTTCTTCACAATTTCCGCTATGGCAATGATCATTTCATACATGGCAAAATTATTGCCCACGCACATTCTGGGGCCGGCCCCAAACGGATAGTAATGGTCCCCATAATCCTTTTTGTCCGCTTCCTTAAATCTATTGGGGTCATATTCCAATGGCCTGTTCCAAAAATGGCCATAGCGGTGTAATTCGTAAATGGACATAAGTACCATTGTACCTTTTGGGAGCGAAATATCTTCAAAGGTATCATCTTCTGTGGCCACCCTATCTATTACATAAACTGGCGGATACAGTCGCAATGCCTCCTCTATGCATTGCTTAACAAATTGAAGCTGCATCACTTCTTGCACCAAATCAACTCTGCCATCCTCCAGATCTACCTTGGACACCTCTTCATAAACCTGATCCTGAATTGCCGGATTTTTGGCCAAAAGAAACAGGGTAAAACTAAGTGCATTGGCCGTGGTTTCATGCCCTGCTGTAAAAAGAATCATCACTTCATCCAACAATTGCCCGTCCGGCATTGGGGAGCCATCCTCATATCGTGCCTTAAGCAGCATATCCAGCAAATCATCCTTTTCCAATCCCGAGCTCCTCCGCTCTTCAACAATTTCCAACAGTAGCCTCTTGCCTTCCCCGGCCATTTTCAAGTGCTTATCAATTTTACCACTGAGCCTATACCACCATTTTAGATATGGTTGCCGCATTTCTTTGATCAACATACGCTGATTGGCCTCGGTAATATACTGGAGCCGTGACATCTTTTCACGAATATCCGAACTACCGAAAAGGGATTTGGCAACCACCTGAAATGCAAGATCGCCCATAAGGGGAAAAACGTTCTGCACCTTACCAGGTTCTATTCGTTCCAGTTCCTGCAGTATGGCCTCCCTCATGACCCCCATTAAATTATGGAGCTTTTTCTTGTGAAAAGCGGGCTGCACCAATCTTCTATGTGTGCGCCAATGTTCACCACTGGAGGTTAGAATACCATGACCAACGTACTTGGCCAAATCCACTGTTTGCAAAGAGGATTTTTCGTATTTCTTATGTTGTTTTTGAAGAATATGCTTTATTAGTCCAGGGCTTCTGGTAAAAAGGACTATTTCCTTGGAACTTAATTGTACTTTAAAACAATCCCCATATGCCTCAAAATTTTCATGATGAAAGGGCAAGGGGTTTTTTAGGATTCTCCCCGCATTTTTTAAGACCTGAAATCTTGATACTAACTTCAAATTGAATATTTAAAAGTGGGGTTCTTCCGCCATAAAATACAAGTGGGCAACAACATCAAAAAAGACCTCCCTGAATATTGCCCTTGATCCTGCCCAGATGTCTATAGGCCAATTCCGTAACCTCCCTACCTCTTGGGGTCCTCATGATAAATCCTTGTTGGATCAAGAAAGGTTCATAAACCTCCTCTATGGTTTCTGCACTTTCAGAAACGGCTGTAGCCAAGGTAGTAATCCCCACAGGGCCTCCTTTAAACTTGTCTATAATGGTTGTCAATATCTTGTTGTCCATTTCGTCCAATCCGTGGGCATCCACATTCAAGGCCTTTAGTCCAAACTGTGAAATCTCTATGTCTATCTTTCCATTCCCTTTTATTTGGGCAAAGTCACGGACCCGTCTTAATAGGGCATTACATATTCTAGGAGTCCCCCGGCTTCTACCGGCTATTTCAATAGCGGCCTGTTGTGTAATAGGTGTCTTTAATATTTCGGCGCTACGTTCCACTATGGTGGAGAGCAATTCCGTGGAATAATATTGCAATCTGCTCTGTATCCCAAATCGTGCCCGCATAGGAGCTGTTAACAAACCCGAACGGGTCGTAGCCCCGATCAAGGTAAAGGGATTTAAATTGATCTGTACCGATCGGGCGTTGGGGCCCGATTCTATCATTATATCTATCTTATAATCTTCCATGGCAGAATATAAATATTCTTCCACTATTGGACTCAATCTATGAATCTCATCTATGAACAACACATCCCGTTCATCCAGATTGGTGAGCAACCCGGCCAAATCCCCTGGTTTATCCAACACAGGGCCCGAAGTCATTTTGATACCGACTCCCAATTCATTGGCCAAAATATGGGCCAAAGTAGTCTTGCCAAGACCCGGAGGACCATGGAACAAGGTGTGATCTAGGGCTTCCCCCCTTAAATTTGCGGCCTGAACAAAAATTTTCAGGTTTTCCAATACTTGTTCCTGCCCTGTAAAATCGTCAAAGGAAATAGGGCGCAATGCCCTTTCTATATCGAATTCCTCGTTGGAAAAATTACTGGCCGTAGGATCTAAATTCTCATTCATACTCCTACAAAGATAAAGGAAATTGGAATAGTTTTCCACGAAACAATTTTAAGGGCAGGGACATTTCCTTCTTTTAATTATGATTCCCATTCCTTTGTTCCCAAGAGCGGAAGAAAACAAATTAAAATACCTGTCCCAGACCCTACATATTTAAACGGGGGACCCCACCATGAAAACAGGGTGCATTGGCTGCGATATTTCATAGGACTACTGCCTTAAAATACTGTTTTTACTAAAAAATAATGTAAATTCATATTATGATAAAGACAACATATCCACCCAGTATCCTACAGTACATCCCCTTCTTTTTTGTTATTTGGTCCGATGACCTTTTGACCATTTCAGAGATTGCCGTTGTGAAAAAGATAATCGACAATGATCAAAACCTTTCTAAAAATGACAGGGAAATACTGAACGATTGGCTCAACACGGACCAGCCACCTTTGGATACGGAAATAAGATCTTGGCAACGGGCCATCTCCAATTCCGGTATCAAATTAGTGGAAGGCGACAACCACCCATTGACCTCCTTTAGCAGAAAATTAATTTCGCAAAACAGTTCGGAACATTTATTCAATGAAGGTCTATCGGCCATTGAAATAAACCTGGGCATACAACCCAACCATTACCACCATTTGTTCGAGGTGGAAGTTGTGTTGGAAAAAGCGTCCCATTTTTACGACCCAAAGGAAATTGACCAAATCTTTAAAGGTACTTACCATCGAGAAATAGATGAATTTAGAAACACTTTAAGCGATTCTGTTTTCTCTTGGGAAATAATACAGAACAAGGAGAATTTTAGGAAAAAAGTGTTGTCCCAGGTAAAACATTTGGCCAAGGCAGGATATGGTGCCATGGCCTACCCGGCAGCTTACGGGGGAACGGGCAATATGTCTTTATATGCCACCATTTTTGAAAATCTGATGTATGTGGATGGAAGCCTCACGGTGAAATTTGGGGTGCAATTTGGGCTTTTTGGAGGCAGTATACAGAAGTTGGGCACCAAAAAGCACCATGACCGTTATTTGACCGCTGTTGGAAAAGCCGAATTACTTGGTTGTTTTGCCATGACCGAAACGGGTCATGGGTCCAACGTAAGAGGTATTAAAACAACTGCCACCTATAATAAGGAAGATGACAGTATTACCATTCATACCCCAGGAAAGAACGACAACAAGGAATATATAGGAAATGCACTGCACGGTACAATGGCATCGGTATTTGCCCAACTCATCGTTGATGGAAAAAATCATGGTGTACATGCCATTTTAGTGCCTTTAAGGGACAGTGAAAATCGACTTATGCCGGGCGTACGCATTGAGGACAATGGCTACAAATTAGGGCTCAATGGCGTGGACAATGGTAAAATATGGTTCAACCAAGTGAAGGTACCTCGGGAAAATCTATTGAATAAATACGGAGACATAAAATCTGATGGCACATATTATTCCGACATAAAAAATCCGAACAAACGCTTTTTCACCATGCTCGGCACCTTGGTGGGAGGACGAATCTGTGTGGCCAAGGGAGCTTTGAGCGGTGCCAAAATGGCCCTGGCCATTGCCGTGAAATATGCCCTACATAGAAGGCAATTCAACGATAACCTAAAAATCCAAGAGGATTTGATCATGGATTACCCATCGCACCAACTAAGGCTTACCCCCGCCATTGCCAAATCATACGTTTATCATGTAACATTGGATTCTTTGATGAAAACCTATAGCGATGACAGCATTACGGATAAACGAAAAATAGAGACCCAGGTAGCCGGGCTAAAGGCTATGATTACCTGGTTTGCAAACCAAACTATTCAGGAATGCCGCGAAGCTTGCGGAGGCAAGGGCTATCTATTGGAAAATAGAATTGCCGACCTAAAGGCCGATGTGGATATATTTACCACCTTTGAAGGGGATAATACGGTACTATTGCAATTGGCCGCCAAAGGAGTTATGTCCGATTTTAGCGCCGAGTTCAACAGTGCAGGGTTTTCGGCCGTATTTAAACTATTGGGCACCCAAATAAGCGACAAATTGGTCACCATAAATCCACTATATGCCAACAAGGTAGACAAGGAGCATTTATACAATCCCAAGTTCCACCAACATGCCTTTGACTACAGAACCAGAAGGCTCACCTATTCCGCAGCTATGCGGATTAGGGATTATATTAAAAAAGGGGTACCTGCATATCAGGCCTTCCTAAAAGTACAGACCCATTTAATAGCTTTGGGAAAAGCCTATAGTTGTGAATTGGCCTATAATACGTATCTACAGTTTACAGAAAAGATAGAAGACAGGAAGAACCGGCAACTCTTTCAAAAACTTGGATGCCTATTTGCCCTATCCGAAATTCGGGAAGATGCCTCATGGTATTTGGAACAGGGCTATTTGGGAGGAACCAAGTCCAAGGCCATACGCCAGCGCGTAGAGCGTTTAAGCACGGAATTTAGACCACATATAGAGGTTTTGGTAGATGGTTTTGGTATTCCGGACCATTGTTTAACAGCACCAATAAGTAGTTAATTTTTACGCCGATATAGCTCTGAAGTGTCCAAAAATTCCTGCAGATTAATTTTGCTGTCACCATACACATATGTTTTGGATGAACCTTTGGAATTGAGATCCACTGTTGCGGTTGACAAGACTTCAGCGGAAGAACTTCCCTCCAAAATGGCTTCGACCGAATTGGCTTCCAATCTTTTTGCCTTCAAATCCGAACCGTCCAATAAATGGAACTGAAACACATTGGTAAAACCTTCCAAATCGGCCTTGGAATTGCGTTGCATATCCAATACAGTACTTTCCATAACCCCGAATAATCTTAAATCCGCTTTTTCTGCCAAGCGAATATTTAGGGTATCGCTGTCCACCTTAAAATTACCCCTACTATCATCGTTCATTGTTATTTGCATTGCATCGGCATCCACATCTATTTCCACCCTACCGGTTCCCCTGGTATTCACTTCCAGGAATTCGGTAGAAAAACGGTTATCAACCACAATATTTCCTTCATTGGCGTTGATAAGGAACAATTCATTAAAATTGACGGTAATATTCAATCTTTTCTTAGAGGTCACCTTATAATAGGAACTAATGAAAAGCGTTTCATTCTCAACCTTAAATTTTAAAATGTCGATTAAATTATCATCGGCCTCAATTATATATTCACCGGTAGCGGCCGCCTGAAGGTGGATATCCAGGTCATCATCCAATTGAATGGCATTAAAAGGTGCCAGAGCCTCCCTCACCTCTATAACATTCCTATTCCCTTTTATTTTTGGTTTACGCTGGGAATAGACCATACAACCAACCAATAACAAGAAAAACAAAAGTATATGTTTCACTTCCAATGTTTTACAATACATAATAAATCTTTATCTAAAAAAACTGCAATATCCATTGACCTTGGATTACCACAAATATCCAATTAATAAATAAGGCCAACAATACCGAATGGTTCAACGGACCTCGAATACGTAAATGGAAGGTACAAAAAAAGTCCATCTTAGGGATGGACTTTTAAAATTTGTTGAATTCCTATCGTTAGTGCTGCATCTCCTCCTCACCTTCGTAGAGTGGCATAATTTGAGGTACATAATCCTGACCTGGAATTATATACTCCCCATTATCATCGGTTTTGCTATAATCATATGGCCATCTATGTACTTCTGGAATTGCCCCAGGCCAGTTACCGTGAATATGCTCCACCGGGGTAGTCCATTCCAAGCTAGTTGCTTTCCATGGATTCTGAACCGCTTTTTTCCCATAGAAAATACTTCTTATAAAATTGAAGGCAAATATTAATTGAGCTCCAGCTGCAATAAGGGCAAATACTGTCATTAATACCTGTATATCGGTTAAGTCATCAAACATTGGGAAAGCTGTATTCTCGTAATACCTACGTGGTACCCCGGCCATTCCAACAAAATGCATGGGAAAGAAAACCCCATAGGAACAGACAGCCGTAATCCAAAAATGCACATAACCCATGTTCTTATCCATCATTTTTCCAAACATCTTAGGGAACCAATGGTAAACACCGGCAAACAATCCGTAAAGTGCAGATATTCCCATTACCAAGTGGAAGTGGGCAATAACGAAATATGTATCGTGTACGTTAATATCCAAGGTACTATCCCCAAGAATAATTCCGGTTAGTCCGCCAGAAATAAAAGTTGAAACCATACCAATGGAAAATAGCATTCCCGGGTTTAATTGCAGATTACCTTTCCATAATGTTGTAATCCAGTTAAATGCCTTCACCGCCGATGGTATAGCGATCAATAATGTTGTGAAGGTAAAAACAGAACCTAAGAAAGGGTTCATACCTGAAATAAACATATGGTGACCCCAAACTATGGTAGACAAGAATGCAATGGCCAAAATGGAGGCAATCATAGCCCTATATCCAAAAATAGGTTTACGGGAGTTTACGGCCATAATCTCCGATACCATACCCATGGCAGGCAAGATTACGATATACACCTCAGGGTGCCCTAAAAACCAGAATAAATGTTCGTATAAGACGGGAGAACCACCTTGATAATGCAATACCTCGCCCTGTATAAAAATATCAGACAAAAAGAAAGACGTACCAAAGCTTCTATCCATGATCAGAAGCAAAGCAGCTGATAATAATACCGGGAAAGAAACAACCCCTATAATCGCTGTAACAAAGAACGCCCAAATGGTCAAAGGCAGTCTCGTCATAGACATTCCCTTGGTCCTAAGGTTAATTACCGTAACAATATAATTTAACGAGCCCAATAAAGAAGATGCAATAAATATTGCCATCGCCACCAACCAGAGTGTCATACCCATACCTGAACCAGGTTGGGCCATTGGCAACGCGCTAAGTGGGGGATAAACCGTCCATCCGGCAGCCGCAGGTCCTGCCTCCAAAAACAAAGAAGAAAGCATAATTACAGAGGACAAAAAGAACAACCAGTACGAAATCATGTTCAAGAACCCTGATGCCATATCCCTAGCTCCAATTTGAAGCGGAATCAACAGGTTACTGAAGGTACCACTTAATCCTGCCGTTAGTACAAAGAATACCATGATAGTACCATGGATGGTAACCAATGCCAAGTAAACATCTGCATCCATCACCCCTCCCGGTGCCCATTTACCCAATATAAATTCAAATATTGCAAAAGATTCACCTGGCCAAGCCAATTGCATTCTAAACAATAATGACATCAAAATACCAATGAATCCCATTATAAGTCCAGTAATTAAATACTGCTTGGAAATCATTTTATGATCTTGACTAAAAATATACTTCGTCACAAAGGTTTCCTTGTGATGATGTCCGTGGTCATCTGAATGGTCTTCTACGTGTGCGTGAGCTGTTACAGACATAGTTCTATTTTTAAATTTTTTATAAAGTTATATATTAAGACTGAAATTATTGTGCAGAAGCCATCGACTTTCCAAAAGTCTTCTGACTTGCTATCCAAGCATTGTATTCCTCCTCGGTTTCAACAATAATTTTCATTTGCATATTGTAATGGGATTTTCCGCATATCTTGTTACACAACAGGACATAATCAAATTCCCATGGATCGGAATTGTCCAATCCCTTAGCTGCTTTTTCAGCCCTAATACCATTGATACGTTTTACCTTGTCCACAACATCAGGATTTTGTCTCATTTCCGCGGTGGTAATGGTAGGAGTAAAAGAGAATTGTGTAATCATACCTGGCACACAGTTCATTTGAGCCCTAAAATGAGGCATATAAGCAGAATGAAGCACATCTTGCGAACGCATCTTAAAATTGACCTTGCGCCCTACTGGCAAGTGCAATTCCTTTACGATAATATCATCGGCCGCATTTGGATCTGCACTGTCCAGCCCTAGAATGTTGGCATTATCAATATCGATCATCCTAACATTGGCATCACCCAAAACATTATCATTACCTGCATATCTGGCGGTCCAGTTAAATTGTTGGGCATAAAGCTCAATGGTCAAAGGATCGTCCTCATCATTGATATCCATAATATTGGTCCAAGCATACAATCCCCACAAAATTAATCCTGCCAGCACGATAACCGGGATAATGGTCCATATGAATTCCAAACGGTCGTTATCGGCATAGAACAATGCCTTCCTTTCCCTGTCACCCCTGTACTTAAATGCAAAGTAGTGCAATAGAAACTGGGTAAGGGTTTGTACTATGAAGATAATCACAAAAGACAACACCATTAACGAATCATACCCCCCACCATGCTCGGAAGCAGCTTCGGGCAAAAGCACTTTAGAATATTTCCAAAAGCTAAAAATGGTAATTCCATAAAGGAATATTAAAAAAGCGAACATCAAATACCCATTGTACTTATTATCCGTTTCGCTTGCTACTTGGGAATTGTTAGCTCTAATTTGTGACAATTCGAAGATCTTGGTCATTTGCCAGATTGCAATTGCCACTAATACTAAAACAACTATGGTCAATAATGGAGTCATCGTATGATTTGAAATTATACTTATATACTAAATACTAATAATGAAAATGCTTACTCTCTTCTATAAACGGATTGCGTTTTGGCTGCAATGGAGCCTTGGTCAACGCCCTGAACACAAAAAAGATAAACAATCCTGCAAAGAACAAAATAGACCCAATTTCAGGGATACCAATAAACCACTGATCTCCAACCGTAGCAGGCATTATGGCGTTAAATATATCCAAATAATGCCCGGCCAAAATTACTATCCCGGTCATGATAACAAACCAATTGACCCTTTTAAAATCACTGTTCATCAACAAGAGTACTGGGAACAAAAAGTTCATGGCCACCATTCCAAAAAATGGCAGATTGAAATCCGCTATCCTGGTTACGTAATACGTTACTTCTTCCGGAATATTGGAATACCAGATCAACATAAATTGGGAGAACCATAAATAGGTCCAAAAAATACTGATTCCGAACATGAACTTGGCCAAATCATGAATGTGGCTATCATTAACATCGGGCAAATACCCCCTAGACTTAAGATAAATCGTAACCATTGCAATAACGGTAATCCCAGAAACAAACATACTTGCAAAGATGTACCAACCAAATAAGGTACTGAACCAGTGCGGATCCACACTCATGACCCAATCCCAGGACATCATGGATTCCGATATTAAATAGAATACCAAAAATGCCGCCGAAATCCTAAAATTCAGCTTAAAATTGGAGTCATCATTGGATTCATCCTGAGCCAAGGACAACTTACGGGAATACTCCCTATATAAGATCCAGCCTCCCAAGAAGACGGCTGCCCTGATCAAGAAAAAAGTGCCATTAAGAAAACCTGCCTTCCCTTGCAAAAGGGCATCATGTGCAACCACTTCAGGGTCCATCCATACGAACAAATGATTCATATGGGCTACAGACATGGCCAATATTACAAATACCACAATACCTCCTGGTACCAGATAGGCCGTAATCCCTTCCATTACCCTGAAAAGCAATGGGGACCAACCAGCCTGGGCCGCACGCTGAATAGCGTAAAATGCCAATACACCCAATGCAATCATAAAAAAGAAAAAAGCTGCCACGTATAATGCCGCCCATGGTTTATTCTGCAATTGATGCAATAAATGCTCATCATGGGATGCATCGTGCGTATCCCCATGTCCCATTTCGTCACCATGACTCTCCACAACCGCATGGGCATCCCCATGACCGTCCCCGTGTGCGGCAACAATTGCCTTTGCCTCCTCTACAGTACTTGGCGCAGCCATAAAACCGATACCAATTCCCAAAACGCCCACAGCCATTAAAATGAAGGAAGCAATTTTTAATCTATTTGAAAAAGTGTACATATTGCTAATATCTAGGTCTTATTTTGTTAAATCTTCTTTCAATTTCATTACGTATTCAGAAACCTTCCAACGCTCTTCAGTATCCAATTGTCCTGCATAGGAACCCATTGAGTTCAAACCGTAGTAGATGGTATGATAGGAGGTCCCGACAGTTATGTTCCTAGCTACATCCGCATAGCTGGGCACGCCCAATATCTTTTCCCTTTTCACCAAGTTCCCTTGTCCATCACCTTTATCTCCGTGACAAATTGCACAATAAATGGTATATAATTCTTTACCTACAGCTAGATTGTCCTCTTTATTTAGAGAATCCAAGGGACTTGGATTAAGTCTTGCCAATTCCTTCCCTTCCATGGTATTTTCAATTCCGTAAGGTATCCATCCCCTTGCTACGGTATTCTCGGCCGGAAGTCCGGCTTCCATCCCATCTGGTAGAAAATCCACTTTCTGGTAGGTCTCATAACCTACGGACTCATACATATTGGGCATGTATTGATAGTTTCTGCTATTTGTGTTTGCACAAGAAGCAACTAATAATACCAAACCAAACAAGACTCCTATTTTGCTAAAACTGTTCATAATATCTATGACTACTTTTCTGTAATATTAATTTCGACTGCTCCCGTATCCATCAACAAATCCTTCAATTCCTGTTCGTTGCCGTGAATCTCGATTTCCATTAAAAAATGATCATCTGTGGTTCTTACGTCCGGATTTTCAGCTTCTTTAAAAGGCCATAACCTACTTCTTAGATAAAAAGTAATTACCATTAAATGCGCCGCAAAAAATACAGTCAACTCAAACATAATAGGCACAAAAGCCGGCATGTTTTCCAGATAGCTAAAACTAGGCTTGCCCCCAATATCCTGAGGCCAATCCTGGATCATAATGTAATTCATCATTACAATGGCCACCGTAAGACCAACACAACCATACATAAAGGACGTAATTGCGATCCTAGTTGGGGCCAGCCCCATTGCTTTGTCCAAACCATGCACCGGAAAAGGACAATAAACTTCTTCAATATGATGCTTTGCCGCTTTTACCTTTTTAACAGCATGCATTAGCACATCGTCATCATTATAAAAAGCATGTATAACTTTCGACGCCATAATTATTTCTTATTATTTAAAATCTTTGCTTGTCCTGCCCAATCGTCTCTTTGTGCCCTACCCGGGAACGATTCCGTAATGGAATCCAACAGATCATACTCTTTATCGGTCATACGACCAACCTGTGCAAATGTGTATATTCCAATTTGATTCAAGGTCGCTTCCATTTGTGGCCCAATACCTTTGATCTTCTTAAGATCATCGGCGGTCTCCTTGGTAGGATCAAAGGTACCTATGGTACCCAAGAGTTCAGATACCCCAACTTTATCACCAGCTTTTGGAACAACTTCCCCCATCAAAACATCATCCGTTATTGGTTCTTTTTCCTTCACCTCCGTTTTACTTGTGGTTATCTCATATAAAGGCTTGCCTGCATCCCTCAATTTCTTATACTTCTCCCCTGAGGATTTTAATATGGACTTCACCTCTGCCTGTGCAATAACCGGGAAAGTTCTGGCATACAATAGAAACAGTACGAAAAAGAAGCCAATTGTTCCAATGAATATCCCTATATCCACAAATGTTGGAGAGAACATGGTCCATGAAGACGGAAGGTAATCCCTATGTAAAGAAGTTACGATAATTACAAAACGCTCAAACCACATCCCTATGTTTACTACAATTGAGATAAAGAAAGAGAACATGATACTTGTCCTAAGCTTTTTGAACCACATAAACTGCGGAGAGAACACGTTACAGGTCATCATTGCCCAATACGCCCACCAATAAGGTCCGGTAGCCCTGTTCAAGAATGCATACTGTTCGTACTCCACACCGGAATACCAAGCCATAAACAACTCCGTAATATAGGCACAACCTACAATGGAACCGGTCAACATAATTACGATGTTCATCAATTCTATATGCTGTACGGTTATATAGGCCTCCAAATGACACACTTTTCTCATAATGATCAACAAAGTGTTCACCATGGCGAAACCGGAGAAAATAGCCCCTGCAACGAAGTATGGTGGAAAGATGGTAGTATGCCATCCCGGTATTACCGAGGTAGCAAAGTCAAAGGATACAATGGTATGCACCGAAAGTACCAATGGTGTGGCCAAACCTGCCAAGACCAAGGAAACTTCCTCAAAACGCTGCCAATCTTTGGCGCGCCCCGACCATCCAAAACTTATTAAACTGTATATTTTCTTTTGGAAAGGCCTAACCGCCCTATCACGTATCATAGCAAAATCCGGTAGCAAGCCTGTCCACCAGAATACCAAGGACACCGATAGGTAGGTTGAAATAGCAAATACATCCCAAAGCAACGGTGAATTGAAGTTAACCCATAGCGATCCAAATTGGTTCGGGATAGGCAATACCCAATAAGCCAACCAAGGGCGACCCATGTGGATAATGGGAAATAATCCCGCCTGTACCACCGAGAAAATGGTCATCGCCTCCGCCGAACGGTTAATAGCCATTCTCCATTTCTGCCTAAACAGCAATAGTACCGCAGAGATCAAGGTTCCAGCATGACCGATACCTACCCACCAAACGAAGTTGGTAATATCCCAGGCCCAGCCTACTGTTTTATTTAATCCCCATGTACCGATACCTGTAGATACCGTGTAAATTATACAGCCAACACCCCATAGGAATGCCGCTAATGCAATGGAAAATACAATCCACCAATGCTTATTGGCTTTCCCTTCAACCGGAGCTGCAATGTCCACGGTTACATCGTGGTATCCTTTATCTCCAAGAACTAAGGGTTTTCGTATAGGTGCTTCGTAATGCGACGCCATAATTTAATATATAGTTACGTTCCTTTAATTTGATTAAGCTTCGTTCGTATTCCTCACTTTCACGTGATAAAAAACATTTGGTTTGGTTCCAACATGCTCCAACAAGTGATACATGCGGTTACTCTCCTTTAATTTTACAATTTCGCTTTCGGCATCATTTACATCCCCAAACTTCATAGCACCACTACTACATGCTGCAGAACAAGCGGTTTGAAACTCCCCGTCCTTAACAACACGACCATCACGCTTGGCGTCTAAAATAGTCTTCTGTGTCTTCTGGATACACATAGAGCATTTTTCCATAACACCTCTAGACCTAACGGTAACATCCGGATTGATCACCATCTTACCTAGATCATTGTTCATATGATAATCAAACTCATCGTTCTCATTGTACAGGAACCAGTTGAATCGTCTTACTTTATACGGACAGTTGTTGGCGCAATACCTAGTTCCAACACATCTGTTATAAGCCATGTGGTTTTGGCCCTGACGTCCGTGTGAAGTTGCCGCAACCGGACAAACCGTCTCACAGGGTGCATGGTTACAATGCTGACACATTACAGGCTGGAATGCCACTTGAGGATTGGCTGATGGATCTTCCATTTCACCAAATCCACCCAAGGATCCCTTATCCCCGAACAGGCCATCGAATTCTTCTTTCTTGGTATCATCTTGCGCAAAAGTGTCTTCCGAACTATAATACCTATCGATACGCAACCAGTGCATATCCCTTGATTTTCTTACTTCAGCCTTTCCTACTACCGGAACGTTGTTCTCGGCATGACAGGCAATAACACAGGCCCCACACCCAGTACAGGCATTCAGATCTATGGACAAATTAAAATGATGTCCTATTGATCTATCAAAGCTATCCCACAAATCTACCGATGTAGCCGGAACCTCCTGATGATCCAATGACACCACAGGAACAACATTCCACTCCTTGGCATCTTTGGTATTAAATATCTCTAAGGTAGTTTCCTTAATAATATCTCCCCTACCCATTAATGTCTTATGCAATTGCACACAGGCAAACTCGTGCATCCCTGCGGACTTTTCTATGGTCACATTCTGAGTATTGGAGAAATCCTTGTATAATGCATAGGCATTCACTCCAGTTTGCATTTCGCTTTTCATCCCCACGGTTTTCCCGTATCCAAAAGAAAGCCCTAAAGAACCTGGAGCCTGACCTGGCTGAACGATCACAGGAACACCATCCAGAGCAACCCCGTCAACCGTAAGTTTTACATAGCTACCGTTTAAACCACCATCGGCCACATTTTCATTGATCAAGTTTAACTTCTCCGCATCAGCCTTGGAAACAGTTACGTAGTTATCCCACGAAACCCTGGTTATTGGATCCGGAAACTCTTGCAACCAAGGATTGCTCGCTTGCTGTCCGTCACCCATTCCAACCTTGGAATACAAAGTAAGCTCCATTCCATCTGCGGTAGCAGTGGACAAACTTCTGATTGCGGAAGCCAATGGTACCTCGGTGGTCATCTCCTCCTCTTCCGCTACCTTAGGGGCAACAGCCGCCACAACATCTTCACCCATCGCTGGAACCGACACCAAAACACCGTCGTGCAATGCCTGATTCCAGTCATTACCCGCCAATATACCTGCGCTCCAAGTTTCCTTTATGTAATCGTAATATGTTTTATCACTGTCCATCCACTGCAACATAGCCGTTTGGAACTGTCTTGTATCAAACAATTCCTTTATGGTAGGCTGCATAAGACTGTAATGTCCTTTCTTTAATTGAGCGTCGCCCCAAGATTCCAAATAATGGTTTGAAGCGGCAACGTACTGCACCAATTCAGTGGTCTCATTTCTATTGGTAGAGAAGGCCACTGTTAAATCGACACTCTTGATTCCTTCCACAAAATCCGTGGCATTTGGCAACGAATAGACTGGATTAACCCCGTCCATCAACAAAGCACCCACCTTACCGGATTTCATATCGGCCAATAAAGTTTTCACAGCCTGAACATTACCCTGTCTCACATATTTGGGAGCCGCAGCATCAAACGCCTTGCTCCCCAACATTTCATTAATGGCCAGGACAACCGCCTGGGCATTCACATCCTCTATTCCCGTTACAACAACGGCATTGGATTTATTCTTCAACACTTGAGCGGCTACTGCATCCAACGCAGCCTTTGCGCTTTCAGGAAGATTACCACCACCGGCAGTACCATTTAATTTTCCATAGAAATAAGCCAAAGCCACCTTTTGCTCCGAAGGAGTCAAGGGCACCCTTTTGTCCGCATTGGCTCCGGTCAAGGACATATTGGCCTCGAACTGTACATGCCTGGACATTTTTCCATTTTTAGGAACCCTGCCCTTGGAATACCCGGCATCATATCCACCACCTTGCCAGTCCCCTAAGAAATCGGCACCGAAGGAAACAATGATATCCGCATTTGCAAAATTGTAATCTGCCAATGCCCTCTCGCCATACTTGGCCTCAAAAGCCGTAAGCGCGGCATCTTCGGATATGGCATCATAGGTAATATGATCCACATTTCCGTAGGCTTCCCGGAATTCAGCAATCAATCTAGTAGTAGAAGGACTTGCATATGTCTGCGATAATATCGCTATTTTTTTTGTTGAATTTTTTAAAGAAGCCAATTTAGACTTAACCGCCGCATCCAATTCGCTCCAAGCAATTGCCTCACCATTAAAGGTAGGCCCTTGCAAACGTGTACTGTCATACAAGGACAATACCGAAGCCTGAACACGCGCATTGGCACTACCGCCAATTTTTGCATCCGTATTATTTTCTATTTTAATTGGTCTTCCCTCACGGGTCTTCACCAAAATACTGGCAAAATCAAAACCATCTGCTATAGTCGTAGCGTAAAAATTAGCCACCCCGGGAATGATATTATCCGGTTTCACCACATAAGGAATAGATTTGGTCACAGGACCCTCACATGCCGCCAATGAAGCCGCAGCCGTACTAAATCCGACATACTTTAGAAAATCCCTTCTGTTGGTCGAAGATGCCGCCAATGTTTCCTTATCACCCAAGAAATCATCTACAGGAATCTCTTGAACAAATTCATTTTGTCTTAGCGTCTCAACAATGGAATCGTTGGGGTTTAATTCCGCCTCGCTTTTCCAGTATTTTTTGTTTGATGACATATTATATATCTGAAATTATCTTCTAGTTAGTTTGATTAATAGTGACACTTACCACATTCCAATCCACCCATTTGAGCGGCAGTAAGTTTATCTACCCCATATTTTTGGGAAAGTTCAGCATGAATCTTTTCATAATACTCATTACCCTCCACCTTAACATTGGTTTCACGGTGACAGTTTATACACCATCCCATGGTCAAAGGAGAATACTGATACATAATTTCCATCTCCTCAACAGGACCATGACAAGTCTGACATTCAATTCCCGCAACAGATACGTGCTGGGAGTGATTGAAGTAGGCAAAATCCGGAAGATTATGGATCCTCACCCATTCAACCGGTTTGGATTCCCCTGTATATTTTTGATTTTCCTCATCCCATCCCACAGCTTTGTACAATTTCTTGATTTCACCGGTATAGAACTCATTGGTATATCCATTTGCCAAATCTTCCGCACTTGGCCCTTCTGGATTACCTTTGTATTCATAAATAGATTTATGACAATTCATACACACATTTAAGGATGGAATTCCAGAAGTTTTGGAAACCCTTGCTGAAGAGTGGCAATATTTACACTCTATAGCATTATCACCAGCGTGAATTTTATGGGAATAATGAATAGGCTGAATCGGGGCATACCCTTGATCCACACCAACCTGCATCATCCAACCATACGCAAAATAGGCCGCGCTCAATAACAGAAAAATAGAAAAGACCAAAACCAAAAATTGATTTTGCGCAAAAGCCTTCCAAATTGGCAGCCTTTTCTCCGCCAACTCTTTTTCCAAGACCACTCCATTAGCCTCCGCAATACGCCTTAAGGTTTTGTTCACCAAAACCAGCATCATTACCAACAAGGCAAAAACCAATGCCAGCGCACCCAGTATAATCTCATTGGAGATGCCAGAGGAACTTCCTCCACCCGGCACACTTTCAGCCGCACCAACAGGAGCCGCTGCCACCACAGGGGGAGCATCCGTATAAGCCAAAATATCATCGATATCCTGATTGGACAAAGTAGGAAAGGGCGTCATGGCCGCCTGATTGTACTCATTGTAAATCTTTACAGCAGCAGCATCCCCGGCCTTGACCATGGCTGAACTGTTCTTGATCCACTGATACAGCCACTCCTTATCATGCCTCTCGGTTACCCCGGCCAATGCCGGACCGGTCATTTTCTTGTTCAAAGAGTGACAAGCTGCACAATTCTGGTTAAACAACTGCTTACCCTTAACAGCATCACCCTCACCTGATGGGGCCGCTGCAGCTTCTTGGGCAAGAAGTGAATTTGAAAGCAGCAATACTACTACCAGACTGACACCTAAAACTTTAGAAATTAGATTGCGGTATGGAACCTTTTTCATATTAAAAATATTTCTATCGAAAGTTTGGCATGATATTTATACATTCACAATAATAAATATATTGACCATGCTCAAATTGATGGCAAAAATACACATTAGACTTTATTTGGGAAATGTTAAGGTATTGATAATTGACAATTTATACCAATTCTAAATAAGAATAAAATCTTTTGATTGATTCTGAATAATTTACATTTGTATTGTCTAAATTTCATAATATAATTACCCTATGAAAACCATTTCTTTTACCCTTATTTTAGCCTGTTCCGTTTTTTATTGCCACGGACAACAAGGCAATATCAACATTCAACAAGACGAAAAAATCACAGACCTACTGGGAATCTACAAATCCGTTAACGAAAGCAGCAGCCATTATAGAATACAAGTTGGATTTGGCTCTTTTCAGGAGGCAGAGACCCTGAAGGCAAATGTAGATAAGGATTTCCCGGGTTGGCCCACAAAAATAGATTTTGAATCCCCTAGCTACAGGGTGAGAATAGGGAGGTTTAAGACCCAATTGGAAGGAGAGCGAAAGCTCATTGAAGTAAGGCAAAAATATCCGAGCGCCATGCTCCTAAAACCAGAAAAAACGACCAATTAGGTCGTTTTTTCTACATTTTTATTTAAGGATTGAACCGACTATTTTAATTTCTTCTTAACGGCCACTTCCTGGAATGCTTCCACAATATCCAATTCCTGAATATCATTATAATTTTTAACCTGCAATCCACAGTCATATCCTTTGGACACTTCTTTAACATCGTCCTTAAACCTCTTAAGCGAGGATAATTCACCTGTATAGATAACCACACCGTCCCTAATCAATCTAATACTGGAATTTCTAAAGATCTTACCACTGGTTACCATACAACCTGCAATGGTTCCCACTTTGGATATTTTAAAGGTTTCACGGATTTCCGCGGTCCCCGTAATCTCTTCTTTCATTTCAGGAGACAACATACCCTCCATAGCATCTTTAAGATCATTGATGGCATCATAAATAATAGAATACATCCTAATATCTATTTCCTCTTTTTCCGCTACCTGTCTGGCATTGCCCATTGGCCTTACATTAAACCCTATGATAACGGCATCTGAGGCAGAAGCCAACAATACGTCCGATTCCGTAATTGGACCAACTGCTTTATGGATGATGTTCACCTGTATCTCGTCTGTAGATAATTTCTGGAACGAATCCGTCAAGGCCTCCACAGAACCATCCACATCCCCTTTAAGGATTATGTTCAATTCTTTAAAGTCGCCCAACGCAATACGTCGTCCAATCTCATCCAATGTAATATGTCTTTGCGTCCTAACCGATTGCTCACGCAACAATTGAGATCTCTTGGTAGCAATTTGCCTAGCTTCGCGCTCATCTTCCAGAACGTTGAACTTATCCCCTGCCTGAGGGGCCCCATCCAATCCCAAAATGGATATTGGTCTTGAAGGTCCAACTTCCTTAATACTATTACCACGTTCATCGTGCATTGCCTTTACCTTACCACTGCAGGTTCCGGCCAAGACATAATCACCTATCTTTAAAGTACCGGCCTGTACAAGTATTGTGGAAACATAACCCCTTCCCTTATCCAAAAAGGCTTCCACTACTGTACCCGAAGCCAACTTATTGGGATTGGCCTTCAATTCCAAAAGTTCCGCTTCCAAAAGTACTTTTTCCAACAATTCCTTAACCCCTAGCCCTGTTTTGGCCGAAATATCATGTGACTGAATTTTTCCGCCCCAATCTTCCACCAAAAGGTTCATTTGCGCCAGACCATCCTTAATCTTTTCTGGATTCGCGGTAGGCTTATCAATTTTGTTGATAGCAAAAATTATGGGAACCCCTGCCGCCTGTGCATGGCTTATGGCTTCCTTGGTCTGTGGCATAATATCATCATCCGCTGCCACTACAATAATAGCTATATCCGTAACTTGGGCCCCACGGGCACGCATTGCCGTAAATGCCTCGTGACCAGGTGTATCCAGGAAGGATATCATTTGACCATTTTCCAAAGTCACCCCGTAAGCACCAATGTGCTGGGTAATTCCTCCACTCTCCCCGGCTATAACATTTTCCTTTCTTATGTAATCCAGCAATGAAGTCTTACCGTGATCCACATGCCCCATTACGGTAACAATTGGAGCTCTTGGCTGCAAGTCTTCTGGCGAATCCACTTCTTCAACAATACTTTCCTCCAAATCGGCGGTCACAAATTCTACCTCATAACCAAATTCATCTGCCACAATGGACAAAGTTTCTGCATCCAGTCGCTGGTTCATGGTAACCATGATACCTAGGGACATACAGGCAGAAATAATCTTAGTGGTCGGAACATCCATCATTGTCGCTACCTCACTGGCAGTAACAAATTCCGTAACCTTAAGAATTTTACTTTCCAGTTCCTGTTGTTCCAGGTCCTTTTCGGTTTGTTGACGGTGCTGATCCCGCTTATCCCGTCTATACTTGGCACCTTTTCCCTTTTTGGATTTACCTTGAAGTTTCTCCAAGGTTTCCCTTACCTGCTTTTGTACATCTTCCTCGGTAGGCTCTACCTTGGCATTTGATACAAATCGCTGTCCCGGAGCCCTCCTTACAACCGGCCCCCTTCCTTTGGCTGGAGGCCTGCTCGTAGAGTCCGTACCAGGTTTGGAAACTATTCGTTTCCTCCTCTTTTTCTTGTCGGACGCATCACCAGGCTTTGGTGCTTCTTTTTTCTTTTTAGGCTTTTCAAATTTAGTGAGGTCTATTTTGTCCCCCATAATTTTTGGCCCACTGAGTTTCTGATACTTTGTAGCAATCACCTCATTTTCCGCCGAAGCATCCTGTTCCTCAGGAGCCTCTTCCTTCTTCTCTTCCTTTATTGGCTTAACCTCTTCCGGCTTAACGGTTTCGAGCTTTGGAGCCACTTCTTCCGTCTTGGCCTCAGCGGCTTCCACTTTCTCTGGAACTTCTTTCTTCGGAACTTCGATTTTCGGCTCTTCCTTGACTACTTTTTCTGGGATCTTTTCCTCTATTTTTTCAGCAGCTTTTTCAGGTTTTTTTTCTGGAACCGCTTCTTCGGATTTAACAGGCTCAACAGGTGCCGGCTTTTTGCCCGCGTCCAAATCTATCTTACCTACAGTTTTGGGACCGGTAAGCTCTACCCGACCTTTGATAACGTTATCTTTCTCGGCCCTTTTTTCCCTTGCAAGCTTTTTCTCTTCCTGCTCTTGCTCCAGTTGTAATCGTATAGCTTCTTTTTCCTTCCTCTTTTCTTCACCCACCTCTTTGGACGCAACTTTCTTGCTCATGTCCGTTTGGAACTCGTCCAATAGAACTTGATACACCTCATTGGATATTTTAGTGGTAGGCCGTGCATCTATATCGTGCCCTTTGGACCCGAGATAGTCTACCGCACGGTCCAATGAAATATTAAGTTCTCTTAGGACTTTATTAAGCCTTATCGTTGCATTATCCGCCATAAAAAAAAATTCCTATTCTTGTAATTTACTGCTAATATATAGTTTAATCTTCTAATTCTTCCTTAAGAATTCGCACAACTTCCAAAATTGTTTCCTCTTCCAAATCGGTTCTTTTTACCAAATCGTCCACATCCTGTTCCAAAACGCTTCTAGCGGTATCCATACCAATTTTCTTAAATTCCTCAATGACCCATGCTTCAATTTCATCGGAGAACTCGGTAAGCTCTACATCTTCTTCCACACCTTCACGGAACACATCGATCTCATAACCAGTTAATTGTCCTGCCAACCGAATGTTATGCCCCCCTCTACCAATGGCCTTGGAAACTTCTTCTGGCCTAAGATATACCTGAGCGGTCATTTTTTCGTCGTTCAATTTCACCGAAGATACCCTGGCAGGGCTCAGTGCCCTTGTAACCAATAACTGTGGATTACTGGTCCAGTTTATCACATCTATATTTTCATTGCCCAATTCACGTACAATTCCATGGATCCTGGATCCTTTCATCCCCACACAGGCACCCACCGGATCAATACGATCATCATAGGAGTCCACTGCTACCTTGGCCTTTTCCCCGGGTATTCTTACCGCCTTCTTGATGGTTATTAAACCATCGAAAACTTCTGGAATTTCCTGAAAGAACAATTGCTCCAAAAACAAGGGAGAGCTTCTACTCATTATTATGGTAGGTTTATTGCCCTTAAGCTCAACACTCTCTATTATTCCACGTACATTATCTCCCTTCCTGAAAAAATCAGACGGAATCTGTTTGTCTTTAGGCAAAATAATCTCATTTCCCTCATCGTCCAAAAGAATAATGGCCTTGTGTCTAATATGATGTACCTCTGCCGTATAAATCTCACCTTCAAGATCCTTAAATTGTTTGTAGATGGTAGTGTTGTCGTGCTCGTGGATCTTGGAAATTAGATTTTGCCTTAAGGCCAAAATGGCCCTTCTACCAAGATCTATCAATTTAACTTCCTCGGACACATCTTCCCCTACCTCAAAATCCGGTTCAATTTTCCTGGCTTCAGAAAGCGATATTTCTTCATTTGGATCCTCCACTTCCCCGTCTTCAACCACCACTCGGTTTCTCCAAATCTCCAAATCCCCTTTATCAGGGTTTATAATGATATCGAAATTGTCATCGGAACCAAACTTCTTCTTTAACGCATTCCTAAAAACATCCTCCAAAATCGCCATTAGCGTTACCCTATCTATGAATTTATCATCTTTAAATTCCGAAAAAGATTCGATTAGCGCAATATTTTCCATTTTTGAACTACAATTAAAATTTTAATACAACTTTAGCTTCCTTAATATCAGAAATTGCAATTTGCTGCTTTTTCTGAACCGTAATTTTCCCTTTTCCTATGGGTTTGGGTTCCCTATCTTTCCACTCCAGGGTAATACTATCCCCAGATGCCTCTGTTAACTTACCTTCAAATTCCCCATCCTGGGTTTTAACTTCAAGCTTTCTTCCTATGTTCTTTACATACTGTCTGGGCAACTTTATCGGAGAGGCTGCTCCCGCAGAAGCCACTTCCAAGGAAAAGTCCTCTTCTTCCCTGTCCAAATTATGTTCTATGGCCCTACTTACATTCATGCAATCCTGCAAGGTAACACCTTGGTCACCGTCCAAGGTTATCTTTATTTTATTATCTGCCGATATTGAAAAATCCAATAAAAAAAGTGATTGATTTTCCTTTAACGCATCCTCTAAAAGTGCAGTAACTTTATCCTTCAACATATACTTCGGTTCAATTAAACACCTGCTCCAAATCTGAAGTCGGTTCGCCTCAGAATATAACATAAAGCCGTTTCTTACCGTGCCATTTAACTAAAGTATAGTAATAAAAGAGGGGACAAAATGTCCCCTCATGAATACTTTATATTCTTTCAGCACCGCAAATATACATAATTTTTGGATTCCACAATAATCTTACGTTATTTATTGTTTAAAAGACAATTTACAATACCGGTCCAATACCAGGGATCAAGGATCAATCCCAAAAGTTGTGTGTGAATTAGAAAAAGAAATAATCTACTATCTCATTTTTGTGTCTTATTCATTTTTTTGCATCGCCCAAAAAACGAACCAAAAAACGCTAGGCTGATTTTAAATTTCTTTAAATCTACGCACTTTCCACGGCCCCGGCGTCCAGGCCGCTTTCACTATGGTGAAATGCTCTATGGACGCCTTCCACCTTCCAATGCGAAAACCACTTGATTTAAGACGAAATTGAAAATAGGCCGGTCCTTTCGTTTCGTCAACCTTCATGTGGGGATAAGTCATTTTCCGTTATTAAAAACCTTTGGCATTGCCCTCAAGGTCTATGGTTTAGTCGTTCTTCTTCCGTCGTGGAGATGGCATGGCCGTTAAGAATTATTGAAGCCTTGGAGATAATTTAATCATTGGTTTTACTAAATTGCTCCTATTAATAAAAACTATTTATCAAAAAAAAACACGACTGATCAAATTAGTCCTTTTTTTTCATAAACACAAAAATTGTTCCTGATCCAATACCAGTTCCATTTATTCGACATATTCATCCAAAACAAAAATCCCAATACGTTTGCATTGGGATTTTACTTCTAAACTTTAAGTTGGCCTACTAGGACTCGAACTTTTACACTTTTAAACCAATATATTCCTATATGACTAATAACCTGATAGTTATATGAATACAAAAATCAAATAAGACCATAAAAAACCAAGTAAAACCATCATTTGTTGTACCTATGTTGTACCTAGATTTTGTATCTTTACTATATACGCGAGAGAAACATGGCAACTATCAATACGATATTAAGAAAAAAAAGCAACAAAAAAGGACTTTTACCCATAGCAGTGCGCGTCACCAAAGATAGAAAATCAACTTTTCTATACACAGGTCAATATCTTGATCCCAAATTTTGGGATGAGATAAAACAGAAAGTCAAAAAATCGCACCCCAATTCGGCACGTTTAAATAACTTAATTGCGATTAAGCAGGCAGAGGCCAATGCTATTTTATTAGATACCGCGGCAAAGGATGGTGACCATTTTTCTGTTCAAGAACTGAAATCGCAATTGACGACAACGCTAACTGGACATTCTTTTTTTGAATACGCCGAAAAACACTTTAAGCAGTTAAAGGAAAGCAAAAAACTTTCGCGAATCGATAGTGAACGCCCATTACTTAAGCACATTAAAGATTATATGGGTGGCAGAACCTTGAATTTTGACCAGATTACTGTACCGTTTTTGAGGGGGCTTGATAGTTATCTTAGAACACGTGGCACACTTGGAGACAGAAGTATTGCCAATATTCTTATGTTCATCCGGACTCTATACAATAGGGCAATACAAGAAAAATTGGCAAAGAAAGAGTCCTATCCGTTTGGGAATGAAAAGGGCAAGATTAGAATCAAAATTCCTCAATCTGTTAAAATTGGGCTAACAAAGGAAGAAATCACCCGTATCGAAAATCTGGACCTAACCGAACATGGACCACAAAATCATGCACGAAATGTTTGGTTGTTTAGCTTTTATTTGGCGGGAATGCGGATTGCAGATGTCTTAAAAATTCGGTGGAGCGATATTCATGAGGAACGACTTTATTATCGAATGAACAAAAACAGCAAAACAATCTCATTGAAGATATCGGCTAAACTCCAAAATATTATCGATCAATATGCTGACCTTGACCCTGGAACGAAAGAGTATATCTTTCCCGAATTAAGAGGTATTGACCATAACAATGCGGACCGTATGTTGAGAAGCACAAAAAATGCCACCTTAAAATTCAATAAACATTTAAAGAAAATAACTGTAAAGGCCGGAATCAGCAAAAAAATAACCATGCACATTGCCCGTCATTCGTTTGGCAATATTGCAGGAGATAAGATTCATCCATTGATGTTACAAAAGCTATATCGACATAGCGATTTAAAAACAACTATAAACTACCAAGCTAATTTCATACATAAGGAAGCTGACGAGGCTTTAGATGCGGTTATCAACTTTTAATTTTTTACTTATCTATCCGAACTTTTTCCGGCTTTAAAGAACCAAAGTAATCTCCAGTTCTTTCAAACCATCATTATACCGTCGTATTGGTAGTATTGAATTATAGAAACCAAAAAAATATTTACTCCCCCTATCCACTATAAAGCACTCATAGGATGCCAGATAATATAACCCAACACTTTTACAAAACACTAAATCGACATCCCCCTACCCTTGTACTTTGACCAATCCGTGAATTCATCCTTGAACCCGTTATAGACATCTTCTTGCCCTTTGCCCCTATTGCCCAACAATGAACTTATGGCATAGACGCCTTTCCGCAATAAGCGGTTCTGTTGGATATTTGATTGTCTTTTGATCGCTTCGCCTACACTTTTTCGAAGCCCGTTGTCCATGTGGTGCTGCACCATCTCCGGATGCAGGTTGGGGTAGCTTTTTTCATATGTAAGCATAAAGGCCACCTTGTCGTACCTGCCCCTTTCCATTAGATGACCCGCCCATAGGTTCTTCAGATGGTCCCTGCCGTCTTTAACAAGTCCGTCGATTATGGACTGTTGGTCCTTTAATGTTTTAGACAGATCGGGAATGGAATTCAGATAACTGCCCGTCCTTATAGAGAGCGTGCAACCTGTTCCTTTCTTCGCATAAATGGATTTGACCTCGAATCCCTTTTCCGTTCTGGTAAAATGGAACCCTTTGGCGTTGAAAAATGCAATGTAGTCCTTTGGGGATTTTTCATACGGGGCGTGCATCCGTTCGGCATATTTCACATAGGAACCCAAGGCGACACTTTCATATTGCTTTTGGTATACAGGATCCATTTTTTCATAAAGCTTTGGAAAGATCATGGGCAGGAAAAAAGCGGATGCCGCCAGCTTCGGGCCGTTCTCCGAATTCTTTTCGGCCAATAGTTCCAGCACCGAATGATTTTGACGTACGAATCCTGTGGATACATATTCCTCCATGGTCTTGGGGAAAGGTAAATTTCCCAAACGGACTGGGACCGTATGCCTGTTCGAATTGGCAAAGGACAACTGGTTGTCGTGATACTTTACCCCCAAAGCCTGGAACAATAGCCGGACGCTTCCCTTTTCCATCCCGACATCGAATATGCCCTTTTCCAACACCTTGCCGATAAGGTTGAACTTACCTTTTAAGGTTTCCATTTCCTTCTTGGTCTCCAATTGGAACAATCCATCCCTGACCGTTGGGAATTCCCGTTCAAGAGCTTCCCTCAACAATTCTTTTTGATTACCTGGTAAATGGCGTTCAAGGAAAATGTAGCTTTTTGAGGTTGCTATATATGGAAGGATATCCGATAAGCTTTTGGTCATGATGTTTTCCGAGAGCAATCCGTTCCTTTCTGGGGATTTAATATGGGATGTTCGGAATGCCTCCTTTATCAGTTTTTGGATCTCTATTGCGAACTGCTTGCTGTCGGTATCGATTTCCGTGGGTCCGTCGCCGTTTCCAAAAATATCCACTTGATTCTCTATTCGGATATTTTGGCCCAGTTCTCTTTCGGTGAAAACATATCCCGATCTGTCATGGATGGTATATCCCTTGATGGCATCCCCTTTTTTGTCCAGTTTGATATCGATGTCCTGATATTCCTTGAGCACTGCTGCCAGTTCCTTAGGCCGAATTGTTTTGAAAAGTCCATAGGTAGTTTCTATTTGTTTCAACAAACGCTTGCGGTGCATCGGAAGTAGCTTCGACTTTGAATTGGCCTCGAAGACCTTCTGCAGTTTCGGGCCGCTCAAGCTTCGGTGTACGGTGGAGCCGTTGATGAACCGGGTCCTATAGCCCTTTTGGTTGTCCAGGCCATAGGCCACCCCTATCCTTCCCGATATGTTTTTTGTTTGCCTTACCTGTATGTGATAGGGCTTTACGAGTTTGGCCAGTTCCCCAAAACTCCGCACTTTGTGTTTTTGCAGGATGCCGTTGAGCACATCCTGCAAATAGAACTTCGTCCCATGGGCAGGGTCCTTGCCGAATTGTAGTTCTGGCGACCTGAGGATCGGTAGTTCCCTCTGCTGTTTGGTACGTGGCGAGGGCGATAGGTTAAACTTTTTTTCAAGGTACCTTTGGGTGGCCACGTTCCTTCTGTAACTATTGAAAATTCCGAGGACCTTTCCATCATTGTCCACATTGGTTGTAATGATATGGACATGCTCGTGCCCGGTATCGGTGTGCCTTACCATTGCATAGGGCTGTCCACCATAGCCCATTTGCGCCATGTATTCCCGTGATACTGCTTGGAAAGTCCAGTCATCCAGGTGTTCCCCCAGGGGAAGGTTCAGGGTAATATGGACATAGCGGTTCTTGGTGGCATTTCGCTGTCCCTGAAAGTGGAGTACCCTTCCGAAGAATTTTTGCGATATGTCCTGGGAGTACATGTTCCCATAGCCGAGTATGCACATGCCCTCCTTGCCGAAGACATACTTCAGCATTCCCTGACAGCTTTCCCCATATCCTATCCTTCCTATCATCCCAATTGTTCTTCCAATGTGATTTCGATAAGTGCGCCCAGCAGTTCATTGATGCTTCGTACCTCATCCATCAAACCACTGTTGGGACTTCTCTGGTTCTTGAAGTGTGCGAGTTTTACCAATTGGTTGATGTTGCTGCCTACCCTGTTGATATGGTGGGCAAGGTCAAAGGAGTTCGGTAGCCTTTCCTTTTCCTCCGATTCCCGATCCAATACGAGCCTTCTCAAAAAGGGGGCAATTACACCCCTTTCGGAAATATCCAAGTGATAAGATTCGCAGATCCGCCTTAATCTATCATATTCCGTATCGTTGAACCGGAGCATTACGTTATGGTACCGCTTCCTGTTTCCCAATCGTTTCCGTCCTCTTTTCCGTTGTTCCATTTCCTTTGATCTTTAGGTAAACACTTCGTCAGAAGTAGACAATTCTAAGTTACTTAGAATACAACTTGCTATCTTTTTCAAAGATAAATATAATTGATTAATTTGTAATGTAACTATCTTATAATCAATATTTTAACCTCTTAAAACATATGGAACCATATCAATATAAATGGGTACAGACAGAAAATTTATATGGTCCAATATGGGGTTGAAAAAATTAAAGAATAATGGAAATATCCATTTTTTTGTGGGCAGGGGGAAGTAAGGGCAAGGGTTTTTTTTCCCTTGTGCTTTCATGCGCCACGAGGGGGTTGAAAAAGCAAACTTAGAAATATGACCCAAAACTTATGGACGAAGTTGTCCGCCCTAGTGTTTGGAGCTGAAGGTTTTTTAACTTCCGCAGGGGCTTGGGGTTAAATAACGTTATTGACATTGTTAAACAGAAAAATCAATGTCTTTATTGTATTGTTATGGAATTGAAAGTTACACAATCCATATATTTGCCGGCATAAAGGGATTAAAACAATCAGTACTTTAATAATTGCGAACAGGTTCTAAGTGAATGTATACGAACTGATTTCTTAATTTTCCATGTAATCCTGCCAGGTTACCAGTATATACTTTTCCTTACCGTTCTCCCTTTTACCCAAAAATCCGTACTCGTAAACAAAAAGATATACCTCTCCCTTACTGTTTTTCCAATAATGGGTAAAAAATTTAGGGTCAAAACCAAGGTCTAGCAATATTTTGCTCCTTACCACTGCCTTTCCTGCCCTATTATATATTTTTAATATTTTCCTGTTCAACTTTAGCTGATTGTCCACCTTGTCATAAAACCGCACGGGACCTTCCTTCGACCTAGCATATTGATGCGCACTCTTGCAATACTGATCACAATATTTCTTTTCAGTCCTTCCCGTCAGTTCACTCCCACAGTGCGAACATTTCTTTTGAATTCTCATTAGCTTCTATAAATAGTATTGTTATACGTATACTATTCGATTAAGATACGGTTATATCGTTTAGTTTTATCAACTTGAGCTTAAAAATAATTTCATGCACAAGGGAAAGAGCATCACAATGAAGCACCTATTGATTGATGGCAACAAATGTATCGGCCTTCAATTCTCAACAGATCGGGTAATCCAGGCATTGGTGGAAAAGCTTCCAAATTTGGGATGGAGCGAAACGTTCGGTATGCACCATATACCCAACAACAAGAATAACATATCCTTAATTTTCAAGATGTTCAGGGGTGAAGCTTGGATCAATGGCAATTTCTTCTTCGCGGAGCGCGTTCTAAATAACGACAATGCCGATATCGATGTTGAATGGTTCCGGAAAAGAAAGCTTGAGGACGGGTTTAGGCCGTGTCCTGAAGAATATCTCCTCAAATTGGAACTGAAACGATATTCCAATAACACGGTAAAAGCATATGTCAACTGCTTCGAAGCGTTCATTAATTATTATGGCCACCTTAATCCTATAGACATCAATGAAAATGAAATCCGGTCGTATCTTCAAAAATTGGTACAGGAAGGCAAATCATCCTCCTACATAAACCAGGCGATCAATAGCATAAAATTCTTTTATGAAATGGTCCACGGAATGCCCAACCGCTTCTACACCATTGAACGCCCAAGAAAAGAAACACGACTTCCCAAGGTACTTTCCAAGCAAGAGGTCATGGCAGTTATCGAAAACACCAACAATATTAAACACAAATGCATCGTAGCACTTCTATATTCCTCGGGACTTCGACGAAACGAACTATTGAACCTTAAGGTTACGGATATAGACAGCAAGCGCATGATGGTAGGTATAAGACAAGCCAAAGGAAACAAGGACAGGTATACGGTGCTGAGCAACGGATTGTTAGAGGATCTAAAGACCTACTATCGGGAATACCGGCCAAAAGAATTCCTCTTCGAGGGCGCAAATGGAGGTAAGTACAGTTCCACAAGCGTATTGAATATTATTGGGTCGGCAGCAAAAAGGGCAGGAATCAAAAGGAAGGTCTCCCCCCATATGCTAAGGCACAGTTTTGCCACCCATCTGCTGGAAAATGGCACAGATATTCGCCATATTCAATTATTGTTAGGGCATAATTCTACCAAAACAACGGAAATTTACACTCATGTAGCGAATAGGTCCTTTATGAATATCAAAGATTTGTTAACTTAGCCTTACATATAAAAGATATATGATCAATGATCATATTCCTACGTTGAACTAAACCTTCGGTAACCTTTTCAGCTAGATTTCGTAAATTATATGGATTAATCTAAATCTAAAATTTATGTATCAAAAAAAAGTGTGCAATCCTGCACCGAACTGGCAAAAAGTACGGTACCGAACTTCGGGAAGGCCTATCAAAGGTACCGAAGGGCCTATATAGCGGCGGGCTATTCGGAATCTACCTGTAAGAACTACCTTAGGGCCCTGTCCCAGATCAGCCTGCATTATGGCAAAAGCTTCCATCTATTGGACGACGGGCAAATTACCGATTACATGTATGATCTACGGCTGCGCAAAGCAAGCCATTCCTTGATCAAGCTTTTGGTGTACGGCTACCGGTTTCTGTTCCAAGTAATGAAAACCCCGAACCGGAGCATCGAGCTCAAGGGCAACCGTGCCAAGGTCAAAGTCCCTGTTGTACTCAACCAACAAGAGGTCAAAAGTCTGCTGGACCCAGTGCATTGCCCCAATCTAAAACACCGGGTAGCGTTGTCCCTGCTCTATTCCTCTGGCCTAAGGATAAGCGAACTATTGAAGTTGAGGCCGGAGGACATCGATTTCAATGCACATCGGATCCACATAATAGACAGCAAGCACGGGGTTACCCGATATGTGGTATTGTCAAAATTAATGGCAAAGGGCCTAAAGACCTATATAGGCAACTACCATCCGGAAAAATACTTGATCAATGGTCATCAAAGGGCCAAGCCCTATTCCCGCTCATCCGTTACAAAGGTGCTGGCCAGGACACTTGATCGGGCAGGAATCTGCAAGCATGTAACGATCCATAGCCTGCGCCATAGTTTTGCCGTCCATTTCTTGGAACAGGGAGGGAACATATTGCAATTAAAAGAACAACTGGGCCATAGCAGCCTACAGAGCACCCTGATATACCTTAGAGTTGCCAAGGCCGGATATGAAGACCTGAGGAGCCCGCTCGATGTACTTTACCACATCCCTTGAGACCGAAGTACGAGGTGGCGGGGATACTTGGACAATATGGGGACGATTTTTTGGAAGGCCACAAAGTAAGCTACCAAAAGAGAAAGGTAATCAGGGCCATTGT
>NZ_JASWIM010000029.1:71038-76254 GCF_030291335.1 Arenibacter flavimaris
TGTTACCGGGACTAATGGAAAGAGAAAACCATCGAATGAAACACCGGAAGGTTTTTTAGCAGGGGTATAACAGGTTCATAGGGGCAATATGGGGACGATTTTTTGGAAGGCCACAAAGTAAGCTACCAAAAGAGAAAGGTAATCAGGGCCATTGTCAATTGCAGGACGGCAGTACTAGGGGGACATCTTCAAGGTTGTCCCGACTGCGGCCATCGACAGATCGCCTATAACAGTTGCCGAAACAGGCACTGTCCCAAGTGCCAGGTCCAACAGCGGGAAAAATGGATCCGGGCACGTACGGAACAGGTCCTGCCGGTTCCCTATTTCCATGTTGTCTTTACCATACCGAGCGAGTTGAACCAGTTGTGCCTGGCCTATCCAAAACAGCTCTACAACATCTTGTTCAGTGCATCATGGAAGACCCTAACGGTATTTTCCAATGACCCTAAACATCTGGGAGCAAGGAGCGGTATGACCAGTATCCTACACACTTGGGGGCAAAACCTGAGCCTTCATCCCCATGTCCATTGCCTGGTGCCATCGGGAGGGATCGACAGACAGGGCAAATGGAAGGAAGGCCGCGGTAAAGGAAAATACCTTTTTCCGGTAAAAGCAATGGGCCAGGTATTCCGGGGCGTATTCCTCAAGCAGTTGAAACAATTCAAAAAGAAAGGGGAAATCGAGCATATAGACCTACAGGACCTAGTGGACGCCCTATTTAAAAAACCATGGGTGGTCTATGCCAAGAGACCTTTTGCCGGTGCTGCAAGTGTCATCGAATATTTAGGGAGATATTCCCATAAGGTGGCCATTAGCAATCATAGGATCAAGGCCATCGAAGATAACAAAGTCTACTTTGACTATAAAAACTATAGAACCCACCAAAGCTCCCAAATGCACCTTGGGGCCCAGGAATTCATCCGCAGGTTCGTACAGCACATATTGCCTAAGGGATTTGTACGGATAAGGCATTTTGGAATATGCGCTTCTAGGAGCAAGGCCCTGTTGACTATTATAAAGGACCGGTTATTGGAGCAAAGTCCTCTGGAGACCATATCATTTTCCTACCCACAATGGTCCAAAAAACCAATAATATGCCCCAAATGCAAGGAGGGCATCATGAAAAACCTAAGGATAATACTTTCGATCAGGGCAGGGCCTTGGTGAAATCCGTGAATCCAATGGAAATAGATAAAATAAATACACGTTCAATAAAACGGTCGGAAACACTTATTGGTACCGACAGGGAGGGTTATGTCCCAAAAGAAAAGAGAACCATGAATCTGGACCATCTGAACCCAAGACAATATGATACCTTCCATACTGCCTACCAAAAATCCGATCGGAAAAAGAAAACAGGCCTCGCACTAAGTAAAAATTCCTAACTTGGGATAAAATAAAACGGATTCAATCCCCATAGCATTATAAGCGCAAAACCGACACCGCATAGTTCAACGGCGGATTAAATCAAACTGCGCCATTGGCTTACATGATTTAATCCTATAATGTTAGCGGCAAGCTGAGAACAGCGGAGAATCACAGAAACATATTCTCAAAAAACAAACCTACCTTCATTCTTCCCCCTTGACCAACAATTAATTTATTATGATTTTTGGAAATTCAATTAATTTTAATTTATCTTTGTCGCTAAGATTTTTAGTCAAAGAGATATAATTATGGCAACCGAGGACTTTAAAGAGATTAGCAGAAATTATTCTGATGCTTCAATTCTAATGCATACAGCCATTGCTCGAAAAATTGGACTTGCAGGCACTGACCACAAGCACCTAGGCCTGATTATAAAAGAAGAAGAAATGACCGCAGGACAGATTTCTGAAATGACAGGATTATCTACAGGTGCAGTAACAGGACTGATAGATAGACTTGAAAAACTAGACCTTGTAAAAAGGAAACCAGATAAAAATGACCGAAGAAAAGTGTTGATTGTTCCAAACACAAAAAAAACCATAAAATTACTTTACCCCATTTTTTCAGACCTACAAATAAGGACTAAGGAACTAATGGATACCTTTTCTCAAAGTGAATTAGATGCAATAACAAAATACCTAGAATCGGCTACAGCCATAATGAAAACAGTGACTCAAAACCTAAGAAAATAAACCTATGAATATTACGGAAAGCTATCTGTCAAGAGCGGAATTATGGATGATAATAACAACTCTAGTCTATTTTCTAATGAACGGGGCACAAATTTTTGAAACTGCCGTTTTAGTTCCAAAATGGACAGCAAACCCACCTGACACCTTTTCCCTTTTGATCAACAAAAAGGGGGTTGGTTTAAAAACCTTTTGGATAGTTTTTCATTCCCTCCACGAATTAACTTTCATATTGGCAATTATCTTTTGTTGGAAGCTAGTAGGGATAAGAAACGGGTTGCTTATCCTTTTTGCTATTCATTTTGCGGTCAGGGTTTGGACTATTTCCTATTTTGCCCCGAATATTATTGAGTTTCAAAAAATTGCCGAGGGTATAAATTCTGTGACCGATTTGGTTAAACGAGCCAATGTTTGGAAAACCTTGAATTATATCCGTGTTGGACTATTTCTAGCTGTATCAATGGGATTAATTCCTTTGCTTTTAAAATTAATAAACCTTAAGCAAAATTAAAACGATAATATATGACTACTGACAAAGAGATTTTTCGAGACCCCGACCTTTCAAACAGACAATTGAATTTAACTGTTGAAAGATTAATGAACTTGAAACCCGAAACGTTATTCAATGCTTGGACAAAAGAATTTGATGTTTGGTTTGCTGCACCGGGTTCTGTTTTAATGACAAGAAAAGTAAATACCCCGTTCTTTTTTGAAACGGAATTTAAACCAAATGAGAATTCCGAAATTCAAAGAAGTCCACATTATGGTAGATTTTTACAACTTGTTCCTAATCAACTTATAAAATTGACTTGGGTCACAGGTACAGGGGGAACAAAAGGCATCGAAACGGTCGTGACCGTTGAATTAAAACCAAAAGATGAAAAGACATTAGTGAAATTGACACATTCAGGTTTTCCAGACGAAGAATCAAAAAATGGACACCAACAAGCTTGGCCAATGGTACTCGAACAGCTTGAAAAAAGATACACGGAAAAATAAAGCCAGCCGCTAATCGAGTGGATGGCTCCGCCATCTAATGACGGAGTGCACCCCTCACACCACCGTACGTACGGGTCTCGTATACGGCGGTTCGATAATGAAACTTAACGTTTGTAGTATTCCAATAAACTAACATAACCTTTCCTCTTTAACCGTTTTACGGTGATCGTAGTTCGCAGTATTGGGCTTTGGGCTACAGCCCATCCCCCCATTCTGGTACGGCTCCAAGCATAGGCTTGGTCTTGGTCAATGCCCAGACGGATCAGGTTTTTCCGTTTCCGTTCGAGTTTCTTCCACTGATGCCAAATACAATACCGCAGTCGGTTGCGCAGCCATTCCTTCAACTTCTTGAGCTTGGCCTGAATGGATGCCGGCTTAAAGTAATTAATCCACCCTCGTACCAACAGATTGATGCGTGAAATACGTTCTTCAAAACTGGCGGGTATCGTCTTTTTGGTAAGGTATTTAAGCTTTGCTTTGAATTCCTTCCATTTGGACGGTTTTACCACGAGTTGATATTTCCCTTTCTCTCCTTTCTTGTAGGTCGGTACAAAACCAAACCCTAATACTTGAAAATCCAAAGGTTTGCGTATGCCGCTTTTCTTTCTATTTATTGGCAATCGGAGCTTGTCGCGCAGAAACTTGTAGATACTGTTACCTACCCTTTTTGCTGACTTTTTACTTCTGACATAGATACTGAAATCATCAGCATATCTAACATAACGATGTCCGCTCTTTTCCAGTTCCTTATCCAGCTCGTTGAGCAGGATATTGGAAAGCAACGGACTTAGAGGCGAACCTTGTGGGACGCCCTTTTTGCGCTTGTTTAGTTTGCCGTTGATCAGTATCGGTGCCCTAAGGAATGAGCGTAACAGCTTCATCGTGGGTCTACATTTCACCTTTTTATATATCAGTTCCAAGAGGACATAGTGTTCCACCTCGTCAAAGAAGCTCTTTAAATCGATGTCTACTATGCACTGATACTCTGAATTAATATTCTTTAGGCTTTGTGCGACCGCTTGATGGGCATTGCGCTCTGGTCTGAATCCATAACTATGCTGCTGAAAGTCTGGCTCGAATATGGGTTGCAAAACTTGATGCAGTGCTTGTTGAAATACCCTATCGACCACGGTGGGAATGCCGAGCATCCGTTTCTTGCCGTTGCTTTTGGGTATTTCCATTCCCAATATTGGAGACACCTGATAAGACTCCCGTTCTATCTGTTGGGTGTATCGCTTGGCATGGGTTCGAAGCATAGATTTAAGTTCCATTACGGAAACTCCGTCCACTCCTGCACCACCCTTGTTGCGGAATACCTGTAAATAGGCGTCGTTAAGGTTCCTTTTACTTGTTAAACGTTTAATCATTAACACTAAAATTGTTTCGCTGTCCCGCTTAATCCATGGCTACTGTTCTACTAGAAAACTATCCGTAACATAAAACCGCTCCGTGGTTTATTAAGGACCATTATCGTTCAGTCCTTCACCAACCTATCAGGTGGTTGGCTACTACGACGTCAGCTGACTTCTCCATTTAGCTACACGTAACTTTGGAGACCTCCCCAGGTAATAACATCTTCTTTCCCTCGATTCCTGCCAGATCTACTGCTTCGGCATTCACTTAAATGTGTTTCGGACTTTACAATGATGTGCTTGCTCATCCATCCTAACAGCCTCATATCTGGTTCCTGTTCGTCAGTACCGAGTTTTGTAGTCTCGCTTCCTTCAGATGTAACCTCGCAGTTACCACCCTTGCGACTTACTAATGGTTCAAGGCGTTACCCCTGCCCATAAGGGACTTGCACCCTCTAGATTAATACCATATCTTAGATATGATAAAGATGCCCATGCTGGGCACACACATTGTATAAGCGTAATGCGGGCTGAATGACTAAAATTGAGCATTTTTGCTCCTAAGAAACTTTGTGGTAGGCGGACAGTGAATCGCTCCGAATCCCGCACTACGCTTATACTTGACCGTTGAACTAAACCTTCGGTAACCTTTTCAGCTAGATTTCGTAAATTATATGGATTAATCTAAATCTAAAATTTATGTATCAAAAAAAAGTGTGCAATCCTGCACCGAACTGGCAAAAAGTAC
>NZ_JASWIM010000003.1:0-274139 GCF_030291335.1 Arenibacter flavimaris
TGGAAACTTCATCACAAATATGGTTTCCGGACTCATTGCATATGCCTTTTACCCAACAAAACCAAACATCAATATAGACAACCTTCAAAGAATTGGATAGTCCTTATATCGAACTCACGTTATTTATAATATATTTTGCACCAAAGAAGGAGCCTATTATTAGGAGAGCTCCAATAATAGATAATGCAATTTTTCTAGAATTCATAAAGGGTCTATAAGTTGGTTTGACTGCAAAACTATCTATTAGTTTAAGGGATTCTTGTTAAATGTATCTTAAAGTTCCGAAATACGGGGATAATCAAAAAACAAAACAAAAAAGGAATACAATTTGTATTCCTTTTAACCAAACCAACTTATTTTTAAACAATTACTAGTCTTCCTTTTCATCCTCAAACTTCGTATCTGCCATCCTTGATTTAACAGCATCAAAATCTTTGTATTGATTGTCTTTTTTTATTTCTTCCCTATCATAATCAAAAACAAGGAACTGACCTGAGTCCAAGCCTTCCATATTATCGAAAGAAAAGATATTGTTATTCTGAATTTGAAGTACTTTAAGGCTTGCCAATTGTCCAAACTCTTTTGGAATTTCCCCGCCAAGTTCATTGTTCGCCAGTACCAACTCCTTTAAATTTCCCAATTTTCCCAATTCTCCAGGAATAGAACCATACAATTTATTTTCAAAAAGTCCCAAACTCTCCAATCTTGAAAGCTCCCCTAAGGAATTTGGAATACGACCCGTAAGATTATTACTGGATAGGTTAAGCTCCTTTAAAGTTTGAATGTTTCCAAGACTTTCAGGTATTTTCCCACTTAGGAAGTTATTGAATGCCGAAAGTTTTACCAATGATTCCATATTCCCTATTTCTGAGGGTATCTCACCTTCCAGCCTATTCATTTCCAATTTCAACACCTCCAATTTGCTTAACTGGGCTATAGTTTTCGGAATTTCTCCGCTTATGGTGTTGAAGGCAAGGTTTAGACTTACCAAATGCTTTAGATCCCCTATGTTTTCGGGTATACTACCCACAAGGTTGTTCCTAAACAGGTTAATCTCCACAACATGCCCATTATACACTTTTACTCCAAACCAACTGTCTACAGGGGCATCAACATCCCATGTATTATTCCATTTTTGACCTTGGGTACTTTTATAAAGTTCCAATAGTACGTTTTTTTCGCTTTTTGGAACCATGGCATTTACCGTTGCAGTAAATACAAAACAAAATACAAACACCAATAAAATGCAAGCTCTTGTTAATTTCTGTAGTATCATATACGCGTTCATTTAATTAAAACTATCCTCAAATCTGGTATCGGCCGTTCTTACGTCCTTATTACTATTAATTTTGTTAAAATCAAAATTTCTATGATTACTGCCATCATAATCAAAAAGGGCAAACTTACTACTCCCGGCATCAGCACTGAAATCACTTTTACCGAATCTATTGTTTTGAAGTTGCACCAATTTTAGGTTGGGAAGATCCAAGATATCGCCAGGGAATTCTCCCCTAAATCTGTTTTCCGCCAAAACAAGCATTTTAAGGTTGGTCAAATTATCCAGACTGTCTGGCACCACACCACCAAAATTATTATCACCCAATTCCAGACGCTCTAAATTTTTTAAATTTCCAAAGGTCAAAGGAATTGAGCCACTTAAGCCATTATGGGAAAGCAAAATTACCCTTAACCCTTTAATCCCGCCCATGCTTTGTGGCAATTCGCCAGAAAGGTCGTTGTAAAAAAGATCCAATACAAGTAGCTTTTCCATGCTCCCGATATTTTTGGGAATTGAACCTGTCATCTTATTTTTCCCCAACCTAAGTACAGCCAATTCTTTCAAATCCGTAATACTTTCCGGAATATACCCTCCAATATTATTTAGGGCCAGGTTCAATACTTTTAAATTCTTTAGATCTCCTATGGAATTTGGTATGCTCCCCCCAAGGTTATTGTTCATTAGGTTAATGGAAACTACCTTATTGTTCTCCAGGGTAACACCTTCCCAGGTAGAAACCGGGGCATTTAGATCCCAACTTTTTATCCAAGACTCGCCCTTGGTATTGTTATAAAGGTCTATAAGCACATTCTTTTCCAGGTCGGTAACCTGCCCTGACAAAAGTTGTCCAATTAAAACCACAAATAGCATAAGTATGCTTTTTTTCATAATTTTCACTTTTTACCCTAATTTAAGGAATAAGAATTACCTTACAAAATAAGATTATTGTTCGATAAACAGCAAAAATAATCGATGAAAAACGTTCAAGAACCCCGTATTTGTTGTGAAAGTGTAAAAAGTTGTGGTGAAAGAAATTTAAATTCCCTGGTTTTTTTCCTACAAAGAGAATCCTTCCAGTTCCAAAGTAATATTTTCCCAAGTTTTCATTAGGCTTTCCAGGTTCTTTTTTTTCTTCTGATAAGAGTCGAAAAAATTGGCCTTTGCAATCGTTGCATCGTAATTCATTAGTAGGTCATGATCAATTCCGGCTATCTCCTTTTCCAAGCGGGCAATATCGCTTTCCGTTGAACTGAGCTTATTTTTTAGGGATTTAATCCTTTTTTGATCTTCGAAATCGATATGTTTCTCCTGTTTTTTTTCTTTCTTCTGGACTACCGTTTGCTTCTTTTCTATGGCTCGGAAATCTTCCACTTTCCGCTGTTCCAAATAGAAATCTATATCCCCAAGATATTCTTTAATGCCACCATCCTTAAATTCATATACCTTGTTGGTCAGTCCCTGTAAAAAATCCCGGTCGTGACTCACCAATATCAAGGTTCCATCAAAATTTTGAAGGGCCTGCTTAAGGACGTTCTTGGATTTGATGTCCAAATGGTTTGTTGGCTCATCCATTACCAACACATTAAAAGGCTGTAGTAACATTTTGGCAAGGGCCAATCTGTTCCGTTCACCTCCGGACAGTACCTTCACATATTTCTCAACCTCGTCGCCCCTGAATAAAAAAGAACCCAATATATCCCTAACCTTACTTCTGTTCTTTTCATTGGCTGCATCTATCATGGTGTCCAAAATAGTCTTTTCACCGTCCAAATATTCTGCCTGATTTTGCGCGAAATAACCAATTTGTACATTATGCCCTAATTTTAGATGCCCCTTATGGTCCAAATCTCCCACTATTATTTTTGCCAGAGTGGATTTCCCTTGACCATTTTGTCCTACGAAAGCGGTCTTGGAGTCCCGTTCTATTAACAGGTCTATTTTCTTTAGCACATGATTATCCCCATAGCTCTTGGATAAACCTTCTATTTCGGTTACAACCTTGCCCGGCGTAACCGAAATTTGAAATCTCAAGTTCATTACGCTATTGTCGTCCTCGTCCACCTCAATCCGCTCCATTTTATCGAGCTTCTTGATCAGCGATTGTGCCATGGAGGCTTTGGTGGATTTGGCCCTGAACTTTTCAATCAATCTTTCGGCCTGCTGAATCTCCTTTTCTTGATTTTTTTGGGCATTCAATTGCTGTTGCTTTATTTCGTTCCGCAGTACCAGGTATTTGGAATAGGGTTTATTGTAATCATATATTCTTCCCAGGGATATTTCAATAGTCCTATTGGTAACATTATCCAAAAACATTTTATCATGGGAAACAATCATTACCCCCCCTGGGTAATTCTTCAGGAAATTCTCCAACCAAATTATTGATTCGATATCCAGGTGGTTTGTTGGTTCATCCAACAAAAGCACGTCATTGCTCTGCAACAATAGCTTTGCCAATTCTATCCGCATTCGCCAACCACCGGAAAAGGTTTCGGTTTTCCTATCAAAATCCTCGCGTTTAAAACCCAGTCCCAATAATACTTTTTCCGTTTCGCCCTGATAATTGTAACCTCCCAATATTTCATAATGGTGGGTTACATCATTCAAGTCTATGATCAATTGATTATAGGCCTCACTTTCATAATCGGTGCGTTCCGCTAGCTGATGGTTAATTTCGTCCAACCTCAATTCCAAGGCCTTGATCTCCTCAAAGGCCTGATGTGCTTCCTCAAGGACCGTCCTGCCCAAATCAAAATCGATATCCTGTCGTAGGAACCCCATTTTAATATCTTTGTCCGAGGCAATAGTTCCCGAATCTATGGGCATATCTTTCGATAAAATTTTCAAAAGAGTAGATTTACCCGCTCCGTTTTTTCCTATTAGACCAACCCGATCCCCGGAATTTAAACGGAAGGATATTTCTTCAAACAGATATTCTCCTCCAAAAGAAACGGAGAGATTGTGGATATTAAGCATATTTGGTGACTAATGTTACACTAATTAATGCTACAAAAATGTAATTTTGTAGAAACTTTTTGCAAATGTTAAAAAAAGGAAACAAACTCTACAGCATTTTAACAGGAACTTGTCCTAAATGTCATGAAGAGAGTATGTATCAGGACAAAAACCCATACCATCTGGGCAATATCTTTAAAATGAACGAGCGTTGTTCCCATTGTGGAACCAAATACAAAATAGAACCCTCTTTTTTTTACGGTGCCATGTATGTTAGTTATGGCGTAGGTGTAGCCTTTGCCGTAGCCACTTTCGTAATTGCCTTTTTATTTTTCAAAGCCACTTTGATAAACACTTTTATTGCCATTATTGTGACAATGATCGTATTTATGCCTTTTATTATTAGGGTTTCGCGAAATATATGGATTAATTTCTTTATAAAATACGATCCCAAGGCCAGTACTAAGATAGGTTCCTAAAATGCTTCTTGGTAAAACGGGATAGGTCCATTGCGGGCACTAGCGCCTCTTTTTTTTCAATTAGGGCATATAGCTGCATGGAAGCCATTGGTGCGATCATGACCCCTCGGGAACCCAAACCATTGAGTAAATACATGTTTTCATGCTCTGGGTGCCTGCCTACAAGTGGTTTCCTATCACTTACCGTTGGCCTAATCCCCGCTACGTGGTCAACAACTTCATAAGGACATTTTAAAAAGGTGTCCAATTTTTGCAGGAGCTCCTGTTTGCATTCTTCAGTGGGCGTATTACTCTTGTCCTTCCATTTGTAGGTTGCTCCTACCCTATATAGATCCTCGCCTAAAGGAATAATAAAAACAGAGGATTTTATAACCCTTTCCTCCTTTAAGCTTGGGGACTTGATAGTCAACAATTCTCCTTTTGTACCGTTGAGTGGCAAATAATTGAAATACGGATTATTTTTTAGGCCATACCCTGTAGCAAAAACTATATTTTTAGCCTTTAAACCACGGTATTCCACAAATCCGCCCTGTAGTTTCAGCGCTTCAAAATCAAAGGATTCCCGAAGTATTAAATTGTGTTCTGCCAGATACCTTTTGTACTGCGATACCAAAACAGAGGTATCTATCCTACCCGTATGCAACACTTCCCCATAGCCAAAGGGAGCATCAATGTGCGGATTATCATTTGGAAGTAATTTTGGCCCCATAAAACGACTTAAATTAGGCTTGTCCGAAGCCTCGAACCAAAGATTCTGTTCGTTGATACTGGCAAAACGCCTTAGGATAGGAATCTTGTAATCCAATTGGATATTTAATTTACTTTCCAATTCGGAATAGAAGGGAATGGCCAGGTCCAATTGTTCTTTGGCATTCCATGCCATTGTAAATCGCTTAAGGGTAACGGGGTTGTATAGCCCCCCTGCTACCACGGAAGAAGTTTGGGATTCATCACTGATTACTTTAAACGACTTTTTATTTCTCTCCAATACCTCACCAAAGGAAATACCGGCCAAGCCCAGCCCCACAATTAGATAATCTACCATTTTACAAAAGTAGAGAAGGAATTTTGAATCTTCATCAAATTGAAATAATAATCCTAATCGTCCAAATAATATTACTACACAATAAGGCCAAATGACAAAACCTTCCGCGAAACCATTTAAAAAAAGAGCGCCACATCCTAGGATGTGGCGCATAACTTTATATGTGAATTGGAATATTATTAAGGCTAGTAGGCCCACATATCTTGTTCCCTATCTCGGATAACCTCCTTAATTCGTTTGGATTCCAATAATTGAAACAAGGCATTATCAGCTATATAGTCCTTAACCTCACGGTCTCCATGCACATTATCCTCTTTGTAGATCGTTGCATTGAATCTTCTTGCGTTCAGCAACATATCAAAAGAAATAGGCTGTGCGGAATTACGTTGGTTAAACACTTTGGCTTCATGTAATATTTGTCTTGCACTAGGATACCAAACCCAGAACAATGGAACTTTTGCCTCTGCCAAATCCATAGACTCATCATCTATGAAGTTAACATCCGGAGCAACAGGTGCAATACCCAACAATCGGTATTTTAATTCGCCCAATCTTTTATCGAAATACCATATTCCTTTAATAAGGTACTCCTCCAAATCGGCAGCGGTAAGGTTCCTACGGTTAATATATTCTGGAGAAATAGGCTCCCCGGCATTATATTGCTCATATCCGTAGTCTGTTGTATCCACTTTCTGCAAAGTTGCAGCCAAATCGCTAAACTTTCTTTTTTCGGTAAAATAGGAGTCCACATAAACATCCTCCAATTTTCCATTTTTAATGTTTTTGATCAACACATCGTATAAGGACCTTCTATCCGGGCCTATATCAATGGTGTCCAAAGGATAATAGAGTGGAAAGTTAACACGCTCGTCCAAATCGATTACCTCCCAAACGGTTTTGGACCAGAGAATATCCCTGTCGTCCACATAGGCGTAAGGTAAAGGAGCATCATTATCTTTCTCGATCTGCGCCTGGGTCTTCTTACCTATCTCTTCCGGTAATTTGGCATTTAAAATATTTGCCTGGGCGGAAATAGACAATGGCAACAGGACCACTACTCCAATTAATAAAACATTTTTCCAATTCATCTGTTTAAATTTATTTTTTTAGTCTTCAGTCCCACTAAAGTCGGACTGGTGAATCGGCCATGGCAAACATTCCAATTTACCACGGCCATTCACTACATTTTTACTAGTTTGTTATCTCCACAACAACAGGAGATACCTTTTTAAGCTTATAGCTTTTATTGTTTGTAATATAAGCTTCGATATCAAAAATCTGAACGGCATCACCACGGCTTGCTCTTTTAAGGGCAGACTTGGCTCTAGCATCCAATTTGTTACCTTTTACATCTACAGTTGGCTGTCCTGGCACTTTAAATTTGAATCCACTAACCGCAAGGTTAAGGTCAAAATCAAAGTCTTCCAACAAAGCTCCAATAGTAGAGATCTCCAAGTTGTTTTTACCCATTCTAGCACTTCCGGATTCTCCTCTTACAGATCCCGAAGGTCTTGGAATATCCTTAATTCTGAACTCAGAAGAAGTTTTGATCATTTGTCCATCGGGCAACTTACCTGAAGCAGTAATGGAAACCGTTCTTCCTTTACCAGGATTCATAGCGTATTTACTTCCACTTTGCTTACTAAGCCCTGGAGCGGATGCAGTAACATTATTATCCGGAATACCAGGAATGGAAATGGTTATAGGATTGGAAACACCACGATAAACAACGTTCATCTTATCAGCTGAAATAACTGCGGCATTTGGTTTGGTAATAGTGGCAAATGTAGAGGATACTGGCACTTCTGTACGCTCTCCATCCTGCATAAACACCAAGTTACCTTCAATCTTATGATCACCAGCACTTCCAGCACTTACGGTCAACCTTACCTTACCGTCCTCGATTACATAATCGGTTCCTTCACTTAACTTTCTTCCATCTAGGGTCAAGTTAACTTCATTAGGTTTTGTAGTGGCATCTTTACGACCCAACACAATATTTCCTGCAAATTTTTCACCTGCATAAAAAGCAGATTTTTCCTGCTCCAACAAAGTGGTATAATTGGTCATGGAAACCTCACTGCTCAACTGACCTTGCAACATTGCCTTTAAGGCATCTTCCTCAGTAGCTTTTACGTCTGCCTGAAGCGAAGTAATCTTGGTTAAGGAGGCTACCAAAGGATATCCTTCAAAGTTATAGTTTAACCAATCTTGCTTGGTCCCGTCCCTCTTTTCAACCTTGCCATTCTCATCACCGGTTTCGAACCTAGATTTTACGGAAGACTTTACAGACTCCAATTCTTTAGGCATAACAGCGGTAATCTGAGTACGATAGTTGACCAAGCGGTCCAAAAACTCTTTTCCATCCGCACCAAGTTGGTCTCCCTGGAAAAAACGCTGATCCAAATAATCGGTCTTGTCCATTACTTGATAATCTTTAGGATCCTCAACATCGGCCATCATCTCCTTTTTCAAGTTTTCCAAATATTGGTAATACTCTGCAGACAATTCCTTTATTTTCTTGGCATCCTCCAAAAGAGGGCCAAATTTTTCAGCATTTTCAGATGCTTTAGTTTCAAGACCACTTAGGAAAGCCATATTGTTTTCCGTGGTTTTTATGTTAGAAGCTTCTAACTTTTCGTTCATAAGACCGAAAGCCGATAGAACTTCTTTTCCCATATTTAAGGCCAACATCGCGATGAAGATCAAGTACATTAGGTTGATCATCTTCTGACGTGGTGTTGCTTTTCCTCCTGCCATTTTTCTAATTAGTTTTAATTATTAATTGATTTGGGTTTGGTTATTGAATGGTAACTAATTAGTTTCTATTCATTGCAGATAACATACCACCGTATACTCCGTTCAAAGAAGAAAGGTTGGTTGCCAAAGACTCCATCTGCTCTTTAAGGGCACTTGAATTCTGTACTACTTCCTCATTGATGGATGCTTGTCTGCTTGCGCTTTCCAATTGTACTTTGTAAAGACTGTTCAAAGATTCCATTTGAGCGGCAGCTTGTACCATTTCATCGGAATACTTTTTGGTAGATTCCATAGCATCAACAGTTGGAGCTATACCCTTGGCTGCACCTTCAAAGTTTCTAATGCTAGATCCAAGACTTTCCATAAGGCTGGCATCTACACCGGCTTCTTTTAACAATTCATCCAATTTTTTGGACAAAGAAGCTTCTGCCTCCTTTATTTCAGCTTTGGAATTTGATTTTCCCGAAGAAGCACCTCCGTTTAATTCTGGGTATACCAATGACCAATCGTACTCGTCATCTACTGGTTCAAATGCACTGATAGCAAAAATTAATGCCTCGGTAATAAGTCCGATTGCCAATAACAATCCTCCCGTAAGTGGGCCAAATTGCCAGTGAAGAATCTTGAATAATGCTCCTATAATTACTACAGATGCACCAAGCCCATAGGCCATGTTAAATAATTTCTTAGTTGATTTTGACTGTGCCATAATTTTAAATTTAATTAAGTAATGTTAATAATAAGTATTTGGTTTATCGTTTGATTCAAATATAAAGGTCTTCTTTATTTTATATCCTAATTGGTAGAGTCTTCCTCTCCCATGTAATCCTGTACGGTTCTAAAACCGATATAACTACGTGCCGAATCCTGGTATTCATAATCCCTGGTACTTACCTGTAGGAAATAAGCAACATCTTTCCAAGATCCACCTCTAATAACTTTTCTTGCATTTTGGGTAGATTCCGCATTTGGGTTCATGGTAGACACATATTCATATGAATTTGGGTCATAGCTACTATTGGTCCATTCGGAAACGTTACCCGCCATATTATAAAGGTTATAATCGTTGGGCTCATAGGCTTTGGCCTCTACCGTGTACAACGCTTGATCCGCCGCATAATCCCCACGCTGTGGTTTAAAGTTGGCCATAAAACAACCCGTATCGCTGATCACATAAGGACCACCCCATGGGTATGTACCACCTTCTATACCCCCTCTGGCCGCATATTCCCATTCCGCTTCTGTTGGCAATCTAAAGCGGTTGACAAATTGCTTGCCCCTACTTTTTTGATCGTCGTTCTTGAATTTTGTTCTCCAGTTACAAAAAGCCTGGGCCTGTTGCCACGTAACCCCAACAACAGGATAATCACTATAGGCATCATGCCAGAAGTAATCGTTGTGCATTGGTTCATTATAAGAATATGAAAAATCTTTTATCCATACCGTAGTATCCGGATATATTTCCAATTCTTCCTGTTTTATGAAATCTTTTCTACTCCCCTTTTTGGCACGGGCCGCAGCCTCAATATCCATCCAGGTATATTTGTATTTCAATTTGGTTACATCTATATGACGTTGGCCATTATAGGATTCCTCCTGAGAGATATACAATGAATCCATTACCTCGGCATAATACTCATCCGGATATTTGGAAGTATCCCAAGTTAGGTCTTGTTTCCTGTCCAATGCCCTGCCTTCGTAGCCTGTTTCTCCCATACCTGCATAATTGTTCAGCATGTACTTATCGTAGGCAGACAATCTTGTAGTATCGGCATCCTTAAAGGCATAATCACCTATGCCTCCATCTTCAGGTCCCAATCCCAACTCATCGGCCAAAATAGCCAAACGGGTTCTTGCAATGGAATCCTTTACCCATTCTACAAATTGACGATATTCACTATTCGTAATTTCGGTATCATCCATGTAGAAAGATCGAACAGTTACAGTCTTTGTCGGGGCATTTAGTACCTTAGCCTGATCTTCCTCACTCTTACCCATGATGAATGCTCCTCTAGGGATCAATTCCATACCATAGGGTTTTTCGGGATACCACTTTTTTCCTTGAGCTCCGACCAGCTCTCCTTTTGTTTTGGACCCACAACTTGAGAGTAAAAAAACAAATGCTATAGATGACAACAATAGCTTCTTCATACGTTAGGTTAAATTTCGATTATGATTATAAATGCAAACACAAGTATTATTCTCTAAAACTTATTTTTAAATAATTTATTGTATAAAATTTGTTTTTATACCCTAAATTTATTATTTCAATTAAACCCTTTTTTGTAGGCTTTAAACCACCGCTCAGGAATATTTTGATTACATGCATCCAGATAATCCAACTCAGTGCATGGTAATAACGCGGGTGAATTTGTTTTAGTATGTGAAGTTAAAATTGAAGGTACCTCTACCCACCATCTTTCGCTGAGATGACTTTTATAAAAGACAAGGGACTCATCTTCTGTAGGTACGGTATACTTGGTGAAGTCGTTACTATTACTATTGGGGGTCTCTTTAATCCTAAAGTTTAGGCCCTCTATAAAATACCATATTATTTGGGCAACAAGTTGAAAGGCCTGATTGCTATTCTCGCATTCGTAAATCCCAAATACGGATACATTGTCGCTAATTCCGGCATATCTTGCGATGGCACATATTTCCCTTCCATTAAAACCGTTGGGAGAAAAGTTTCGGGAATATCCTATATCCGCAGCACGTATGGCACGGGCATCCAAACTAACCACATGGGCATTTCTTAGTACAGGTTCTGCCAGGGTAATATTGGAAATTAATTCGCCCAACCTATAGGAATCAAAGAAAAGTCGCTCCATAAGGTCCAATTCTTCCTGGGAATTAAAATAACTTTGATAACCAATATTGGAGAAATTGAAAAGATTGTTGGGCTTGTCGGTAATTATTTTACTCATATAGGAATGGGAGGAAATAAGGTCTTCATCCATCCCAAAGTCGAACCTACTATCTATGGAAACCAGATTAACCATATTCTTAAGTCCGTCAAAAGCCCTATATGTAGGATAGGTAAGGTCTTGGGTTGCTCCAATGACAATAGGGATAATATTTTCTTCCAGCAAGCCGGCAACTATTTCCTTGACCACAAAATAAGTGTCCTCTACGGTCTCTCCTTCCTCTATATCTCCCAAATCCACGATGGAGGAATTCCAGTTCCCCATCATTAAATTATACAATTGTAGCCTTATTTCGGAAATATCCAGGCGCTCCGGTTTTTTTTCAAAAGCATTTCTAGATTCATTGACCCCTAGTATAGCTACACTTACATTGGCCAGCACCGGAAGACCATGCCGGGCAGTGTGCATGTAAACGTGTTTCCCCAATGCTTGGGCCGGAAGTAATTCGCAGTGGGCCAATACCCTGTCACTTACGGGTACTAAAAAATCGAATGCCATATTATTTCTTAGCCTTAGGTTTTGCTTTTGTTTTTTTCTTAGGTGTCTTTTTCTCAATTAATTCCTGAGCAGCTTTAAGGGAAATCTTGGTGGCATCCACATCTTTGGAGACCTCCACCTTAACCTTGCCCTTAATTATGGTATGCCTTCCCCATCTCGCTTTTTCTATTCGTATACCTTCTTCTGGCCATTCCTGGATCAACTTATCAATTTCCTTTTGTTTTTTGGCCTCTATAATCTCTTCAATATCCTGTTTTGACAGGGTATCAAAATCGTATTTCTTACTAACATTAATAAACATTCCGTTCCATTTTATAAATGGACCAAATCTTCCAACCCCTTTGGTAACCTCCTTATCCTCATAAATTGCAATAGGGGCATCGGCCTTTTGTTTTTCCTTGATAAGTTCCACTGCCCGATCCATATCTATCTCCATGGCATTTTCGTCCTTGCCCAGGGACACAAACTTTTTACCAAACCTTATATAGGGACCAAAGCGACCCACGTTGGCCTCCACGTCCTCCCCTTCATAAACACCTAGCTTTCGCGGTAATTTAAACAGGTCCATAGCCTCTTCGTAGCTAATGGTATTTAAGGACTGGTCCGGTAACAGGCTTGCAAACAAGGGTTTTTCCTCATCATCTACGGTACCCACCTGTACCATAGGCCCAAAGCGGCCCAACCTAACCGAAACCTGTCTTCCCGACTTAGGGTCGGTACCCAAAATACGTTCTCCACTGGCCCTGTCCGCATTTTCCTCCACATCCAAGACCTTGGGGTGAAAATCCCCATAAAAATCCTTCAAAACCTTTTGCCAATCCTCATCACCTGAAGCGATCTCATCAAAATCCTCTTCCACTTTGGCAGTGAAATGATAATCCAAAATTGTTTCAAAATGTCCTACCAAAAAATCGGTTACAATAATTCCTATATCCGTAGGCACCATTTTCCCCTTATCGGAGCCTACATTTTCCTTTAAATCCTTAGTGGTCAGTTTATCGGATTTCAGAAGTAGCTGTACATAATTTCTTTCGGTGCCTTCTATGGTGCCCTTTTCCACATAGCCTCTATTCTGGATCGTGGAAATTGTAGGCGCATAGGTAGAAGGTCTTCCTATTCCAAGCTCCTCCAGTTTTTTTACCAAAGAGGCTTCCGTAAACCTATAAGGTGCCCTGGAAAAACGCTCTGTTGCAGTTATATAATTGTTAATGAGCTTTTCGCCTTCCTTCATTGCGGGAAGCATCCCTTCCTGTTCTTCACTTATATCTTCTTCATCCGTGCCTTCCAAATATACCTTTAGGAAGCCATCAAATTTGATTACCTCCCCGTTAGCGGTAAATTCTTCCTTATGTGTATTGGTCTTTATTTTGACATTGGTACGCTCCAATTCCGCATCACTCATTTGTGAGGCCAGGGTACGCTTCCAGATAAGCTCGTAGAGTTTGGATTGATCCCTTTCCAATGAAGGGGACTGATTGGTCATTTCCGTAGGGCGGATGGCCTCATGGGCCTCCTGCGCTCCTTTGGATTTTCCGGTAAAATTCCTAACCTTACTGTACTCCTTGCCGTAGTTACTAATAATGGCATCCTTTGCCGCATCTATAGCATCCTTGGATAGGTTAACACTATCCGTTCTCATATAGGTAATTAACCCCGCCTCGTACAAGCGTTGTGCCACCTGCATGGTCCTTGAAACCGAAAAATACAATTTCCTTGACGCTTCCTGCTGTAGTGTTGAAGTTGTAAATGGGGCCGCCGGCGATTTTTTGGCCGGTTTCTTATCCAGGGAAGCAACGGAAAAATTAGCTCCTATATTTTCCTTTAAGAAAGCTTCCGCCTCCTTCTGGCTGGCATAGGTCTTATTTAATTTGGCCGTGAATATACTTCCTTCATTGGTTTTGAACTCGGCCGATATCCTAAAAGCCGCTTCCGGCTTAAAAGCTTCTATTTCCCGCTCCCTTTCCACAATCAATCTCACCGCAACGGATTGAACCCTACCTGCAGATAATCCAGGTTTAATCTTTTTCCATAAGACTGGAGAAAGTTCATACCCCACCAATCTATCCAAAACCCTCCTTGCTTGTTGGGCGTTTACCAAATCATAATTAATTTCCCTAGGATTCTCAATAGCCTTCTGAATGGCCGATTTGGTTATGGAGTTAAAAACTATCCGCTTCGTTTTATTCTTGTCCAATTTCAACTCCTCTGCCAAATGCCAGGAAATTGCCTCCCCTTCGCGGTCCTCATCACTGGCCAACCATATGGTATCTGCCTTGTCCGCCAAATCCTTGAGTTTTTTAACAAGGGCCTTTTTATCTTTGTCAACAATATATTTAGGGGCAAAATTATTCTCCACATCCACTCCTAATTCCTTGGAAGGCAAATCGGCAATATGTCCAAAACTGGACTCTACCTTATAATCCTTTCCTAAAAATTTTTCAATTGTTTTTGCTTTAGCCGGGGACTCTACGATTACTAAATTCTTTGCCATTAACTAGTTTTTGGTGACACAAAAGTATACCAATTTTTTTATTTAATGGGCTTTCATTTGTGCCACCATAAAAAAACACCCCTAATTTAAGGGGTGTTTTAAAGTATTTCGGTAGCATTAATTAAGCTTAAATGTGCTGATCAGCTTTATTTTATTTTCCAAATATTCATATTGATATATAATTTCCTCCCCTATCATCAATAAATTATCCTCCATAGGAATAACGTCAAAGGTATCTACATCCTTAATATGGTTAAGCTGTACCAAGTCCCGAACATTCGTCTTGTCATAGACCTTTAGTCCAGAAGCCCCATCGCACACAAATAATTTTTCATCCTTTACCCCCAGGCCGTAGGGGCCATCCATCGGATAGGTCTTTACCAACTCGGGCTTGGTGATATCTGAAATGTCCACTATAAAAAGTCCACTTTCCGTAGCACCGCACATATTACCGCCCCTCAAGGTTACATAGGCATAATCCCCATCAACAACCACGGGATCACAGGCCGTACCATGCTCAAATTCAGAAATCAAAGTAGGCGTGGCCGGAGCGGAAATATCATATATATACATCCCCCTCATACTCCCCAAAAACAATTGATCCCCCCTGTTAAAAATAGTTTCAATATCGAAACCGGCGTACACGTCTTCCAAATCCTTAGGGTTTTCCAGATCCTGAATGTTGAATACATTGATAGTGTGACTGTCTACGGCATATAAATAGTCATTTACGATCTTAAAACGTGCCAAGGACCCTCCCTGGCCTGTAGAGGTCGTATTTTGGGCGGCATTGGAAAGCATTACATCAAATTCACGTGAAAAATCCACCTGCACTTCCTCTATCAACCTTCTTTCCTTAACAGTTTCCCATCCTATCACAATATCATTTTCATAATCTATATCCTGCCACGCATAAATATCTGCCTCGAAAGGAAAAACCACATTGTCCCTCAGTACATTTTCCAAGCGGTTGACTGTTTTGATATTGTTGATATCGGAAATATCCAGAACGATCAAATCCATAATGCTATCGGCATAGAGGTAATTGCCTTTTACGGAAACATCTACGTTGCCGGGTATTTTTATAAATGCAATCTTTTTGGGAGCCCTTGGATCCGAATTATCAATTACATGCACCCCTTTGTATTTCTCGTTGACAAATATATATTCCCCATAGACATAAATTTTACCGGATTCCTCCAAGGGAATTGGAGCAATGATATCTATAGCCTGTTTAAATTCGGCCTTGCCCATCGTTAAGGGTTTGGCCACCAAGTACTCCGCATATTTGCCATCATCCCCATCATTGCAAGAAACCAGCGCTAAAGCAGCCAACATAAATAAAAACAGATTCATCCTTTGCATACCTATATAATTTTATGGGGTCGTTTTTTACTAGATACCCTGTAACCCATAAAGTTGCGTTGATTTTTGACAAATATTTAACTGTCAATATGTCATATTTAGGCATATAGTACTATCTTTGCACACTCTTAAAGATGAGGTTGAATGCACAATAAAATGGAGAAGATTATAGATGAATCCGTACAAGGAACTGCCATAACCCTTGAGGGAAAAGAAAATAGCACTAGAAAATTATACATAGAAAGCTATGGCTGCGCCATGAATTTTTCGGATAGTGAAATTGTAGCCTCCATATTGTCCAACGAAGGGTTTAGTACTACCCATGAACTGGAAGACGCCGACCTGGTATTGGTCAATACCTGTTCCATTCGCGAAAAGGCAGAGCTTACCATACGCAAGAGACTGGAAAAATTTAATGCCGTAAAACGGCATAGGCCACATATGAAAGTGGGGGTGCTTGGGTGCATGGCCGAAAGGCTAAAAACCAAGTTACTGGAAGAAGAAAAAATTGTGGACATGGTAGTAGGCCCGGATGCCTACAAGGACCTGCCCAATCTTATCCAAGAAATAGATGATGGCAGAAATGCAGTAAACGTACTCCTATCCAAAGAAGAAACTTATGGGGATATTTCCCCTGTACGTCTCAACTCCAATGGCGTTACTGCCTTTGTATCCATTACCCGTGGTTGCGACAATATGTGCACCTTTTGCGTAGTACCCTTTACACGGGGCAGGGAACGCAGCAGGGATCCACAATCCATACTGGAAGAAGTAAACAACCTTGCCCATAAAGGATTTAAGGAGATTACCCTTTTGGGGCAAAATGTGGACAGCTACCTTTGGTATGGTGGCGGATTAAAAAAGGGATTCGAAAAAGCCTCCGAAATGCAAAAAGCCACAGCCGTAAATTTCTCGAACTTATTGGAAATGGTGGCCTTGGCACAACCAAAATTGCGCATTCGATTTTCCACTTCCAATCCACAGGACATGACCTTGGATGTGGTTCGGGTAGTAGCAAAATATCCAAATATCTGCAACTATATACATTTACCTGTGCAAAGTGGCAGTAATAGGATCCTAAAGGCAATGAACAGATTGCACACTAGGGAGGAATACCTGGAACTGGTGAGGAACATTAAGGAAATAATTCCAGATTGCACCGTCTCACAAGACATGATCACAGGATTTCCGACCGAAACAGAAGAAGATCATCAGGACACCCTTTCCTTAATGAAAGAGATTAAGTATGATTATGGTTATATGTATGCCTATTCCGAAAGGCCCGGGACGGCTGCGGCAAGGAATATGGAAGATGATGTGCCACAAGAGGTGAAAAACAGAAGACTAACTGAAATCATTGCCCTTCAAAGGGAGCATAGCCATTATAGAAGCAAACAACAGCTAGGAAAAACAGTTGAAGTCCTGATCGAGGGTTCCTCCAAAAAATCGGATTTGGATTGGATGGGAAGGAATTCCCAAAGTTTTGTAGTGGTTTTTCCAAAGGAAAACTACAAAATAGGAGATTTTGTGAATGTCGAAATTACCGATTGCACCTCCGGCACCTTAATAGGAAGGCCATTGGGACTATCCAATAACAATTAAACAATGGAATCGATTCAATCAATAAAACAGCGGTTTGAAATCATTGGCAACGATGTAAAACTTAATCGTGCCATTGAAAAGGCCATTCAAGTGGCCCCTACGGACATCTCCGTGTTGGTTACAGGGGAAAGCGGTGTTGGTAAAGAGGCTATTCCAAAAATTATACACTCCCTTTCCCATAGAAAACACGCCAAATACATTGCGGTCAACTGTGGGGCCATACCGGAAGGCACTATAGACAGCGAACTGTTTGGTCATGAAAAAGGGGCTTTTACAGGCGCAACAGCTACCAGAAGTGGTTATTTTGAGGTAGCCGATGGCGGTACCATTTTTTTGGATGAGGTAGGGGAACTTCCCCTAACCACCCAGGTACGTCTCTTGAGGGTTTTGGAAAACGGGGAATTTTTAAAAGTAGGTTCTTCACAGGTCCAAAAAACCGATGTCAGAATTGTGGCCGCCACCAATGTTAATATGTTCGAGGCCATAAAAAAGGAAAAGTTTAGGGAAGACCTGTATTACAGGTTAAGTACGGTAGAAATCAACATCCCCCCATTGCGGGAGCGCAAGGAGGACATCCATCTATTATTTCGGAAATTTGCATCGGATTTTGGGCAGAAATATAAAATGCCAACGATCCGCCTGGAGGACGATGCCGTACAATTGCTATTAAAATATAGATGGCCGGGAAACATTAGACAATTGAGGAATATTGCCGAACAGGTTTCCGTCTTGGAGGAAAGCAGACTTATTACCTTGGCCACTCTAAACAGTTACCTGCCCAATTCCAGCAATAGCAATTTACCCGCCATTGTTGGAAAGGAAAAAAAAGAGAGCGACTTTAGCACGGAAAGGGAGATATTGTACAAGGTGCTTTTTGACATGAAAGGCGACCTTAACGATCTTAAGAAATTAACACTGGAGCTGCTCAAACACAACGACAGCGAGAAAGTACAGGAAGAAAATGAAAATCTTATCCGCAAAATCTACGGGGATGACGAGGAGGAATATGCCGAGCAAGAGGAAAGTCCCAGTGAAATTTTACAACTTCCCGAACCCTATATAGAAAAACCGATAATTAAATCTCCCCAACAAGAGGACAAGTATCATTTTGCAGAGGAAATACAAGAGGAAGAAACCCTATCTTTACAGGACAAGGAAATAGAACTCATTAAAAAATCCTTGGAACGCAACAAAGGCAAAAGAAAAGCTGCTTCCGCAGAATTGGGCATCTCGGAACGCACCCTGTACAGAAAAATAAAACAGTACGACCTTTAACGGTAGGCAGTAGGCAGTAGGCAGTAGGCAAAAAATAAAAGAATTTAGAAAAAAACGAATGAATGATTAAAGCAAAAAATCTTATAATTCTATTGGTATTAACCAGCTGTGTTGCTGGTTGTGGCATATATAACTTTACCGGGGGCGATGTAGGGACGGCGAAAACCTTTCAGGTCAATTATTTTCAAAACTATGCATCCCAGAACCCAGGGTCTACTTTCGAGCCCGGAATGGATAGGGATTTTACACTTGCCCTACAGGATCTAATATTGAACCAGACCAGTTTGGACCTTGTTAAATCCAACGGGGATTTGCTCTACGAAGGCGAGATCGTGGAATATAGAATATCCCCCATGTCGGCCACCTCACAACAAACCGCAGCACAGAACAGACTGAGTATTGGTGTAAACGTAAGGTTTTTCAACAACACCAAGGAAGATGTAGACTTTGAACAACGATTCTCCTTCTTTTACGATTATCCAGCCAATTCCCAATTGGCCAGTGTTAAGGATGAGGCCCACCAGGTAATATTTGAACGTATTACCCAGGACATTTTTAATAAATCATTGGCAGATTGGTAATTTATGAACGTACAGGACTTTACATATTTATTACAAAATCCGGATGAAGTGGTTTCCCCTGTGCAGACCAACCAACTGGAAGATGTATTGGCAGAGTACCCATACTTTCAAGCAGCAAGGGCCATGCACCTTAAAGGCCTTAAGAACCTCAACAGTTTTAAATACAACAATGCCCTTAAATTGACCGCCGCCTATACAGCGGATAGGGATATTCTTTTTGATTTCATCACCTCCGTTGACTTTTTACAAAATACCATTGCCGATTCAATTCTGGGCAAGTCCACCACTTTAAACGATACACCCACCATATCCGAAGAGATCGTATCCGATTTTAAAAAAGAAAGTTCACTGATAGAAGAATCGGATGACGAACCCTTACCAAGGACTGTAAAGGATGCCGACAACATTTTGGACCCCTCACTGTTTTCTTCCAAAGACCCCAAAATAGACAAGTCCATTTCGGACGATAAAAAAAAAGCTGAGGAAACACTGGAAATCGGGAAACCGTTAAATTTCACCAAGAAAGAAAAATATTCCTTTGGGGAATGGCTTCAATTAACCTCAAATAAGGTAGAAAAGAAAAAATCCGAACCCGATACCCCCAAAAAAGGGGCCGCTAAGACCGAGGCGAAACCAATTCCAAAAGAAAATAAATTAAAAAAGAAAAAATTTGATCTAATTGATAAATTCATCGAAGCCAACCCAAAAATTGTACCCAAGGAAAATACGGTCAAAGTGACCATCAAGGATTCCCTTAGCTTCGACAAAAATGAATTGATGACAGCCACTTTGGCCAAAGTCTATTTAGAACAAAAGAAGTACAAAAAGGCTATTCAGGCCTACAAAATTTTAAGTTTGAAATATCCAGAAAAAAGTAGTTTCTTTGCAGACCGAATAAAAGCGGTAGAAAAGATACAACAAGAAAATAATTAAATAATGAATACAACATTTACAATATTCTTGGTCCTGATCATCCTAGTTTGCATCCTATTGATGCTTGTTATTATGGTGCAAAACCCTAAAGGTGGAGGATTGTCCTCATCCTTTGGTGGCAGCGGCAACCAAGTTGTAGGGGGCGTAAAGAAAACAGGGGACTTTTTGGATAAGAGTACTTGGACGTTGGCGGCCATACTGGTTGTCTTAATATTGCTTTCCAATGTAGCATTAAAGGGAAGTTTCAGTGATTCCGATTCAAAATTGCTTAATGGCGACCCTATTGAAACAACTGCGCCGGATGCTTTGCCAGAAACTCCAATTTCTGCACCTGCCACTAATGGTACAAACACCACTGAAGGTGACCAATAACAGGAGAAAACGACTTTAAAATATAAAAAATGCCAGCTTAAGTGACAAGCTGGCATTTTTATTTAACAAAGTGTCAGTTTTTAGGCAATGGCATAATTTCTGCCTATTAAAATCAAACTTAAAAACATAAAATCTAAATAATATGGCTAAAGTTAGCATTAAACCATTAGCAGATAGAGTTCTAATAGAACCTATGGCTGCTGAAACAAAGACTGCATCTGGTCTTTACATCCCTGATACCGCAAAGGAAAAACCACAAAAAGGCAAGGTAGTTGCCGTTGGACCTGGTACAAAAGATGAAAAAGTGACAGTTAAAGTTGGAGATACGGTGCTATACGGCAAGTATGCCGGTACTGAGCTAAAGCTTGAAGGTACCGAATATCTTATGATGCGCGAGAGCGACATTTTAGCAATTATATAATATTGCACTTTTTCCCCGCATACTGGGAAAATTCCAAACTACAAACTAAAGAGTATAACTAATTTCATTCCGTTTTATTTGGAATGACAAATGAAATTAAATTATGGCAAAAGATATAAAATTTGATATCGATGCAAGAGATGGCCTGAAGAGAGGTGTCGATGCATTGGCTAACGCAGTAAAAGTTACTTTGGGACCTAAAGGTAGAAATGTAATCATCAGTAAATCGTTTGGAGCACCAAACATTACCAAGGATGGTGTTACCGTAGCCAAAGAAATTGAATTAGCGGATCCACTAGAGAATATGGGGGCCCAAATGGTAAAGGAAGTTGCATCCAAAACCAATGATTTGGCAGGTGATGGTACTACTACTGCCACCGTTCTTGCACAAGCTATCGTAAAAGAAGGCTTAAAGAACGTAGCGGCAGGTGCCAATCCAATGGACCTAAAAAGAGGTATAGACAAAGCTGTAGAGGCTATTGTTGAAGATTTGGCCAAGCAGACCAAAAAAGTAGGCGACTCTTCAGAAAAAATCAAACAAGTAGCCGCCATTTCCTCCAATAACGATGAAACCATTGGTGATCTTATTGCCCAAGCTTTCGGAAAAGTTGGAAAAGAAGGAGTTATTACTGTTGAGGAGGCCAAAGGAACAGATACTTATGTTGATGTTGTGGAAGGTATGCAATTCGACAGGGGATACCTTTCTCCATACTTTGTTACCGATTCTGAAAAAATGACAGCCGACTTGGAAAATCCTTACATATTACTATATGATAAGAAGATTTCTTCCATGAAGGATTTGTTACCAGTATTGGAGCCTGTAGCACAATCCGGAAAACCTCTTTTGATCATTGCAGAAGATGTGGATGGAGAAGCTTTGGCCACATTGGTGGTAAACAAATTAAGGGGATCCTTAAAGATTGCCGCAGTTAAGGCACCAGGATTTGGAGATAGAAGAAAGGCTATGTTGGAAGATATCGCTATCCTTACAGGTGGAACCGTAATAGCTGAGGAAAGAGGCTTTACAATGGAAAATGCCACCTTGGATATGCTTGGTACCTGTGAAAAAATCACTATTGACAAGGACAATACAACTATTGTAAACGGTTCAGGGGATCCAAAAACCATTAAAACAAGGGTTAACCAAATCAAATCCCAAATAGAATCTACCACCTCGGATTACGACAAGGAAAAATTACAGGAACGTTTGGCCAAATTGGCCGGTGGGGTTGCTGTTCTTTATGTTGGCGCTGCTTCCGAAGTAGAAATGAAAGAGAAAAAAGATAGGGTAGATGATGCCCTTCACGCTACAAGAGCTGCGGTTGAAGAAGGAATCGTTGCCGGTGGGGGTGTTGCCCTGGTTAGAGCAAAATCCGTACTTTCCAAAATCAAGACTGAAAATGCAGATGAGGAAACAGGTGTACAAATCGTTGCCAGAGCAATAGAGTCACCTTTGAGAACCATCGTTGAAAATGCCGGTGGGGAAGGATCTGTAGTAGTTGCCAAAGTTTTGGAAGGCAAAGGCGATTTTGGTTATGATGCCAAATCGGAGAAATATGTGGAAATGATCAAGGCGGGTATCATAGACCCTAAGAAGGTAACCAGAATTGCATTGGAAAATGCCGCTTCTGTTGCCGGAATGATCTTAACTACCGAATGTGCCCTGATAGACATCAAAGAAGATGCTCCTGCAGGCCCACCAATGGGTGGTGGAATGCCAGGAATGATGTAAGTTTTAAAATTTACAGCAACAAAAAAAACCGCATTTGGAAATCCAAATGCGGTTTTTTGTTTTTACCAGGCTTATAAAGACCAAACTTTAATGATGCTGTCCATCGTCGCTATTATCCTCGCGATACCTGCAACAAGGGTGAACACTTTCATAAGCTTCCTCCGTAGCCTTTAATTCCTTGGTATCATGACCTACCTCGACTATGGCCGTTTTTACCAACATGGAATTTGTTTTTCGCTCATCGATGATCAACGATAATTGATGGGTCGGGATGTCCCATAAAGCGTATTTAACCCCTTTTACGGCCAAGGCGGCTTCCTCTATCCTCTCTTTGCACATGGCACATTTACCATTCACCTCGAAGCTCATTTTTTTATTTTTCTCTTGGCCATAGCCAACTGCCGTCAAAAAAACAAACACCGCTCCTAATACTATATTTCTCATATCTCCACTTTTTAAGTTGAATAATTAATATTGAATAAATTTATAATTTATATCTAAATCCCGCATAAAACATTCTGCCCATTATAGGGCCATGTACTATGGTAGTATCAAAATTTGGACCAAATGGGTCGTCCGCACTCAACACAGGGTCATCCTGGGTGTAATCGGCCAAATTCTCGCCTCCTATATATATTTCAAAATTATCGTTGAACACTCTCGTTATTTGGGCAATCATCATACTGTGGGATGGGGAAAATTCTGCCAATCTATACGCTTCTGGATTATTGGAGGTATTTGGCAATCGCTGTTTTCCCAGCGAATGGACCGTATAATCCATACGCCATAAGGAACCATTTGTCTTAGGTACTGAAGTATAACCAAGGTTGGCAAAAAATCGATGTTGGGCCTGTAAAGGCTTTTGAAGGGTACCGCTGCGATAATCGGTTTCCACATCATAATATTTATAAGCCGTCCTTAACTCAAGATTCTTTAGAACATTATAATTTATTTCAAATTGAAAGCTTTTGGCCACACTTTCTCCCTCCAAGTTATAAAATGACACCTCCAATGGGTTCTCCCAATCCACCACCACTTGATTTTTAAAATTGGTAACGTAATAATCCAAGGTTATATTACCCTTTCTGCCAAACCAACTAAACCCCTGTATAAAACTAGTTCCATAATTCCAGGCATCTTCTGGATCCAACCCATAAATACTACTACCATCCCCAAGAACCCTTATCCGTCTTGAGGAGGCAAATAATTGTTGGTTTTCGGCAAAGATGTTGGCTGCCCGTTTTCCACGGCCCAAAGACCCCCTAAAGCTCCCTCTATCCCATGGCATATACCGCAGGTGTAATCTAGGCGTAACAAAAGTCCCCAAATTATTGTGGGTGTCCACTCTTATGCCCGCAGTTAAACTCCATTCCTTTAAATTGTCATAGCTATATTCAAAAAAGGCCCCAATAGATTTGTCCACCCTAGAATAATCTTGCGTGTTCACCATTTCGCCATATCCATCATAAGCAAAGGTGAGGCCCGTTTTATACTTGCTCTTGGTATCCCCTATTATGGAGTTGAACAGCAGGTTGGAATAGATGCTTTCGTGATCAATATTATATTCATTAAACCCAAAATAAGAATCCTGTTTATGAATATTGTAGGCCGTTTGAAAACCAAGACTTTGAAAAGGTAGCTCTGGAAATACATAACCTAATTTCAGCGAAGTATCAAACCTCCTGGTATTTATTTCACCTCCCCACGAATTGGCAGTGAATTTATCGATACTCGGGACAAAATTTGTCTGTCCCAGCTGTTTGTCGTCGTTTAAGAAACGAAGATTGATAAAGCTGACCCATCCGGTACTTGGGTTTTGGTATTGCCACCTATTCAAAACATTTATTTGATTGCCCAAGGGGGCATCCAAAAATCCGTCCCCATTATCATCCTCCTTCACATCCCTTCTATTGGTATGGAGATAAAGCCCCGTACTCCACTTATCGGTCAACTGTTTATTGAAATGGGTATTCAACTCCAGCCTGCCATTCAAATTGCCATATCCATTAACAAATAGGGCATTATCCGTCAAAGGTTTTACCAATTCCGTATTTATCTGGCCTGAAATACTCTCATAACCATTTACCACACTGCCCGCCCCCTTCGTAATCTGTATACTCTCCACCCAAGTCCCAGGGGTGAAGGTAAGTCCATAGGCCTGGGAGGCACCCCTTACCATAGGGATATTCTCTTGGGTTATTAACAAATAAGGACTGGTAAGTCCCAACATTTGTATTTGCTTGGTACCGGTCAAAGCATCTGAAAAATTGACATCTATGGCCGGGTTGGTTTCAAAGCTCTCAGAGAGGTTACAGCACGCCGCTTTTAGTAATTCGGCGCTATTTATGGTGACCACATTCTGTGGGCTGAAATAGGATTTCTGTACGGCGTCCCTTTTCTTTTGAACCACCACCTCATTTAACGCATTGGAAGGTTTTAGCCAGTGATTTACCTTTCCAGGGGAATCAATGATCAAGGTATCCGACTCAAATCCCACATAACTAATGACAAGCCGATTATACTCCTTCTTAAATGGGATTGAAAAGCTACCATCGGTCTTCGTTATGGTCCCTGTCTGGGAATTTAACCAATAAACATTGGCTCCGGCCAAACCTAGGTGCTTATTTTCAGGATTGTCCTCCATCACCATACCCTCAATAGTGTTCTGGGAGATTGCCAATAACGGAATCCATAAAAATATACTTACAAAAAAATTCTTCACTTGATATATTTTAATATTAGTAGATAATTGAAATCAATAAAACATCGGATCCTCCAAATCCAAAAAAAGGGAACCCGAGCTTACTACCAATAAAAAATCAAATGAGGAAAACTTGGTCCAAAATATGGATATCTTTGACCAGTATGGGAGGTGGGTAATCGGCATGGGGAACACGGTGCTGCTCCCTTGGCTGAAATAAATTTACATAATAGGAAGTATAGGCCACCAAGAAAAGCTGCTGGACCACACCAAGATCGTCATAGGAAATACTTAGGTTATCCTGCCCCACTACCAAAATGGTCTCATCACTGCAGCAAGTATCTGATTTTTTCTTAGGGGACAAATTCTCTTCCTCCAACCCCAAATCCATACCACAGGTATCCGCTTCATGAAAAAAAGCGACGTCTACCAAAGATCCAAAGCAAAAATGCTTCTCAACGGTCCAGGAAACGGTGGAGACCAGCATAAAAAATGCCATCAACACGGCCAGTATTTTATGGATCATTACTTTCATCAAGGCAAAAATAATCAAAAGTTATTACTCTATATTTCCCTATTGCAACATTAACTAAAATTTAGGGGAAAAATTGTCCTTATCAATAACAGTTAGGAAGTTTAAAGAGGTTATGGATCAAAGAATTTGCAAATAGCCTTATTTTTGTGAAAATTTATCACATGCTTACTATTTTAAGACCAAAGATTTCGGAAATTACGAACAGTACCCAGAAAACTGCAACCGAAAAAATGCAGGCCATATGCGAATTGTTAAAAGAGAATGTCCCCCATTACGATTGGGTAGGCTTCTATTTCAAAAATGGAGATAGGGAAGAGCTCAAATTGGGTCCATATGCCGGCGCCCCTACAGACCACACCATAATTCCTTTTGGCAAAGGAATTTGCGGACAGGTAGCCGTCTCCAATCAAAACTTTGTGGTTCCGGATGTAAAAGCCCAGGACAACTACATAGCATGCAGCATAACCGTTAAGGCGGAAATTGTAGTTCCGTTATTTTTAAATGGCGTAAATATTGGTCAAATAGACATCGACTCCAATACTCCCGACCCATTTTCAAAGGAGGATGAGCACTTTTTGGAATACGTAAACCAAGAGGTGTCCAAGATTCTTTGAAACTTTAGGGCGATTGTTAATAAACGTGCTGATTTTTAAGCACAAAAAAATTACTTTTGTGTCCTTATAATCCATAACAACAATCACAACAAAATGAGTACCACTAAAAAAGCTTCGTCAGCCTTAATATCCGTTTTTCATAAAGATGGCCTAGAGCCCTTGGTAAAAAAGTTTAATGAATTGGGAATTACCATCTATTCTACAGGCGGTACGGAAACATTCATTAAGGATTTGGGAATCGATGTAGTACCTGTAGAGGACGTTACCAGCTATCCGTCCATTTTGGGCGGCAGGGTTAAGACATTGCACCCTAAGGTATTTGGTGGTATTTTGAACCGTCAGGACAATAAGAGCGATCAGGAACAATTGAAGGAATTTGAAATCCCCCAATTGGATATCGTAATTGTAGATCTTTACCCATTTGAAAAAACTGTTGCCAGTGGGGCCTCCGAACAGGATATCATTGAAAAAATAGATATAGGCGGTATTTCATTGATACGCGCCGCGGCCAAAAATTACAAGGATACACTTTGCGTGTCCTCCATGAACGATTATGACGAAGTTTTGGAAATGATTACCAACGGTAACGGCAGCACCACTTTGGAAGACCGTAGACGTTTTGCTACCAAATCTTTCAATGTTTCATCGCATTATGATTCGGCCATTTTTAATTATTTCAACCAAAACCACGAAGAAGCTGCGTTTAAATTAAGTGAAACCAACGGGCAAGTACTGCGTTATGGAGAAAACCCACATCAAAAAGGATTTTACTTTGGGGATTTTGACGCAATGTTCAATAAACTTCATGGAAAGGAACTTTCCTACAACAATTTGTTGGACGTGGATGCAGCTGTAAACCTTATCCAAGAATTTAAGAACGATGCCCCCACCTTTGCCATATTAAAGCACAATAATGCCTGTGGTCTCGCCACCAGACCAACAATTCACCAGGCCTATGTTGATGCCTTGGCAGGAGACCCTGTTTCAGCTTTTGGTGGAATATTGATCAGCAACGTAGAAATAGACAAACCAACCGCCGAAGAAATACACAATCTATTCTGCGAAGTGGTAATTGCCCCTAGCTATACCCCAGTGGCCCTGGATATCTTAAAAGGCAAGAAAAACAGAATAATTTTGGTACAGAACGAAGTTGACCTTCCAAAAATGACGGTAAGAACATGTTTAAACGGAGTTTTAGTGCAGGAAAAAGATGAAAAGACCGATAAAATTTCCGACCTTACCAATGCTACCAACAAAAAGCCTACGGATAGGGAACTGGAAGATTTAATCTTCGCTTCAAAATTGTGCAAACACACCAAAAGTAACACCATTGTACTTGCTAAAAACAAACAATTGTGCGCCAGTGGAACCGGCCAAACCTCCCGTGTAGATGCCCTAAACCAAGCCATCCACAAAGCCCAATCCTTCAATTTTGACCTAAATGGAGCGGTATTGGCCAGTGATGCCTTCTTTCCGTTTCCAGATTGTGTGGAAATTGCGCATAAAAGTGGGGTAACCAGCGTTATACAACCTGGAGGCTCCATAAAGGATCAACTTAGTATCGATTATTGTAATGAAAATGGAATTGCAATGGTTATGACTGGCACACGTCATTTTAAACATTAATTTTATTACTTTTAACGATCAAACTGACATTTAAACCGAAATATAACAACACATAATGGGATTCTTTGATTTCTTAACCGAGGAGATTGCAATAGACTTAGGTACTGCCAACACCCTCATCATTCACAACGACAAAGTGGTGGTAGACAGTCCATCTATTGTAGCCAGGGACAGAATAAGTGGCAAAATCATTGCTGTTGGCAAGGAAGCCAACATGATGCAAGGAAAGACCCATGAAAATATAAAGACAATACGTCCTTTAAAGGATGGGGTTATCGCCGATTTTGACGCCTCCGAAAAGATGATCAATATGTTCATTAAGAACATACCCGCTTTAAAGAAAAAGTGGTTTCCGCCAGCCTTGAGAATGGTTATCTGTATCCCTTCGGGAATTACAGAGGTAGAAATGCGTGCCGTTAAGGAGTCTGCTGAACGTGTTAACGGCAAGGAGGTCTATCTAATTCACGAGCCAATGGCAGCTGCCATAGGTATCGGCCTGGACATTATGCAACCCAAAGGGAACATGATCGTTGATATAGGAGGTGGAACAACAGAAATTGCGGTAATTGCCCTGGGCGGGATTGTTTGCGACAAATCGGTCAAGATAGCGGGGGACGTTTTCACTAACGACATTATTTATTACATGCGTACGCAACACAACCTTTATGTTGGGGAGAGTACCGCTGAAAATATTAAAATTACCATTGGATCCGCTACGGAAGACTTACAGACCCCTCCGGATGAAATGTCCGTGCAGGGTAGGGATCTATTGACCGGTAAACCAAAACAAGTATCCATTTCCTACCGTGAAATAGCCAAAGCCTTGGATAAATCCATTTTAAGGGTAGAGGATGCCGTTATGGAAACACTATCCCAAACACCACCAGAACTGGCAGCTGACATTTATAATACGGGTATTTATCTAGCTGGCGGCGGGTCTATGCTCAGGGGACTTGATAGACGTTTGTCCCAAAAAACGGATCTCCCGGTCTATATAGCTGAAGATCCACTAAGGGCGGTTGTAAGGGGTACCGGTATTGCTTTAAAAAACTTGGAGCGATATAAGAGTATTTTAATTAAATAGCCTATTCAACCCCCTACAATCGGCACTACCTTTTGGAAGGTTATAATTAGTAAACAGGCCTTAATGCCTTACTGGGCAATTGCCCAAATAAGGTTTTATAAAACAATTTAAGTGAATGCAGCAGATTATCAACTTTATATTAAGATATAAAAATTTCTTGCTCTATCTTTTCCTGTTGATTATATCCCTGGCCCTTACAGTACAATCCCATTCATACCATCGTTCCAAATACTTTAATTCCTCTAACTGGCTTACCGGAAATATTTATGAGACCACAAGCAGTATCACCACCTATTTTGGTCTTGGGGAGGAGAATAAAAAATTGGTAGAGGAAAATAAACGATTGCGGAACCTCCTGTTCAACCAAAAAAAGGAAGATTCCATGCAATTGGACACGACCAATGTTACATACAGGGTCATAGCTTCCCAGGTAATCAAGAACAGTTATAGCCTGCCGAGAAACTATATTACGATCAAAAAAGGAATGGCACAGGGAATAAAACCCGATATGGGCGTTATCACAGCCAACGGCATCCTTGGAATAGTGGAGAATACATCCCAAAATTTTGCAACGGTACAGAGCATTCTGAACACCAAATCCAGGATCAACGCAAAAATCAAGAACACCAACCATTACGGATCATTGGTTTGGGACACAAAAGACTATAACACAGTACAACTTGCCGACGTTGAAAGATTGGTACCCTTAAAAATTGGGGACACTATTGTTACCGGTGCCAGTTCCAGCATCTTTCCAGAAAACATTCCCATAGGTATCGTCAAAAATTTTGATCTAAACAATTCCCAAAGCTCATATAGCATAGACATTAAGCTCTTTAACAATATGGCCGCAGTTAGGAGCATTTACATAATAGAAAACATTCAAAGGGAGGAAATAATAGAATTAGAAGCCAAGACCAATAATGATTCGCAATAGCTACTTTATCAACATAATTAGATTTGTACTATTAATTTTGGTACAGGTATTGGTTTTTAATAAGCTCAATTTTTTTGGATATATAAACCCAATGGTGTATATTCTATTTCTCTACTGGTATCCCATTAAGGAAAAAAGGCAATTGTTTCTATTGTTAAGTTTTCTACTTGGCTTCTTAATAGATTTATTTTCGGACACCGTAGCCATTCATGCAGCAGCCACCGTAACCATTGCTTATTTAAGACCGACCATAATGCGGTTTTGTTTTGGGGTGAATTATGAATTTCAAAATTTTAAACTAACCAACACCACTAGGGCACAACAAATTACATTTTTAACGTTATTAATTATAATACACCATTTGGTTTTCTTTACCCTAGAAATTTTCAGTTTTGAAAATACGCTGTTAATTTTGAAGAAAGTTTTAACTATCAGTATAGCCACCTTAATATTGTGCTTACTATTAAGTTCACTTTTTAGTGTTGAAAAAGAATGAGAAAAATTCTATTATCTTCCATTATACTATTGGTCGGAATAACTTTTATCGGCAGATTGTCCTATCTCCAGATATTTAGTTTTTCCCCCAATCAGATATTGGAAGATCCGGCCATAAAAGCAGTATATGATTATCCGGAAAGGGGCTATATATATGATAGAAATGGGAAACTTCTCGTAGCAAACCAACCGGCCTATGATGTAATGGTTATACCAAGGGAGGTAAAACCATTGGACACCCTTGAATTTTGTAAGCTCTTGGGAATAGATAAAGAAAGGTTTGTGTCCCAATTAAAGAAAGCCAGGGTCTATTCCCCAAGGCTTCCCTCTGTTTTGGTTCCACAACTATCCAAAGAGGACTACGGCAGGCTTCAGGAAAAAATGAGGCGATTTGAAGGCTTCTATATTCAAAAAAGATCATTGCGCTATTACGATACCAATAGCGGTGCCAATGTTTTGGGATACATCAGTGAAGTCAACGAATGGGATCTGGAACGAAACCCATCCTACGCTGCCGGGGAATTAAAGGGAACTACGGGTATCGAAAAAGAATACGAGACCATCCTAAGGGGTCGAAAAGGCGTGAAATATATCCAGAAAGATAGGTTTAACAGGGATATTGGCCCTTATAAATCCGGTACTTTGGATACCCTTCCAGAGCAGGGAAAACAAATAACCGTCACTATAGACAAAATTCTTCAGGAATACGGTGAAAAGCTGATGATCGGGAAACACGGGGGTATAGTTGCCCTGGAACCGGCCTCTGGAGAGATTTTGGCATTAATTTCCGGTCCAACCTATGACCCAGCCTTATTGGTAGGTAGGGAAAGATCAAAGAATTACAGCAAATTACACTATGATACCATTTCAAAACCCACCTTTGACCGTTCCATCTTAGCTTCCCAATCCCCCGGATCGCCATTTAAAACCATAAACGCCCTAGTAGCCCTTCAAGAAGGTGCCATTACACCAGAAACCACCTTTCATTGCTACAATGGTTTCTACGTAGGCAAAAGGAAAAGAGGATGTCATTGCGGAGGAGGTACCCGAAATTTGAATTCCGGCATTTACCTCTCCTGTAATGCCTATTTTGCAGGTGCCTTTCGCAAAATTTACGACCAATTTCCAACTTCGGCCGAAGGCATGGATGTTTGGGAAAAACACGTAAAAAGTTTTGGACTAGGAACTTTCTTGGGGTATGACCTTCCCACTGGAAGACCTGGACGAATACCCAACAAGGAATATTACAACCGCATCTATGGGGACAACAGATGGTCCTCTTCTACCATAATATCCAATTCCATAGGACAGGGCGAGGTAGAGGTTACTCCTATTCAACTGGCCAACATGACCGCTGCCATTGCCAATAGAGGGCATTATTTTACGCCTCATGTACTTAAAAAAATTGGAGCTGACGATATCAGTATCCCTGAATTCACAGAGGCCAAACACACCACTATTGATAGAAAATATTTTGAACCGGTTGTACAGGGAATGGCCGAAGTGTACAAAAAAGGTACGGCAGCGAGGCTGCAAATAGAAGGAATAGAAATTGCCGGTAAAACCGGTACTGTAGAGAACTTCACAAGAATCAATGGTGTACGGACGCAACTAACGGACAACTCCGTTTTTGTTGCCTTTGCACCCGTTGACAACCCTAAAATTGCCATTGCCGTTTACATTGAGAATGGATATTTTGGATCGCGTTATGCAGGACATATTGCCTCCCTAATGATTGAAAAATATCTTAAAGGCGAAATAACCCGTGTAGACTTGGAGAAAAGAATGTTGGAAAAAACCTTGGAAGATGAATATGCAAAACCCTATAGCGGACAACCCTTTAAAATAAATGAGCGTGTCTGGTAAAAGTGTCCTTAAACGCTTGGATTGGTTTAGCGTTCTAATTTACATTTCCCTAGTTTTTATTGGTTGGATAAATATTTATTCCAGCACCTTCACTGACGACAACCCGTCTATTTTCAATTTTGCCTCCTTACATGGAAAACAATTGTTCTTTATAGGGACAAGTGCCGTGGCCATAGTTATTATATTGGCATTGGAAGCCAATTTCTATGAACGATTCTCCAGCCTATTTTATATAATATCCACAGCACTGCTCTTGGGACTTTTTGTATTTGGCAAAACAATTGCCGGGGCAACTTCTTGGTACGACCTTGGCTTTTTCAACCTACAACCCTCGGAATTTGCTAAAGTTGCCACCGCACTTGCCCTGGCCAAATATTTAAGTGATATACAGACGGATATTAAGCGGCAGAAAGACCAAATAATCGCAATTCTCATTTTATTGATTCCTGCATTCCTGATCATTCCCCAGCCAGATCCAGGAAGTGCCCTCGTCTTTTTTGCCCTGATCTTTGTGATTTTTAGGGAAGGTCTCCCGCTCTATTACCTTGGAATAGGGTTTATGGTAATTCTTATTTTTATTTTAACGCTGATGTTCGGTACCATATGGGTAAGCATAATCCTAGGGCTACTATTGGCGCTATTCCTATTATTAAAAAAACCATCCTTCAAAGTACCTATAATTCCGGTTGGCCTTATATACGTAGCCATTGTTCTCTTTTCCCTTTCGGTCAATTTTGTTTTTAATTACGTTTTTGAACAAAGGCATAGGGATCGTTTCAGTCTTTGGCTTCGTTTGGAAAAGGATCCCAAAAAATTGGAGGAAATCCGTAGGGACATAGGTTACAACACCTATCAATCTGAAAAAGCCATTGAATCGGGCGGAAAATACGGTAAAGGGTTTTTGGAAGGAACAAGGACCAAGGGCGATTTTGTCCCGGAACAACATACAGATTACATATTTAGCACCGTAGGCGAGGAATGGGGATTTGTAGGTACTGCCTCCGTGGTAATTCTTTTTACCACCTTACTACTACGGCTGGTATATTTGGCCGAGCGACAGAAAAATGACTTTAGTCGTATGTATGGGTATGGGGTCATCTCCATTTTGTTTGTACATTATTTCATAAACATAGGTATGGTCATAGGAGTTCTGCCCACCATTGGAATACCACTGCCGTTTTTTAGTTATGGGGGTTCCGGTTTGTTATTTTTTACGGCGCTGTTGTTTATCTTTCTAAAATTGGATGCCAACAGGCTAAACGAACTCACTTAAAATCTCCAACTGCCGCTGTTGATACCGGCTTCCAACCTTGACTCTTGTTCATCGGGCAAACCGAAAAAGAAATCGATCCCCGTCAATTTTTCAAGGGTATCCACAGGAACCATAAATTGATCCAAGTTTCTGGTATCCTCCCTATTTTTGAAAAGAAATCCTATGATTTTTAGGTTTTCACCCTCACCTTTAGCTACTATTTTATAAAAATATTTTGGAACGGCCACATCCTCCTCCCCTATACTTGCCAAGCCCTTATCCAAAACTCCCGCAGTAATTACAAATAAAGGTCCGTCCCTTCTGGCCCAATACCTCACCTGCTGCTCCAATCTATTCCAGACTCCTGCGTTAAATTCCCTGTTCTGTGGTGTAATATTGCTCGTATAAAAGGTTTCATTATAGGCGTTTTCGGAAAATCTACGATCACCAGCAGGACACAAATGGCCCCTATCATATCCCGAACCCTTATAGTTCCTCCAATCTGCCGATTTACTGCTCACCTTGGGGTCCTCTACAAAAAATGGCCTTTTCCTATCATCATTGGTTAAGTGGGACTTCTCCAAAACATAGGCTACCCACTCTGCCTGTTCATAAGCTTCATTATAGGATAGGGAAAAATGGGCATGCCGTACTATTTCACCTGTGCTGGAACTGGGCCATAGCCATTCAGGTATTTCTGTCCTTTGGCCCTCCCCTTCAGGTAAGGAATAGGGGGCGGGAGTATAAAAATTATCGAATATCCAAAACAAGACTACACAAACCAGCATCAGGGTGGTATATATTATCCTATTTTTCCTATATTTATTCATAGTGTAAATATAGATAAAACTACCATTCGGGAGTTTCCATAAGTGTAAGTAATGGCCTTATTTTACGACCAACCTCATGTAACATTATGTAGTTGGCCAAATCATTCTCAACACCCCAATGCCACTAAAAACGCATACGTTGTATATTACTGATTACTAAATAAACATTAAAAAGAAAGGAAAATATTCATGCTAACTTGGAAAGACATCATTAATTACAGTGTTAAGGGAAACCCGGTACCCGACAAAAGAGTGGATAAGACAGAAAAGGAATGGCGAGACCTATTAACTCCCGAACAATTTAGGATTACAAGAAACAAAGGAACAGAAGCACCACATAGTGGTGCGCTCTGTAGTACACATGAGGCAGGGAAATACAGTTGTATATGTTGCGAAAGTCCCTTATTTGATTCCACCATAAAATTTAATTCGGGTACCGGCTGGCCCAGTTTTACACAGCCCATAAAAGAAAACGCCATTAAATACCATAAGGACACATCTTTTGGTATGGTAAGGGTAGAAGTAATGTGCAATACCTGTGATGCCCATTTGGGACATGTATTTCCGGACGGACCGGAACCCAGCGGCTTGCGTTATTGCATTAATTCGGAATCTATGAAAATAGTTAAAGAAAGTATATTGGATGAACAATAAAAAGTTGGAGACCGCCACCGTGGGTGGTGGATGTTTTTGGTGTGTGGAAGCCATTTTTCAGGAAGTTAATGGCGTACATAAAGTAATTTCGGGATATACTGGTGGAAATGCACCTGGCAGACCCACGTATAGGGAAGTTTGTTCAGGACTTACCGGTCATGCAGAGGTAGTACAAATACTATATGACGCCAACATTATCTCCTATGAGGATATTTTGGTCATATTCATGACCACCCATGACCCTACCACCTTAAATAGACAGGGAGCAGATGTAGGGACCCAATATCGATCTGTAATATATTATCACAATGACATCCAAAGAGAAATTGCCGGCTTGGTAATAAAAGAAGTGGCACCATATTACGAGCAGGCCATTGTTACTGAATTAAGTCCTTTGGAAACCTTTTATGAAGCAGAGGAATATCACCAGGATTATTATAGAAATAATCAATCGCAGGGCTACTGCAACGCGGTTATTTCCCCAAAACTAGGTAAGCTAAGAAAAATGCATGCCGATAAAATTAGAAAAACAAAGGTCTAAGCACTCCTAGTTTTACAATAGTCCGGTTTAGGATACATTTCAATAAACTGTATAGGCTGCTTGTAAAAGGACTATATAGAAGGTTAACAGTATTCATTCAAGACTGTGGGCATTGAATACTAATTGTACCCACTGTGGTATTTACTCCCATTAATTTTTAAATGGAACAAAAAATGTACAACAACATAAATACAGATAATTTGACGGTACAGCACGACAAAGAGAATAAGAGATTCACCATGGCCATTAACGATGAAATTGCCAAAATAGAATACGAGTTACGGGATGATAAAATGTATTTGACCTATTCGGAGGTTCCCCATAATCTTAGGGGCAAAGGATATGGCAAGGAATTAGTGGAACGCACCTTTGAACAATTAACCAAAGAAGGATATAAGGCGGTAGCTGTATGCTCCTATATAAAGGCTGTTGCCAGAAGAAATGAAAATTGGAACTCGATAATTGAATAAATATCCTATGAACCTTACTGTTAAGGATACCTTTAATACCGAACTCCCCGCCGACCCCGTCCAAGAAAATACAAGAAGACAGGTTATGCAGGCATGCTATTCCTTTGTAAGGCCAAAATCCACGACAAAGCCCAGTATGATCCATACATCCGCTGAATTGGCCATGGATTTAGGATTGACCCAGGATGATCTGACCTCCGAAGAGTTCAAAAATATATTTACAGGAAACGCCGTTTTGTCCGGCACCCATCCTTATGCCATGTGCTACGGAGGACACCAATTTGGCAATTGGGCCGGACAACTTGGAGATGGCCGTGCCATTAATTTATTTGAAGTTAACCACAACAATACACAGTGGGCACTCCAACTTAAGGGCGCTGGGGAAACTCCTTATTCCAGAACTGCAGATGGCCTTGCAGTACTGCGTTCCTCCATTAGGGAATACCTTTGCAGCGAAGCCATGTACCACCTGGGAGTGCCCACTACCAGAGCACTATCGATAGGCCTAACAGGAGACCAAGTGCTAAGGGACGTACTATACAATGGTAACCCGGAATACGAAAAGGGAGCTGTAGTGTGCAGGGTAGCACCCACTTTTTTGCGCTTTGGAAATTTTGAAATTTTTTCTTCAAGACAGGACACAAAAACTTTAAAAACACTCACGGATTATACCATAAGACATTTCTTTCCCCATGTAAAGGAGGGTACCAAGGAAGGCTATCTTCATTTTTTTAGGGAGGTTACCAATAAGACGCTGGACATGCTCATACACTGGCAGCGGGTAGGTTTTGTACATGGCGTAATGAACACGGACAATATGTCCATCCTTGGCCTCACTATAGATTACGGCCCCTATGGATGGCTCGAAGGTTACGAGGAAGGTTGGACCCCCAATACCACCGACCGACAGTATAAACGTTATAGATATGGGAATCAAATAAATATTGGTCTTTGGAACCTATATCAATTGGCAAATGCGCTCTTCCCTTTAATAGAGGATGTTAAAGAACTTGAAGACATCTTAATGGAATACCGTAACAATTATTCCACAAAATATCTCTCGATGATGAAATCTAAAATTGGTCTTTTCAAATCCGCCGAAAATGACGCGGAGCTTTTGTCTAGGCTGGAGGACAACTTACAATTGACCGAAACCGATATGACCATCTTTTTTAGAAATCTAAGCCGTATCACAAAGGATAGTCCCACAAATGAGGACTTTTTGTCCCCGGTGTTCGATGCCTTTTACGCACAAGAGGAAGTTAAGGGCGACACCCTTGAAAAATGGAAGCAGTGGTTTATCCACTACAAAAATAGATTGCAAAAGGAAAGTATCGACGACAGGAAGAGAGCAGAAAAAATGAATAATGTAAACCCAAAATATGTTTTAAGAAATTACATGGCACAATTGGCGATAGATGCTGCGGACCAGGAGGATTACTCCTTGTTGGATGAGTTTTTTCAATTATTAAAACATCCGTACCAAGAACAAACGCAAGCCGAAAAATGGTTTGCCAAGCGGCCCGAATGGGCCAGGCACAAAGTGGGATGCTCCATGCTCTCCTGCAGTTCATAGCCCCAGAAACATTATCCTCCAGACAACGTGCTCTTAAAACAAATTAAATCCATCCCTTTGGGCTACTCTACAGTTCTGTTTCAAAATAAGAAATATGGCGTTACCCGAACCGATTTTAATGAAGGTAGGAGTACTAAAGTATATGCCGAAGCGTTGGGAGGTAACGATTACATCAGTTTTAACTTTTATATTTCGGAAAAGGGAGGGCAACTAAGGCCCTGTGAAATGCCGAGAGACAAGGTAATCGACTTTTTAAACAATTATATGCCAATTTAATCGGCAGCACACTATGGGAATTCATAAAAAAACCTGCTCTAAGAGCAGGTTTTTTTATATTATGATTAAGTTATAATTAACCTTTAACGCTGGCCAATTTGGAATTCTTTATATTATTCAATTTTAGATCCTGCAAGACATTGACCGCTTCCTCCACATACACATCCTTGGCCAAATCCTTGTGCCAACGGTCACGCTTTTCCCTTAAAACGGAATCCTGGGTAAATAATTCCTTTTCATATTGCAAGGATTCAAATGTTAGGTGGGAATCATAATCCGAAATGGTTTTAAAGTACTTGGCCTTTTCCTTATCCAATTCCAATCCTTTCTTATATTCCTCGTATTTCAATGAAACCACGGTTTCATCCTGTGCTTTTTTGATCCATTGCGCATTTTCCTCAATCAATTTTATTTGATTGTTCTGGGCCATTCTTTTAGTACTATTGGCTATAGTGGCCTCATAGTCAATATAGCCATCCCAAGGGGTATACTCCGCTGGGGAAATCTTATCCCAGGTCAAAGGATTTTCCTGATCCCTCTCCCCTAGATCAATATAACTGTAACGGTCCGGAACAACAACATCGCTCTTAACCCCTTCCAATTGGGTAGAACCACCATTAATTCTATAGAATTTTTGGGTAGTAAGTTTTATAGCTCCCAAATCTCCGTGCTCATTTCCTCTTACAATATTCTCCAAGGGGATTACATTTTGAACTGTCCCCTTACCGAAGGTTTGTTTGCTACCAATCACCACTCCCCTTTTATAATCCTGCATGGCCGCGGCCAAAATCTCGGATGCAGAAGCCGATAATTCATTTACCAAAATCACCAAAGGTCCATCCCACTGAATACGCTCGTCCTTATCGTTATAAACTTCTGGTTTTTTATCGGTAGACCTTACCTGTACAATGGGTCCGTCCTTAATAAATAATCCAGCCATTTCAACAACTGTTTTAAGGGATCCACCCCCATTATCACGAAGATCCAGGATTAGGCCTTCAGCTCCGGCCTGTTTTAGTCTTTCTACTTCTTTTGCCACATCCGTAGCTGCGTTTCTCTCATTATAGTCTTCAAAATCCACATAAAACTTGGGTAGATTGATAAGTCCAAATTTTTGGTTGCCCTTTATTACGGCTGCAGATTTGGCATAGGACTCTTCCAATTCCACAACATCCCTGGTAAGGGAAATTACCACGAGGGAACCATCCACTTTTCTAACAGTCAAATCTACGACAGTACCTTTGGGACCTTTAATAAACTTAATGGCATCATCCAAACGCATACCCACAATATCCACTGGTGTTTCCCCGTTTTGCCCAACTTTTAATATCTCATCCCCAACTTCCAATTGCTGATCTCTCCATACGGGGCCGCCAGATATAATCTCCACTATTTTTGTCTGATCCTTTTTCTTTTGAAGTCGGGCGCCAATACCTTCAAATTTACCAGACATACTGGTATCAAATTTTTCTTTGTCATCCGGAGCAAAATAGAATGTATGTGGGTCAAATACTTCCACTATGGTATTCAGGTATTGCACAAACCAATCCTTGCGTTCCAAATCATCCACGAAATCGAAATAATCATCCAAGGTATTTTTGGTAGATTCCCTTGCCGCCTTTTCAGCCTGCTCCGGACTTAATGGTCCGGTTGTACTGTTGTCATCTTCAAAGGCATCAGCCATATCCCCTTCTGTACCGGCCTTGTCTGATTCCTTGTTCAAATTCAATTTGGAATCGTACGTTCCCAAAGTGGCATATTTCAATTGTTTTCTCCACCGCTCTTTCAAGTCTTTGCGAGAAGCCACATATCCTTGTTCATCGTAATTGATCTCTATGGATTCATCCACTGAGTAATCAAAAGGTTCATCCAAAACCTCTTTATAAATTTCTTTGGCGTCATCCATTCGCTCCAATAGGCGCTGGTAGACCATATCGAAAAAAGTTATATCGGTATTCTTTATCTGATCATCCAACTGAAACTTATATTTTTCAAATTCCTGAATGTCACTTTCCAAAAAATAACGCTTTGTGGGATCCAAAATATCCAAAAATCCTTCAAAAACACTAATGGAAAAATCATCGTCAATGTCCTTTGGCTGGTAATGGCCACGTTCCAATACATAGGTAATTAGATCCAACAACAATTTGTCCTTATCATCGGTTTCAAATGATTTGTTGGTAAAACTGCATGAAGCTACTGCAACAAGCATGACAATCAATGCGTAGGCTAAATTTCTTTTCATCTATTCTTTTTTATTGTTTTTCCACATTTGGAGTAATTTCTAAAACCGTAATCACCCCTCCTTTTTGTACTCTTACAATCATCTAAAATTAATCAAACCACCACTGCAATCCAAGTTTTGACTTTTAAAAGTGGTCTATTATGCCATTTACCTTAAGATAACGAAAAAATCGTGCCATATTATACCAATATGCCATTAATCTTTTGTTAATATCCCAATTGCCAAGGACAGGTGGCAAATCTGGGATGTAATTTGTCATTTTCACAATTTAAACGTAAAATTTCGGTGTCCGCCCGGCTTTATTCGAAAAGCCATAATAGATTAAAAACGTATTTTTGCAGTATAAATTATATACCATGGCGAAACCTTTGATCCTTGTCACCAACGATGACGGAATTACAGCTCCCGGATTAAGGGCGTTGATTGAATTTATGAAGGAATTGGGAGAGGTAATCGTAGTGGCCCCGGACAGTCCACAATCGGGAATGGGACATGCAATAACCATAGACAACACCCTGTATATAAAAAAGATTAAAGTAGATCTGGAAAACGGCGCAAACGAAGAATACAGTTGTAGCGGAACACCGGCCGACTGTGTTAAGCTTGGCTTGCAGGAACTCTTGGACAGAAAACCGGACCTATGTGTTAGCGGCATAAACCATGGATCCAACTCGTCAATCAACGTCATTTACTCTGGCACTATGAGTGCCGCTATTGAAGCTGGGATTGAAGGAATACCGGCAATAGGCTTTTCCCTTTGCGATTATTCCTGGAACGCCAACTTTGAAGCCAGCAAGGAAGCTATTCAAAAAATAGTCCGGGAAGCCTTAAAAAATGGTATCCCCAAGGGGGTTGTGCTCAACGTCAACATTCCCAAAACCGACAAGAAAACACCCAAGGGCATAAAAATTTGCAGGCAGGCAAGGGCCAACTGGAAAGAGAAATTTGACAAAAGAACCAATCCCAATGGCAAGGAATATTACTGGCTTACAGGAGAATTTGAACTTTTGGACAAGGGAGAGGATACGGATGAATATGCCCTGTCCCAAGATTACGTTTCGGTAGTCCCCACCCAATTTGACCTAACGGCCCACCATGCCATTCAACATATTAACAATTGGAAGCTAAATGATTAAAAAAGAAATATTAATCGGAATAACCGTTGGCATCATTGCCAATACCATCGGAACTTTACTGTATATATTGCTCTTCTCGGACTTTGGAATAGTAGAAACGTACCAAGCCGCCGTACAACAGGGACATGTAGGCAGTTTATTGGCGCTAGGGGCCATTCTAAATTTGGTTGCTTTTTTTGGTTTTTTAAAAATTCGTAGGGATTATAGGGCAAGGGGTGTAATGATCGCCACCCTATTGACCGCAATGCTAATATTGTATTATAAAGTCTTTTAGGCCGCGGGATGGGGCCACCCAAAGACCAACGGCAGTATTACCAATAAACCACAGAAACTAAACGGATGAAATACTATATCATAGCCGGCGAGGCATCGGGCGACCTACATGGGTCCAACCTCATAAAAGCCCTTAAAAAAAAGGATTCGGATGCCGACATACGTTGTTGGGGCGGCGATTTAATGAAAGCAGCAGGAGGGCACTTGGTAAAACATTACAAAGAAATGGCCTTTATGGGCTTTTTGGAAGTGATATCGAATATCAATCAAATTTTCAAAAATATCGCCTTTTGCAAAGATGACATAAGCAATTTTAATCCAGATGTAATTGTCTTTATAGATTATTCCGGCTTCAACCTTAGAATAGCTTCTTGGGCAAAAAAGAATAATTTTAAGACCAATTATTATATATCACCACAAATATGGGCCTCTCGGGAAGGTCGGATACACAAAATAAAAAGGGATATAGATGCCATGCATGTCATTCTTCCTTTTGAAAAGGAATTTTATGAAAAAAAACACCATTATCCCGTTAATTTTGTTGGTCACCCCCTTATAGATGCCATTGGGGATATTCCAAGGGCCAGCGATCAGGAATTTAGGGAAGAGCATAATTTGGATTTGAAAAGACCTATTATTGCGCTTTTACCCGGTAGTAGAAAACAAGAGGTTCAAAAAATGCTTTCCCTAATGTTATCGGTTACCAAATCTTTCCCAAAATTTCAATTTGTAATTGCCGGGGCACCCAGTTTGGATTTGGAGTTTTACCAGCCTTTTCTAAAATCGTCCCAAGTAAGTCTAATTTCCAACAAGACCTATGATCTATTAAGCCTGTCCTATGCAGCCCTAGTGACCAGCGGAACCGCCACCTTGGAAACGGCCCTTTTTAAAATACCCCAGGTAGTTTGTTACCGTGCCAATTGGATCTCCTATCAAATTGCAAAAAGAATCATTACCCTGAAGTTTATTTCCTTGGTAAATCTTATAATGGACAAAGAGGTTGTAAAAGAACTAATCCAAGGCGACTTGAATACCAAAAATCTGACCGAGGAGCTCGATAAAATCCTGAACGGACCCGAAAGAAAGAAACAGTTTGAGGCCTATTACGAATTGGAAAAGAAACTTGGGGGCAAGGGTGCCAGTGAAAAAGCGGCATCACTAATTATGGAAAGTGCCCAATTGGATCGGTGAAAAATTTTAATGGTCGGTGGAACAGCAACTATAAACTTTATTATTTACCATAAAGCAACCCATAACCCTATGGTTAAAAAAAGCACTTATTGTTGATTTACCCTGAGGCAACTATAAGGGTTTTCTGAAAAAAATGACGGATTTTAAATTAATTATTTAAATTTGATATCCAAGAGCACTAACCTTTACTTGGATGATTCAAAGATTTCTTTCTTTATTCTTAATTGTTTCACTGGTTGGATGCGGTGCGGCCAAGAAGAAAAATACCTCTCGTGTAGAAAGAAAAATAACGGTGGAAGCTTCAGAAAAACCAACCGAAATAAAAGGCAAAACACCCAGAGGCGGTGAATCCATAAACAAACCAGCGAGCAGAATAACCGAACGGATCATAAATACCGCCCTGACATTTTCGGGCACGCGCTATAAATTTGGTGGCACCACCAAAAAGGGTATGGATTGCTCCGGATTGCTTTATGTTGCCTTTGGGGAGCACGATATTCAATTGCCAAGAGCCTCGTATCAAATGGCTGAGGAAGGGCAAAAAATAAATTTAAAGGAGGTAAGCAAGGGCGACTTGCTTTTTTTTGGAACCTCTAGAAGAAAAAACAACATAAACCATGTAGGCCTAGTGGTCCAGGTTGATGGGGATGATATAAAATTCATTCATTCCACCTCATCCCGAGGTGTTATCGTTTCCTCTTTGCAGGAGGGTTATTGGAACTATGCCTTTATCAAGGCTACCAGGGTCCTGTAGGATGCGCCTGCTGCAGTTTACAACCGTAAAGCTTACTATATGCCTGATCTTTGGAATATTAACTGGATATTACCTACGTCCGTCCCTTCCAATATCTTTTTTCCTAGCTGTGGCTTCATTGATCCTTTTAGGAGTTGTATTTGTATACTACCGTAAATTGCCCGTATCCCTTTTCGCAATTTTCGCTGGGCTTTTGACCATTGCTATTGGTATATTAAGCATAACCCTTAATGATTCCAGGAATCTTGACAGGCACTACAGTCAACATAATCTTGACAAAGATAGGGTCTACACCCTAAAAATTCGGGAAGTATTAAAGCCCAATAGCTTTTCGGATAGGTACGTGGCCCATGTTAGCGGTATGGACAGCTTAAAGGTTTCCGGCAAAATACTTTTAAATATAGCTGTTGATTCATCGATCCGCCCCCTTATGGTCGATGACGAAATACTGGCCTTCACTACCCTCCATCCCATTAACCCTCCCTTAAACCCGCATCAATTCGATTACCAAAAATACCTGTCCAATATTGGAATAGCGCATCAGGCAAAACTTAAAGGGGAGAATTTCTACCTAAAACCCAAGGCCTCCGCTACCATCAATGGAATAGCCTATAAGATAAGGGAGCACATTATTAGAAATTTAAAAAAAGAGGAGTTTGGCACGGAAGAATTGGGTGTCATCCAGGCCCTTCTTCTTGGCCAGCGAAATGAAATTACCTCAGAAATCGATACCGATTACAAAGAGGCGGGAGCCTATCATATCTTGGCATTGTCCGGTTTACATATCGGAATTCTTTTGGGATTGCTCCACTTTATATTGAGGCCAGTGGAAATCCTTCCAAAAGGAAGAAGCATAAAATTGGTTGTCATCGTATTACTTTTATGGGCATTTGCCCTCTTGGCGGGACTCTCCGCCTCTATCCTAAGGGCAACAACCATGTTTACTTTTGTTGCCTATGCCCTGTACTTGAACAGACCTACAAGTCATTTTAATATCCTGGCATTGTCACTGTTCTTTATTTTATTATTGCTGGATCCCCTACTATTATTTCAGGTGGGGTTTCAATTAAGTTATGCCGCTGTTTTTGCCATAGTCTGGATATACCCCTTATTACAAAAGCTTTGGATTCCCCAATATTGGATAGTCAAAAAGGGATGGGAACTGGTTTCCGTAAGCATTGCCGCTCAACTGGGTGTATTCCCAATAAGTCTATATTACTTTCATCAATTTCCAGGTTTGTTTTTAATTTCAAGCCTATTGATCCTTCCATTTTTGACCTTTGTTTTGGGATTTGGAATATTGATAATAGCACTCTCCCTGACCAACGGTTTACCATCTGTTCTCGTAACTATGTACGACACTTTAATAGGTGCGATGAATTGGATTATTGGTCTTCTTGCACAGCAGGAAAACTTTCTTTTTAAAAATATTTCTTTTGATGGCATTCAATTGATCCTAAGTTATGGTATTATCATAACAATGGTAACGGTCTTTATGAAAGCAACCTATAAAAGGGTCATGGTATCCTTGTTCTTCATCCTTTGTTTTCAAACCTATGTCTTTGGCTTAAGATATCTTGCTCGGAACGAGGAAACTTTAGTTATAGGCCATATTGCCCGCAATAGTGCCATTATCCACCGAACAGGACAAAAACTAACCGTATATACCACCAACCCCAAAGCCACGACAAGACTGGTCAACGATTATGCCACTGCCCATAACATCTTGGCGATGGAACATCTACCATTAAAAAACAGCTATCTCATAGAGGGGAAAAGAATGGTTGTATTGGATAGTACCACTATAGCCCTTCCAATAAATCATGATGTTTCTACCTTAGTACTTACCCAATCCCCTAAAATTAATTTGGAAAGGCTTTTGGATTCGATGGCGCCCAATATTGTTATAGCAGACGGCAGCAACTATAGAAGTTATATACATCGATGGAAGGCTACATGCCACAAAAAAAAGCTAGCCTTTCACTATACGGGAGAAAATGGTGCCTTTCACTACGCTTTGAAATAGTTATCTAATACCGTGCATTAATTTCTTTAAAAGCGGGTTTAAAACAATTGAAATAAGTCCAACACCCACGGGAACTAGGGTGAAGATCAAAAAGAAGGTCCCTATGGAATATTGTTCGGATATCCTATCGATCATTCCTCCCATGGTGCCTGCAGCCTTTTGCCCGATTGCAATGGCCAAATACCAGATTCCGAACATAAAACCGATCATGCGTGCCGGGACAAGCTTGCTTAAATAGGAAAGTCCAACCGGGGAAATGCACAGTTCACCCATGGTATGCAGCAAATACGCCAAAATTAAAAATATCATGCTAACAGAAGCTGTCTGCGCCCCAGAAGGTATTCCCGATGCTCCAAATGACAATACGGCAAAGCCCAACCCCAATAAAATAAGACCTATTCCATATTTCATAGCAGCACTAGGGTTATATTTACTTTCCCACCATCTGGAAAAAAATGGTGCCAGGGTTATAATAAAAAATGAATTGAGAATCCCGAACCAAGTTGCATCTACTTGATTGCCTTCTTGGGAAAATTTATCCGTTAATCTAAAGATCACTAGTATCCAAAGACCAAGAAAGGCGATGGCCAATACAATATTGGATAAGCCAATACGGGTAAAGGTCTTTTTTGCCAATAAAATCAACACCCAACTAATTATTGCCAGTGGTACTGTTGTCAACAACGCATCTACCACCTTAAAGACCATGGCCGATTGACCAACGAGTTCCCTATTGGTATAATCCCTAGCGAAAATGGTCATAGACCCCAAGGACTGTTCAAAAAAAGCGAAAAAGAAAACCGTAAAAAACCCAAAAATTGATACGGCTATAATTCTATCCCTTACCACAGGAAGATATCTGGCAATTCTGGCAACCAATAAGATTAAAAACAGGAGTAGGGAACATAGGATAATTACATTGGTACCACTAAGGCCTCCTATGTTAAAAGGCGCCAAACTGGTACCTTGTATTTTTTCCAAGGGATCATTAAATAAATAGAGTAATCCACCAATAGAGGATAAAACGATCAAAATCTTATCAAAAAGACTAAAAGGGTTCAACTTGGTTTCAATTTCATGATTCCCATCTTCCTTTCCCGCGTTCTCTGCTGCATTTGTAGATATCGAGATTTCCTCCTTCTTTAGGGGCTTAGCACCAATATTCCCGAACAAATCCTTGGCCAGCCAAAATTGGAGCATTCCAAGCATCATAAAAATCCCAGCTAGCCCGAAGCCCCATGACCATCCATAATTCTCGGCCAAATACCCACAAAGCATCATTCCAAAAAAGGCACCGGCGTTAACACCCATATAAAATATGGTATAGGCACCATCCTTTTTAGATTCCTTACCATGGTACATTTCAGAAATAATGGATGTTATATTGGGCTTAAAGAACCCTGTACCAACAACCAACAGGGCAAGGCCAAGATACAAAGCGGCCGTAGTTTCAATGGTCATGGCAACATGGCCCAAAGTCATAATTAAACATCCTATGACGACTGCCACCCTGTAACCTGTTATTTTATCCGCTACCCATCCACCAATTATAGGTGTTAAATACAAAAGGGAAGCGTAGGTTCCAATTAAGGCCAGAGCGTGTTCCCTTGGCCATTCCCACCCAGGATTGTCACTCACAATGGGTGCTGTTAAAAATAACACCAATAAAATACGCATCCCGTAAAAGGAGAAACGCTCCCACATTTCGGTAAAAAACAACACAAATAGTCCTGTTGGATGCCCCAGAACTTTGTCCTTAAATAAATTTTCAATATCGGTATTCATATACCACTGTATTACAAATTATTAATTTAGGATTAATGACAACTTACAGCTGTATTGAACAATACAACAACCTTATCCCTCTATTCAAAAACCCAAAAGATCAAAATACAATTTGGCGATTTATGTTATTCGTGTACAATTCTCTTCTCATTATCTTCTGCACCATGTGTCAATGCCTTCAATTTTTTCAAGAAAACCCTAATAAGCAATCCGAAAAGAATACAGAAAATGGCAATTCCTGTAAATACCGTATACTCTCCAAGATGTGAAGCGGATTCTCCCAGCAATCCCGCCAATTTATTTCCAAAACCTGTTGTTGCAAAATATAGGCCCATCATCAAGGAAGCATATTTGGCAGGAGCCAATTTGGTTACAAACGACAGCGAAACTGGAGACAGGCTCAACTCGCCCACAGTATGGAACAAATACGCCAGCACCAACCAATACATGGCAGAAGATCCAGAACTTTCAAACTGGGCAGTTGCCGCCGTCATAAATAAAAATCCAGTGCCCATAATAATCAGTCCAACGATCATTTTAAAAAGGGAAGACGCTTCCTTTCCCTTCAATTTACGACCCGCCCAGAAATTGGCCACCAGGGCTCCTAACACAATAATAAAGAAGGCGTTAAGAGATTGGAACCATGAAGCAGGCACCTCCCAACCCATCAACATTCTATTGGTTTTCTCCGAAGCATAGATATTCATTAATCCACCTGCTTGTTCAAACGCTCCAAAAAATACGATTACCATTAAGAAAGAGAGGATCAAAACAATTACCCTGTCCTTTTCTGTTTTATTAAGTGGTCTCGTTAAAGCCTCTTGATCTTCCACATTGGCAGATTTCCCAAGAAAGTCGCCCACACCCACCAGGTATTTCTGGCCAAGAACAAACTGTATTAGTCCCAAAAGCATACAAATACCGGCCAATCCGAATCCATAATGCCAACCATACACCTCTCCTACATAACCAACAATTAAACTGGAAAGGAATGCACCTATATTTATACCGATATAAAATATGGTAAACCCCTTATCCCTTCTAATATCACCTTTAGGATAAAGTCCGCCCACCATGGTAGATATGTTCGGCTTTAGCATACCCACACCGGCTACAATAAAACCAAGTCCCGTATAAAAGGCCCACATCTGTTCAATGGCCAATACACTGTGACCTATCACCAATAGCACCGCACCTACAATTACCGCCTTCTTTTGTCCCAGTATTCTATCCGCAATAATGCCCCCTGGAATAGACGCCACAAAGACCGACATAGTGTACCAACCATAAAGTGAAAGAGCCTCTATATTGGTCCAACCCAAACCTGGGTTCCTATTCGTTGTCTCCGTAATTAAATATAATACCAAAATTGCCCGCATCCCATAATAGGAGAATCGTTCCCACATTTCAGTAAAGAATAAGATGTAAAGTCCAACCGGATGGCCGAATAATTCCTTTTGATGTGCTTGTTTAACCGTTGTCTGCATAAGATAAGAGATATGAATTATAGATTTTCTTTTATAAAATTGGTCATTTTCGTGTACAGGTGCAGGCGGGTGTTACCACCTTTTATACTGTGATTTTTATCGGGATATATGGCCCAATCAAACTGCTTATTGGCCTGTACCAATGCCGTTACCATCCGCATTGAATTTTGCAGATGTACGTTGTCATCTGCTGTACCATGAACCAATAAATACTTACCCTTTAAAAGCTCTGGATAATTAAAAGGGGAATTTTCATCATAACCACTGGGGTTTTCCTGGGGCGTGCGCATAAAACGCTCTGTATAAATGGAATCATAGAACCTCCATGAGGTTACCGGTGCCACTGCAATGGCCATTTCAAAGGTATCATTTCCTTTTAACAAACAATTGGTAGACATAAATCCACCATAACTCCAACCCCAAATTCCCGTCCTTGATTCATCGATATAAGGCAGTTCACTTAATTTTTTAGCTGCTGCTATTTGGTCTTCTACCTCATATTTTCCCAGTTCCAAATAGGTTACCTTTTTAAAGGCCGATCCTTTATATCCCGTTCCCCTGCCATCTACACAAACCACAATATACCCTTCATTGGCCAACATTTGATACCAATAATCGTTGGTGTTCAGCCAACTATTGGACACCTGTTGCGACCCCGGCCCACTGTATTGGGTCATAAATAATGGGTATTTTTTGGTTACATCAAAATCTTTAGGTTTTATCATCCACATATTCAAGTCATTGCCATTAATGGCAATGGTAGAAAATTCTTTTGGATTTATACTATAATTCTCCAATTTAGAAATTAGCTGCCGATTAAATAAAATATCCTTAATTTTTTTTCCGTTCATAGAATTATGTAACGCATATTCAGGGGGATTGGCAGCACTGGAGTAGGTATTGATGAAATAGGTGAAATCGGCGCTAAAATCGGCGACATTCCATCCCAATTTGGTGGTCAGACGCCTTTTACCCCCTCCATCGCTACCCACGCTATACACATCCCGATTCATTGATCCATTTTCCGTGGATTGATAATAAATTAGATCTTTCTTTGGGTCGTAACCATAAAACTTGGTCACCTCCCATGGACCTTGGGTAACCTGATTTTTTAAATTGCCCACTGCATCATACAGGTAAATGTGCTTATACCCATCCTTCTCACTCGTCCAAACAAAGCTGTCATCGGCCAAAAATGTTAGATCGTCCGTAACAGTGACATAAGCATCATCGGTTTCTTCCAACAAAAGACTGCTGGTATTATTTATTGTACTTACCGTAAATAGCCTTAATTGATTCTGGTGACGGTTCAAAACCTGGACGCTAAGAAAATGGGGATCCTTCGTCCATTGAATTCTAGCTATATAATACGGATCGTCTAAATCAGCACGGGTAATTTGGTAAGTGTCCATATCCACAATATGTAGGGAGACTTCTGAATTATTTTCCCCGGCCTTTGGATACTTGAACACAGTTTGGGACTGGTAAAGTTCGGAACCGTAAACGTCCATTGAAAATTCCGGGACTTTGGATTCATCAAATTTTATGAATGCCAATTTAGAACCATCGGCATTCCACTCAAAAGCCCTTACAAAGGCAAACTCCTCCTCGTAGACCCAATCCGTTATCCCATTGATAATCCTATTTTTTACCCCATCCCTAGTAAGTTGGGTGGTACTATCGGTGGCTATATCCCAAACATAGATATTATTGTTCTTTACATAGGCAAGCTTGCTTCCATCAGGAGAAAAGGACGGTTCCTGGATTTTGGAACTTGATACAGCGGAGATATCTTTGGTTTTGAGGTCGTATACATAGTAAATCCCTAAAGTAGATCGTCTGAAGATAGGCTCAATGGCCGTGGCCAACAATAATTTGGATTCATCTTCACTAAATTCGTAGGACATAAAATATGGTACCGAACTTGAGGATGAAACTATTGTTTCACGCTTTTTTTGGGTTTTGTAATCATATATTTCTATAGACGAGGTGGCTGTTGCCTTATCCACATTTAAAATGGTGTATTGTTTCCCATTTTTCAAGGACCGCAATCTATCCAAACCCTTTACACTAAAAGTACCATCATAAATTTCCTGCAGGGACAGCTGTTTGTTTTGAGCCATCAGCACTGAAAAATGACACAAAAAAAATACTATTGGCAATAGTAAGGGGGGTTTTCTCACAAAAACAAAGGTTTATTGGATTTATTATTACTGAAATACATCAATAATAATTTCAGTATTTTCAAAAATTTATTCAAATCTTCAAGTTTACTAAAAAATCCACAAAGAAAATGACTTACCAGTAAAAAAATAACATTTTTTAACCTTTTGAAACCTATTTTAAGATGTATAGTGGATTGACGCCATATTACTATCTTTACACAAAGAAATCGCAAGCCTAATGACCAAACCTATAGAAGGATTTTCCAAGCTGACCAAAGAGGACAAAATTAACTGGATTGCCCAACATTATACCCAACATCCCAAAGAAACAATTGCCGTTCTAAAACAATATTGGAACGAGGATGATAAATTACAGAATTTACATGATGAATTTATTGAAAATACCATCACCAACTTTTATTTACCACTGGGCATTGCCCCCAATTTTCTCATAAACAATAAGCTTTACGCCATCCCCATGGCCATTGAGGAAAGTTCCGTTGTTGCAGCAGCCAGTAAGGCAGCCAAGTTTTGGCAGACCCGTGGGGGCTTTAAGACTACCGTTCTGGGAACGGAAAAAGTAGGTCAAGTACATTTTATGTACCAGGGCGATATAGAAAAACTTACCAAATTTTTCAAGCATGTAAGGCCAAGATTGATCAGCAGTGTTGCTCCCATTGTTAAAAACATGGAAAAACGAGGCGGTGGAATCAAGAATATTGAATTACGGGATAAAACATCCGAACTGGATAACTATTTCCAATTACATTGCACTTTTGAAACCTTGGATGCCATGGGGGCAAATTTCATAAACTCCTGTTTGGAAGGGTTCGCTCAATGCCTAAAGGAGGAAGCACAACAATATGGTCCCTTTTCCGATGGCGAGAAGGATATCGAAATAGTCATGAGCATTCTTTCCAACTATATCCCCAATTGTGTGGTACGGGCAGAGGTTAGTTGTCCAGTTTCCGACTTAAAAGGCCACCATGGAATTACCACAGAAGATTTTGCGAAAAAAATGGTCCGTGCCGTTAATATTGCCAAAGTGGAGCCCTACAGGGCCGTAACCCATAACAAAGGGATCATGAATGGAATTGATGCCGTAGTTTTGGCTACAGGAAACGATTTTAGGGCAGTAGAAGCAGGAGCACATGCCTATGCTTCCAAAGATGGGCGCTATACCAGTCTTACACACGCCAGTATAGAAAACGGAATATTTAGATTCTGGATAGAAATTCCCATGGCCCTAGGAACGGTGGGTGGCCTAACCAGATTGCATCCATTGGTAAAACTTGCCTTGGAAATTTTACAAAATCCTAGCGCAAAAGAACTAATGCAAATTATAGCCGTTGCCGGACTCGCCCAAAACTTTGGTGCGGTACGCTCTTTGGTAACCACGGGTATACAACAAGGGCATATGAAAATGCATTTATTGAATATATTGAATCAATTGGGCGCAACGGAAGATGAGAAATTAAGCTTGGTAGACTATTTTAAAAGGCATACAGCCTCCCATAGCGCGGTAGTGGAAGCCTTTGAAGAGCTGAGAAACAAAAGATGACAAAACAATATTACAGTAACGGAAAACTATTGATTACCGCAGAGTATCTGGTCTTGGATGGTGCCCAAAGTTTAGCGGTACCTACCCTTTACGGACAATCACTTTCTGTAAAAGAGACCCAGGATAGGTTGCTGACATGGAAAAGTTTGGACGATAAAGGAAAACCCTGGTTTGAAAGTGATTATGAATTGGAGGACTTTGACCCAGTTACCAAAAACACAGTTTCCGAGGAGGCATTGGCTATTTCGGTTACCCTCAAAAAAATTCTCTTGGAAGCAAGAAAATTGAACCCTAGTTTTTTGAGCACTTCCCAAGGCTATGAAATTACCACGGCGCTGAACTTTCCAAGGGAATGGGGTTTAGGGTCATCGTCTACCTTGATCAACAACATTGCCCAATGGGCCCAAATAGATGCCTATGTGCTTCTGTGGAACGCTTTTTCGGGCAGCGGGTACGACATTGCCTGTGCTCAAAACAACTCACCTATTATTTACCAATTAAAGAACAGCAGACCAATTGTACATTCAGCATCCTTCAACCCTACATTTAAAAGCGACCTTTACTTTGTATACCTAAATCAAAAACAAAACAGTAGGGACGGCATTGCGCAGTATCGGAACAAAGAATTCAACGCCTTTTCCGCCATATCTCAAATTAATAGTATCACCCAACGAATATTGACCTGTACGCGGCTGTCCCAATTTGATAAGCTTATTAAAAAACATGAATCAATTTTAAGCGAGATCCTAGGAACGCCCACAGTTAAAGAACGATTGTTTTCTGACTTTAAGGGGGCAATAAAAAGTCTAGGGGCCTGGGGAGGAGATTTTATATTGGCAACGGGCAACAAGACCACTCCGGATTATTTTAAGGAAAAGGGATATGCCACAGTTATTCCTTATTCCAAAATGGTAAAATAGCCAAACTACGTTCGTAGGGATAAAACCGAAATTCCAAAAACAACAAAGCCTCCCGTTTGGGAGGCTTTGTTGTTTTATAAGGAACTTACGTTCCACTAATAAAATGTTGCTCTTTTATCCTCTATTGTGGACGACTCCTTTAAGGCATTGTAAACGGCGAAGTTTACTCTGCCGGCAGCACTGGCCTGTAAATTATTGGCATAGGTACTGTAGTTATCCAATTTGGCAGCTTCTTCTTTTTTGGTGACCGTCAACATATATACGCCACTATCTCCTTTAATTAAACCAGAGGTTGCCCCTTGCTCCATAGCAAAGGCAGTACCCACTACAAAAGCCTCCGAACCTGCACCTGGAATAATAGGTGACTTCATGGTCAAGGCAGAAGCCGTAGAAGCTATAACATTATTATCCTTAGCGAAATCTTCCATAGATTTACCTTTATTGGCTTCTATGATTTGTGCCGCCTTTTTTTCCTTTCGTATTTTTGGAAGTACCAAAGCCGAAGCGTCTTCCACGCTCATAAGTCCTTCAGCATACTTTGCAGTCAACCTCACAACGGCATATCCGTTGTTTATATTGAACCTTTTAACCTCGCCCAATTTGGTGTCATCGTTAAAAGCCCATTGAACAATGGCACGTTGTGCCGAAAGTCCCGGTAGGTTTTCATCCATTTCCTTAATTTTATTTACCGGCCTTACCACAAAATTACTTTCCTTGGCAGCAACGGCAAAATCCTTATCCGAGATAGTTTCCATTTCAAATTTGGTAGCCTCGGTGAACAAAGTATTGATAGTTTCTTCGGACGGCTCTATTTCCCTCGCCAAAGTAGCTATTCTAACAATATCCTGTTTGTCGTCTATTCTAATGATATGAAAGCCAAAATCAGTTTCTATCAAATCAATTGTGCCAACTGCATTATTAAAAATAAAATTGTCATATTCTTTAGTCAATTGGCCCTCTTGAAAGTAACCTATATCCCCACCTTGAGGCGCAGAAGATCCGTCGGAATTGTCCCTTGCCAATTCTGTAAAAACGGCAGATTCATCTTTAATTTCTTTATAGAGTTCCTTAGCCTTTTTCTCCGCTTCCTCTTTGGTGCGGGTAACCTCCGGATTGGCACGTTGGGCGCCTGCATAAGAAATTAGGATATGACTTGATTTTACTGTACCATTTGCCTTTCTATCCATCATTTTGGAAACCTTAAAGTAATCCCCATCGCGATAAGTACCGAACATACTTCCCTTTTCCAAGGACATAAGTGTATCAGCAAATTTAGCAGGTAAATCTTTCTTTGCCTTATAAATGGTATCGTATTTTAGATCCGAATTTCTGTCCAAAAAGGCAACCATATCCGTAGTATTCCTGAAACCTTTAATGGTATCGTTGGTATCCTTTTGAGCATTGTACTCAACGCGGTCCTCCAAAAGTTTTGTAATTTCCTCCTTTACAGCATTTTCATCTTCCAAAGAAGCTTTTTCCTCGAAATAGACAAATTCAAGATCTCTGGCCTTGTCTTGTTTATAATCCTTTTTGTGATCATTGATATACGCTTCTATCTCTTTCTTGGTAACCGCTATGGATGAATCCGGAATGGAGGTAAAAGGTACGCGCACATACTTAATATCCACTTTATCATTGGCCAACTTATAATCCAATTCCCCTTCTTTCAGGGTGGAACCAACACCTGCTTTTATAAGGTTAAAATAAGTCTGTTCCTTGGCATTCTGTATAATGGCCTGTTCATCCTGTAACCACAAAGCGTAGCGACCTGGATTGTTTGCCTTCCAATCGGCTACGGATTCCCTAAACTTGTTTTCATCGAAAACACCGCTGGCATTATGAAATTCGGGATTTTGAACATAGGAAGGAATGGTCTTAATATAATTTATTATCTGATCCTGTTCAATATTAATACCCAACTCCTCAAATTGTTGGTCAAGAATGGTATTTCTCACTTCCCTATCCCATACTTGATTGACCAATTGCATGGAAGAAGCAGTAGGACCGGCCATTCTAGAATACGCCTCCACATTCCTTCTAAATTGATCTATGGAAATTTCATCCCCATTGATCTCGGCTACGGAAGAACCAACCTTTCCACCACCCATGTCATTGCTGCTAAACACCCCTGAAATTACGAATGCGAACAAAGCCAAACCAATAATTAAAATTAAAACGGTAGTTCGTTTCCTTATATTCTCTAAAATTGCCATTATGTAAATTGTTTATATTTATCCCGTTACTATCGGGAGGCGAAATTACTACTTTCTTTTGAAATAATAAAAACTAAAAAAACCTTAAATACCTATTCATCATCAAGCACCATCAAGGATACCATATCTATTTTATTACTTGAAACCTCCAACACTGCAAAAAGAAAATTACCAACCTTAATCTCTGAGTTTTTCTCTGGGATCTCGCCCGTTTCATTAATGATCAACCCCCCCAAGGTTTCGTACTCATCACTTTCCGGAAGCTCCAATTTGTATTGTTCATTAATATAATCCACTTCCAACCTCCCCGAAAACTTATAGGAGTTTTGATTTATCTGCTCCTCATACAAATCAGTGGTATCATGTTCATCCTCTATGTCGCCGAAAAGTACCTCCACGATATCCTCGACCGTCATTACCCCAGAAGTACCGCCATACTCATCCAGAACCACCGCGATGCTTTTCCTTTTTTTGGTCAAAATATTAAGAATATCATTGATGAGCATTGTTTCCGGCACAAACTCCACTGGCAGCAGGATACTTTTTATGGTTTTGGGTTTCTTAAAAAGCTCATAGGAATGCACATAACCAATAATGTTGTCTATGGTATCCTTGAATACAAGAATTTTGGAGTAGCCTGTTTCCGTAAAAAGTTTTGCCAAATTTTTAGGGGTCTCATGAAGTTCCACTGCCGCAATCTCGGTTCTTGGCACCATTACTTCCCTGGCCTTAACTCCAGAAAACTCCAAGGCATTTTGGAAAATCTGTATTTCAGAATCCACCTCATCTTCCTTCTCCACAGCCTCCATTTGTTCGGTAATATAATCTCCCAATTCTATTTTACTAAATGCCAATTGCACCTCATCCCCATCTGTTTTAAAGAGCACTTTAAGAATTATATCGGAAATCCAAATAACGAAATCCGAAATTACAGAGAATAATACATAAAAAATATAGGCGGGAATAGCCAACATCCTCAGCATGGTATTACTATAAATCTGAAATAACACCTTGGGCAAAAACTCGGCCGTCAATAAAATAATCAAAGTAGAGATAACGGTTTGGGTCACCAAGCTGAAATCCGTAAGCATTAAACTTAAGAATCCACCTTGATCCGCCTCGATTCCTGCAAATAGGTTCATAAGCAGGTCTCCCATAAAAAGTCCGTAGACCACCAAGGCTATATTGTTGCCAATAAGCATGGTAGCAATAAACTTGGAAGGTTTTTTGGTAAGGCGGGTCAGCACTTTAGGCATAAAGCCTTCCTGTTTTTTTTCTATTTCTATATGAATTTTATTCGCAGAAATAAAGGCTATTTCCATTCCTGAGAAAAAGGCCGAAAACAGTAATGAAATAACAATGATAATGACACTATATGCCTCCAAGATTATTGTTTATTGTTTTTTTGACGCTCCTCGAACCTTTTCCTGTAGGTTTTTTTAAAAATGAACATCCCTATAGAAACTATCGCAAAGAAAACAAATAAATAAGCCCTGTGCCTATCTATGTTCCACTGTTCGTAAATTTCAAAAATGGAAACTACGGCCACAGCCAAATAAAGGTACTCCGTATATCTTAAAATCTTAATCATTTTCTATCTTCTTTTCTTTTATACTCATATATCCATAGGTCTTATTGGCATTAAAAAAGGTAAAATTCCTATTAAAGTCCATTCCCTCGCCATCCATTATGGTTCCTTCCTCTGGATTGGTGTATTTAAATTTCCGCTGGGTAAAAATCCAATCATTGGCCCTATCCCAATATAATTGTGGTGCTTCCAGTTTTTTACCATCACTGGATTCCATCACCACATTACCTTGCAAATCTATTAAATTAGTACTGGAATAAATAATTCCATAATCTGCCGTAACCGTACTCTTTTCACCTTTTTCGTCAAAAAATTCCAAAACAAGTCCCTCGGGAAATGTTGTATAGGGAAAAGGCTGGTTATCAAACTCATTGCTGACCGGGCTTTTTAACACGGCAACAATATGTGCGGCAACTACCCCTTCATTTTTTTCAAGCTCATCGGTCTCCGTATAAGTTAGGGTAAAGTCCTCTGCAACCGCACTTGGAAATATCTTTTTAATTGCCTCGTCCCCAACTCTCTTATAATTATCGGCACAGGAAAAAAAAAGCATTGCCATAGATAAAACTATGGCAATGCTCCTTAAATTATATAAATTTCTTTTTTTCATCTTATAGGTTGGGCACTTTTACACTACCACCTACCCAACATGAGAAACTTACTGTTTTACCGGCCATACCGGAGTTAAATATATCCGTTTTGGACGGTGCCTTGGCTCTGTAACTTGCAGCAGCCTGACTTGCCCTGCCACTTAGGGCCGGATCCACACGACCTGCCTGTCGGGCCAAATCTTCAGCCTTCCAGTAGATAGCCCTTTTCTCGAAAGGGGTACTACCACATTCATTGGCACTACTGGCATACAAACTGGCAATCAACAAATAAGCCTTACCGTTGGAAGGATTGGCATCTATTGCTTTTTGCGCATAACTCCTAGCCGTAGACTTACTACCTCTTCTGTAGCTAGTAGCTATTTTATATGCGATGTTGGATTTTTTCTTGGAATCGGTTTCCAGCTCCAATGCCTTGTTAAAATCTGCAATGGCCCCACTGGTATCACCGGCATTATTCTTAAGTGCCCCACCATACATATATGCACTGGCTGATGGCTCCAAAGCCAACTGCACTTCAAAAAGTTGTTTGAACAATGGATCTTCAGTACACTCTTTACTGTACATTCTTCCTACAGCTCTCTTAATCCAGGTTATATCTCCTTTTTTAGATTCAAAATTCTTTTTGTACAAAGGAATTAAGTTTTCACAATTGGCCAAAGCACCCAATTTGCTATCAATACTTTCAGCTATTTTACCATAACTTTCAGAATAACTATTATAAGAGCTCAATTGTTTTTTCTCTTTTGAAGTCAAGGTACCCGCATCTTCTTTAGGAAGAAGTTTGGTTATAACCTCTGTAAGCTTTTCATTTTCTTCTTCAATTTTTTCGGTAATATTGTCATATTTCTCAAAAACTTCCTCCAAATCCCTTTTACCGGCACTGTTTAGATCTACCAAGCTGGAGAAATATAAGTATAGCGCCTTAGGGTTTTTAAAATTGGCCTTATCCTCTGTAAAAGCCTTGTCTAGTTGAGTATAGATTTCCTCATCGGTAATCATTTTTTCATCATACTTCAACAAAACCTTATCTATAATGGTCTCGGCAAGGTCTGTCTTGGCAGGGAAGTATTTTGCCCTATTATCATATAACTCTATTAAGGCCGTGATATTGGCCGTCTTATCTGCACCGGTAGATTTCCCTAACCTATCCTTTAATATTCGTTCCCCATATAAAATATTGGCCCAATTTAAGGTAGGACAATTTTCGTATACCATTTTCCATGGTGTATAGGCAGCCTCATAATTCTTAACTTTCACATGTTCGGTGTAAATGGAAAGATTGGTCATACACTCCGGATTTTGAGCTTGGGAAAGCCCTAAACCCACATATCCCATGGCGGCAATCGCTGTGATGTAGAGTTTCTTTTTCATCTGTCTGTTTATTTTTAAGGTGGTTAAAGTAATAATTTTTAATTAATTTTTCTCGGTATGAACCATTTATCGTTTAATGATAGGCCCACATTAACTTTGAAATAATTTTCCTCAACCAAGTCCCCATATTTGGTTCCTCTTTTTCCAAGTTCAAAGCCAAGGTTAATATTTGAAAGATTACGTCCCAGTGGTAAACCTATTCCAAAAGTTATGCCAAAATCATTAATCTCCTTATTATCTACCACTATTCCCGATTTGGAGGCCTTTGCTCCGGCCCTATAGGTAACCCTTTTCAAATAACTTGTAAATGAAGTGTAATCGGGGATATAATATCCTCCAAGCCGGTAAGTCTGGGCATTTTTGTATTCCAAATTACTGGAAGGCGAAAGCTCGTTCTCAAAAGAGCTCAATCCCTGAAAACTGTACTCGGCCCCCAAGAACCACTTTCTATCCTGGCCATAACCTAACCCCAATGTGGCGGTGGTTGGGATCTGCACCCCTGTACGCGCCAAACCCTGCGCTTCCAAATCCACTTCCAAAACTTCAATATCCCTACCACTAACAGTGGAAAAGGAACCTATGGTCCTAGTATTTTCGGAAACCAAATTGGCCTGGGTGTTTATTACAAGGCTGGTAAAAAGAGTATGTTTTTCGTCGATGGTCGGTGTAAAACTAGCTCCAAAATTAAAGTCGAAGCCCTTTATTCTAGATTCTATCCTATTGAAAGACCCTAACTGCACATCTTCAATAGTCTGATAGCTATTGGTATTCTGGTTCCCAAAATTAAAATTACTGGTAACTCCTATACTTAGGTTTTTGAAAAGTTCATATCCAACAGAGATATACACCCGGTTTAACCCTCCTTCACCGTTAAACGATTCCAATACCGATCCTTGGGAAGAAGTTCTTTCGGATTGAAAATTGTACCCTACGGATGAGTAGGGCATAATACCAAAGCCAAAACCAAAGCCCTTGCCCAGATTAAACCCTAAAGACAAATAGTCCAAATTTGAGATAGAGGCATTTTCCTTTAGATCATTACTTTCAAACCTGTAATTTTTTCGGGACATCCCTGCAGTATAGGTCGTCAACCTCAGCTTACTATATGCAGCGGGGTTATTAAGGCTAATGTGAATACTATCCGTATAAACACTCAACCCGCCCATCATTTGATTCTCCACTGTGCCTGTAGCCCTTAAATCCCCAACACCAAAATAGGAATAAGGGGAAGCAGTACTATTCTGAGCATATATGCTTACCGAAGTTATGCATAAAATTGCAATAATAATATTTTTGATCATCTAGCGCTTGTTGTATTCTAACAAATGGTATAACCCCAACAGGAGAAATTTAGAATGCGCAAATATGGTATTTTTTAATCGTTTTGACAAAAATTGAGCATCACCTCCTGTTAAAATAACTGTTAAATTGACAAATCTACCCCGATATTGATCAATAACCCCATCAATTTCATTGCAAATACCGTTGACTACACCACTATGCATGCTTGTTTCAGTAGTGTTTCCAATAAAATCCACAATGGCTTTTTTTTTCAACAAAGGCAATTTGGAAGTTTGTTCGTGCATGGCCTTGTATCTCATGGTTATTCCCGGTGATATGGCTCCGCCCAAATATTCTCCGTAGTCGTTAACTACATCATAGGTAACACAAGTGCCCGCATCTATGACCAAGGTGTTTCCTTTAGGGTTATGATAAAAGGCTGCTGTAGCCAGGGCAATCCGGTCTACACCTAAGGTCTGGGGAGTGGCATAGGAATTTTTAAAAGGGGTTTTGGAGGTGGAACTAAGGACATGAACTTTACAAAAGACGCATAACATGGCTATTTCCTCATGGCCAATTGCTCCTACGTTGGAAACAATGGCATTTTGTATGAGAAAGTACTCGGAAAAAATTGATTTCACATTTTTTGCAAAATCTGCCATTGGAATTTTTCGATAGGAAATGATTTTATCACTATCGAAAACCGCCATTTTTATTAGGGTATTACCCACATCTACAATCAAGTTCATACTGTAAAGATCAAAAAACTTAAAAAAACAAAAGCCTTTTTTTTCATTTTTGTTTGTATATCCTAAATTTGAATTTATATTTGCACCCGCTTACAGCGTTTGGTGCCTTAGCTCAGTTGGTAGAGCAATGGACTGAAAATCCATGTGTCCCTGGTTCGATTCCTGGAGGCACCACCTCAAAAGCCCTTGATTATCAAGGGCTTTTTTATTTTATCGTCTTTTTCAACTTTTCGTCAACCTTTGCTCTCCAATAGATCTGTCTTAAGGGCATTACTCCCCAAGGAGTTCCCTTATATTTACTGTCTCCCATATGATTCCCTGATAGGCACTGTCCCGCCCACCTTCGTACAAAATACCAAGACTTTCCCCATCCCTAGCTGTTAAATCCGAATAAGCCGAAGGGCCTGGGAATATTTGTTTTTCAATGGGCCAAGATTTTCCATCATCGCTACTAAGCCTCAGCGTCATATTTATTCTATTTTTAATATCGGCCGGATTGGTGAAAAGGATATAAACCTGACCCATAAAATCAAATCGCAAGGTACTGGCCTGACAAATTGGTTCTATCAAAGACTCATGATGGTACATATCCTTCCACGATTCCCCTCCGTCATCGCTATAGGCAAGTTGTCTGCTGCTCATCTGCCGATCATAATTACGCATATTGAGCAGGAGTCTGTGATCGGAAAGTTCCACTACCTCACATTCGTTTACCTGATCAAGGGGAGTACTTCCTCCCAACTCCCAGGTAGCACCGTGATCATCGGAAAAAATGGTATGTGAATAATACTTTTTGGTTACCGCCTCAATATGATCACTGGCTATCACCAACCTATCCTTATACTTGCCTCCAAGAATTTGAATACCCGACCCTGGTCCTGTAGCATACCATGTCCAATTGGGTAGTTTTACATCGGTAGTGATTTCCACAGGCCTACTCCAACTCTTACCGTCATTTTCAGATTTTAGCACAAATACCCTACGAGTGTCCTTGCTCTTTTGGGCTATAATTTCCGATTCATGGTCTTCTCCCAAATTCCAGGTAGACAATAAAAAAATATCCCCTGTTGTACGATCTACTACAGGTGAAGGGTTTCCGCAGGTATTTCCTTCATCGTGCCACAGTACTTCCAATTTACCCCAAGTTTCACCTCCATCTGTTGACCGCTTCATTACCAAATCGATACTTCCGGTATCGCTACAGCCATTTTTCCTACCCTCCGCAAAAGCCAAGATAGCACCCTTTACCGTAGTGACCACCGCAGGAATCCGAAAACACTGATAACCTTCTTTTCCTCCTTCAAAAATATAATTCAACATTTTTCCTCCCTCTTTTTCCCCTTTTGGGGTTTGGGAAGCAAGAGGAAATGTCAGAAGACCTACAATAGCGAATATAGAGGCATGCTTTAAAAATAATTTGGAATAAGTCATTTTGTTATTTCATTAATTTGGAGAAATTACTATTATAATTTTATACTACCATAAATATAAGACAACATCATTCCACAATTTGACCCTTAGCCTGCAAAACGTCTTTAAGCTTATGGTAATCAACATCCTGAACAGCAGTATTTTCATCAATTGCCAACACGGCCGCAGCAGCAGCCGATTGACCCAAAATCATAAATACAGGTTCCATTCTAATAGAGCCAAAGGCGATATGGCTCGAAGAAACGCAAACCGGCACCAGGAGGTTCTTACATTCTTCCTTCTTTGGCACCAAAGATCCATAAGAAATGGTGTAAGGACCATTGGTCCCCACCCCTATATCCCCTTCATTCTGTACAAAGCCCTCAGGTGTTACATAGCGTTGTACATTATGTGAATCCATGGTATAAGATCCCAAACCGATCGGATTGGGAGTGGGACTTTTCTTTAAAAGCTCCTTCTCTGTCATGACAAACTCCCCGACCATACGCCTGGCCTCCCTTACATATATCTGATGTGGCCAGTGGTCATTATCTATAAATTCATCCTTGGCCAAACCCCATTTTTGCATTTCGGTCCGTATATCTTCCGGTACCCTAGGGTCATTGGCAACAAACCAGAGCAATCCCTTTTGATAATTTTCATGCTCCTTTATGATCTCATTTCTTCTTTCATAAGTGGCCTCCGGATAGTCGTAATTCATACCAATGTTATCACTACTAAAAGGACCGTGGTTATTGGTATCGGTTTTGTGGTTTGGTATGGGATCAAACTTTTCGAACCAATCCTTTCTTCCCGTTTCCAAGACCCGGGCCAGGAGTTCATAATTCAAGGAATCGTAATCTTCTGGTTTTGGAAAAGGAATCCTATTTTCAGGATGATCTGTCATACACATTCTAAAACAATAGGCTTGGATCTTATCATCACCGCTGTGCCTTTCACCAGGATTCTCTCCTGACACCTTGGGCAAAAGACCACTGCTAGGGTCTCCTGGAACTACATAAGGGGAAATGTCCGATCGGAACCAATGCTTATGGTGCAAGACCCCGGTCTGCACCCCATTCCATTCTTCCCCATAAACTTCCCTGCCTTCCCTGCCCACATGATAACTAACGCCTGCTGCGGCCATTAGATCCCCTTCATAGGTAGTGTCCAAGAACATTTTACCTGAATACGTTTTTCCTGATAGGGTGGTAATTAAAACTATGTTTCCATCCTTCATCTTTACCCCGTTTTCCCTATCCAACCATTCATCACGATCTACCCTGATCTGTTCTTCCCGTACCAACTCCTCAAATACCTTTTCCGCCACATGTGGTTCAAAGATCCACATGGTCCTGTTCTCCCCGTCCATGGCAGGGGTACCTTGACCCTTATTGCCATATTCCTCTTTTTCTTGCCAGACCCAGGCCTCTTCCGTATTGTAATGTTGCCAGACCCTATGGTAGAACTCCCTGGCCAGCCCACCTATAACACTCTTATCCCCTGTGTCGGTAAAGCCCAGCCCACCCGAGGACAGTCCCCCCAAATGGGTATCGGGCGACACCACAACAACCGATTTCCCGGACCGCTTTGCTTCCACCGCCGCGGAAATAGCCGCGGAAGTACCACCGTAAATAATGATATCTGCCGTAGCTACCGTGCTACTCTTTTCTACGGACTGTTTGCACCCTGTGAGTCCAATCATTCCAACAAATACCAGGATAAGGGTAAAATTAAAAGGCTGTCTTTTTTGCTTCATTTTTTTGGTTGTTGAACTGGGTCTAGTGGGAAATTACAACTTATTTTATTCTTTGACCATCTTTAAGGAGTTGCTCCTTTAGTTTGGCATAGCGCACATCCTGAACATGGGTATTGCCATCTATGGCCAGAGCTGCTGCTGTAGCCGCCGATTGCCCCAGGACCATAAATACCGGCTCCATACGGATAGATCCAAAGGCAATGTGTGTGGAACTTACACAGACCGGTACAATTAGGTTGGTACATTCTTCCTTTTTGGGCACCAAGGACCTGTAGCTAATGGGATAGGGCTTAAAGCCATGTGCCTCTACATTGCCCTCATTTTGAACAAAACCATTGGCATCCACATATCGCTGTACATTATGGGAATCCATACCATAGGCGGCCAATCCTATGGCATCCTCGGCCACTACCAATGCCTCACAATTTTTTTGGGTCATCACGTAATCACTGATCATCCTCCTGGCTTCCCGTACATAAAGTTGTTGCTGCCACCCATCGGCCCTTTCAAATTCATCCTTGGTAGTACCCCATCTGGAAGCTTCTTCACGCACTTCTTCCGGAATTCTTGGATGATTGGCCAGAGTCCACATAAGCCCCATCTGGTAGTTCCTATGCTCCTCTATGATCTTTTCACGTTCCGCATAGGAGGCCTCTGGATAGTCATAGTTCCTGCCGATATAATCGGTAGAAAAGCCAAACTTGTTGTTCGTATCCGTTTTTCTATTGGGCATACTTGAGTTTATCCAAGGCAATAACGAACTTCCATAGCCATACATCTCCCTAATGGGACCCTTTCTGGCCTCGTAATTACGAAAAAGCAGTTCATAATTGACCTCATCATAATTTGCTGGCTTTTGGAAGGGGATGCGGTTTTCCGGATGATCGGTCAGGCACATCCTAAAGCAGTAGGCCTGAATCTTTTTATCGCCTTCGCCCTCCAAACCCGGTTTTTCATTGACATTTGGTAAAAGGCCACTTGTAGGATCCCCTTTTATGACATAGGGATCCACCCCGGGAATAAAATTGTGGTTGAAGGCATTTTTTGAAACAAGCCCAGTCAAGGAGGTATTTATGCTGTTGGCCTGTACCCCGTTCAAGGTCTCCCCATATTGCTCGTTGCTTTCCCTGCCCACGGCATAGGAAACCCCGGCAGAAGCCATAAGATCCCCTTCATAAGTGGTGTCCAAATACACCTTCCCCTTAAAGGTCTTGCCGCTTTCCATGGTGATCGACTCAATTTTGCCATCTACTTTTTTGACCCCCGTTTCCCGGTTCAACCGTTCGTTGTATACCATTTTTATTTTCTCATTGTCCATCAAGGCCCTATATACTTCAAGAGCTGCCGAAGGTTCAAAGGTCCACATGGTCGGTTCCCCCTCTTCGGTACGGGTCTGACCTCCATCCTTGTACTCCGATCTCCTCTCCCATTTCCAATTTTTGGGATTGTCGTAATATTTTTTGATGTTCTCATAAAATTCCCTGGAAATCCCACCAATGGCCTGCTTGTTCCCAATATCTGTCTGGCCAAGGCCCCCAGTGGTAAGACCTCCTATACGATTGGTAGGTTCTATAAGCACTACGGACTTGCCCATTCTACTACTCTGCAGGGCAGCGGCTACACCTGCGGAAGTTCCGCCATAAATAACAATATCGTATTTCTTGGTCTGACCATTTGCCATTAAAGTCACAAATCCCAGAGACAGACATAGGATTAACCTAATAGCATAATTTTTTACGTTCAATTGATGATAGATTCCAAACATTCTTTCTTTTTAACTATTATACATTCACTCTTCAAAACTTTAATTGCGATAATTTGAATCCTAAAAAATAAGAGACCGATCCTTTGGTTCCAAGGGCATAAAATTTACATCCAAATATCCTCCACTGGCATTATCATCGCTTACTATTTGAGGTTTTCCCTTTAGCGATTCCAATGAAAATCGATGAATATGTCCTGAAAATATACCCATGAGATTTGGTGCCGAAAACACTGCCTTATGAAAATTAAAGGTCGTCTTGGAATGTCCCGATTCTGGCCACCTAAGTCGTCCTTCCAACTCAAAATTTCTATCGGAAAAAGCTCCCCAATCCGGATTACCGCATCCAAAACCAATGGATTTCCCTGGAGCGTACATAGGTATATGCACCAAAAGTATCAAAGGAACATTGCTGGCAACATGTTCTTTAAAAAAATTCAACTGTTCCTTACTTATTTGATAGGTAGAATTGTCAATGGCCAAGAATCGAATTCCTTTGACATCATATGCCGCCATTAATGGATGATTGCCTTGATACAAGGAAAGCAATCTTTTATTTATCCATGTGTCCCTTAAATCTTCCAATGGACCTTCCATACCCTCATAATGCCAATCATGATTGCCAGCAACATAGATATAAGGAATACCCACTTCTTTAAGTTTAGCTGTTACCCATTCTATGGCTGCTTCGGATGGAAAACTAAAAATATCACCGATCAGGGTAATTAAGTCCGCTTGGGACTCCTTAGCAAAATTCAAGGCTGCCTCAAATGCCAATTCAGGGTTGATCAATTCCCCTGTTTTAAAATGCTTGGTCTGATTATAGGCTTTGGCCATACGCCCACTGTACCTCTTGTATGGAATTCCGCGATCATCGTCCCTAAAAAGATGGGTGTCGGCTATATGTACAATTTTTACGGGCTCTTTAATGGCATCCGAAAAAAACTGAAGTTTGTTTTCCTCTACCGTAACACAAAATTGAATGTCTTTTTCTGAGGAATTTGTGGTTGTTCCACTTGTTGAATACTTAGTTAGTCCCAACCCAATGGATGCTGAGGCGGCATTTTTGAAAAATAATCGGCGTTTCATCTGTTCATGTTTGTTGTTTACAAAAAACGAAATAAGCAAGGACGCCCCACTTAACCCAAATCTTGTGTTAAAATAGGACCAATAACCCTGGCCCCCGAATTTAAGAAAATTACAAGACTAAATTCCCTGCAAGCTGCTTAAGGATAATTTCTGACAACTTTGCCTGAAATTTGGCATTGCTATGGCGCACCTTTGCATTGATATAATTTAATTGGGCCGTCCTAAATTCAATGGTTGGGATGATACCGATTCTATATTTTTCCACAGTAATTTCCATATTCTCCTGTGCAATTGCCTCATTTTTTCCTTCCAATTCAATTAGGCTAATATTGGTCAGGTAGGTTTGATAGGTAGTGTTTACCACGGACATTAATTCCTGTTTTCGTTGGGCAATGGCCACCTCCGCATTTTCAATTTGAATCTTGGCTATTTTCTCATTGCGATTTTGATTAAATCCGTCGAAGACATTTAGACTTGCACCAAAACCATAGTTCCACCCTCTTGAATTTGAACTTGTAGTAAATCCCAAACTGGATTCCGAGCGTCCAAAATTATACCCAGTGCTTGCAAAGATTGTTGGGTAACGCAAGGCCTTGGTCTGTTTTAATTCCAATTCACTGATTCTCTTATTGATCAATTCTACTTGTATAGCTGGATTTTCCTTCTCTACTAGGGTTTCCAGTTCAGGCAACACCAATCCTTGGTCTACAAAAATTTCTGTGACTACCTCAAAATCAATTTTCAAATCCCTGGCGAGATACTGGTTCAATTTAACTTTTGTATTCACATATAATTCCTTCTGCCGTTGCATCAAGGTTTCATCCGTATTTAGATCCACCTGGGCATTCAACACCTCCAACTTGGAAGCTTTTCCTATTGTGAAACGGTTATATGCCAGATCAACCCGTTGTTTCGAAATAATAATGGTGCTATCCAATGCCATGAGTTGCTGTTTCTGCTGCACCAGGTCAAAATAAGTAATCATAACCTCACCCACCTTGTTAAGAATAACCTGTTTTAATTGGGCCTCCCCTAATTTATGGGTTTCCTTAAGTTGCTCATAGTCCGCGAACATCCTTAGCCCATCAAACAGCGTCCAGTCCATGGCCACACCATAGTTGAGGCTATTGTTCTTGGCATTATCCCTTTCCACCACGTTTCCGTCGGACCGGGTCTGAGTCAGATTTTGAATGCTATTATTGTCTGTTAGATTAAGCTTAACTTGAGGAAGCATCCCTGCATTGGCGGGACTTACAGAAATCCCATCTATTTGTAGTTCATTGGACGCAATCTTAATTTGATAATTGTTTTCCAATGCAATTTGTACGGCTTCCTCAACCCTAAGAATCTCCTGTGCACCCATTAAACTGGTTAAACCAAAGAAGGCAAAAAGTATGGCGGCGTAATTATAGTTGTTCATGTTAATGGGCTTCTAAGGCTTTAAACTCCGGATGCTGCTTTCTCTCCCTAGACCACAAGAAGTACAAAGCTGGAATAACAAATAAAGTTAGTACCAAAGAGAACATGGTTCCTCCAATTATAACTACCCCCATACCGATACGACTGGCAGAGGCAGCCCCTAAAGAAAGTGCAATTGGCATGGCTCCTAGGGCAATGGTTAGACTGGTCATAAGAATGGGCCGCAACCGGGATTCCGAGGCTTTTAAAATGGCCTCCATTTTAGACATACCCTCCTCCCTAAGTTGGTTGGCGAATTCCACGATTAAAATTCCGTTTTTGGTAACCAGGCCAATGAGCATAATGGTGCCTATTTGGCTGAAAATATTCCAAGTCTGTCCAAAAAGCCACAAGGAGAACATGGCCCCGGCTACCGCCATTGGAACCGTTAAAATTATAATTATAGGGTCTATAAAACTTTCAAATTGGGCGGCCAATATGAGAAAGATAAGCAAGAGGGCAAGACCGAATGCAAACAAGGTATTGGAACTGCTCTCTACAAAATCTCTGGATTCACCTCCTAAATCCGTAGTAAAGCTATCATCCAGTACTTTCTCCCTTATTTCTTCCATGGCATCTATGCCATCACTTAGACTCTTTCCTGGTGCCAAATTTGCAGAGACTGTTGCCGACATATACCTATTGTTGTGAAACAATTGGGGCGGACTACTGTGTTCCGTGGTCGATACCAGATTGTCCAATTGAATCAACAGGCCATCACTATTTTTTACAAAAATGGAAGTAAGGTCCAATGGGGCGTCTCGGTCCTTTTTATCGAATTGGCCTATAACCTGATATTGTTTCCCGTTCATTAAAAAATACCCAAACCTTTGACCGCTGAGGGACAATTGCAATGTTTGCGCTACATCCAAAACGGATACGCCCAGACTTTCCGCTTTTTCCCTATTGATGGTAACATAAAGTTCGGGCTTATCAAATTTCAGGTTTACGTCTGTAAAGGAAAAGGTTTCGTTTTTTTCGGCTTCCTGCATAAACTCAGGAATCTTCTCCTCCAGCTTTTTAAAATTTTGGGCTTGGATAATATACTGTATAGGAGGGCCTCCACGCCGATTTACAGCTATGGTGGGCCTTTCGGATACATTGGATTTGCCACCCACATAAGATTTGGCCCATATAGCAAGATCATCTGCAATTTCCTTTTGTGATCGATCCCGTTCCGTTGGGTCTACCAGAGCAATATTTGCTCTTCCGCTGTTCACGGCAGATGTACCAAAACCGGGAGACGTAAGTACCAAACTCACTTTCTTTTCCGGAACAGAATCGTTAATTAGATCGGTGATGTCATCCATTAAACGATCCATATATTCATAAGATGATCCTTCAGGGGCAGTTACACTGAGCCGAATAAAACTACGGTCGTCATAAGGCGCCGTTTCCTTTTGGAGTAGGCCATAGAAAAGGGCAATAAGCCCAATACATGCCAACAATATTGGAAAACTCAACAATTTTCTTTTCATAAAAACACGAAGTGAAGCCGCATAGGATTCATTCATTTTTACAAAATACCGTTCCGTAAAATTGTAAAATTTTGAATGGCTCTGCTTACCGGGTTTAATTAGATAGGCATTGAGCATTGGGGTCAGGGTCAGGGAAACAAATGCCGACACCAGTACTGCCGCTCCCAGGACAACCCCAAATTCCCTAAATAATCTCCCTACAAAACCTTCCAGAAAAATAACAGGAAGAAAAACCGCTGCGAGGGTAATGGATATTGAAATGACCGCAAAGAAAATTTCGTTGGATCCTTTTATAGCTGCCTCGATCGGACTCATCCCGGCCTCCACCTTTTTATATATATTTTCGGTTACCACAATTCCGTCGTCTACAACGAGCCCTGTAGCAAGCACGATGGCCAAAAGCGTTAGGACATTGATAGAAAATCCGAACAACCACATAATAAAGAATGTGGCTATCAAGGATACCGGTATATCCACCAATGGGCGTAGTGCCATTGACCAATTTCTAAAAAATAGGTAAATGACCAGGATAACCAAGATAATGGATATTAAAAGTGTTTCAGCAACCTCTGTAACCGCCTTTCTAACAAATACAGTGTCATCTATTACAATGTTTAATTTGAAACCTTCGGGCAGATCCTTTTTAAGCTTTTCGTACTCAAGGTAAAATCTATCGGCAATTTCAAGGTAATTTGTACCCGGCTGTGGCACTACCGCGATAGCGACCATGGGCTGACCTGAATCGCTCATCTTGGTTTCCATGTTCTCGCCCTCCAAAGAGGCCTTGCCTATATCGCTTAGCCGCACCAATTTTTCGCCATCGGCCCTGATAATAATATTGTTGAAACCGTCCTCAGTATTTAGGTTACCAATGGTTTTTACCGTTATTTCGGTATTATCACCTGTTAATTTGCCCGATGGCAGCTCTACGTTCTGGGCCAACAAGGCTTGGCGCACATCCGCAACCGTTAGACCGTAGGACGCCAGTTTAAAAGGGTCTATCCACAAACGCATTGCATACCGGCGCTGTCCCCATATTTGAACACTGCTTACCCCTGGTATGGTCTCTATTCTTTGGGATATCACATTTTCGGCATAATCCGAAAGTTCCAGTATGTTTTTTCCATCGCTCTGAATGGTCATCGAAAGAATTCTATCCGCATCGGCATCCGATTTTGAAACTACTGGAGGCGCATCCAGATCATCGGGCAGACTTCGTACGGCTTGTGAAACCTTATCGCGGACATCGTTGGCTGCATCTTCCAGGTTTTTATCAAGATTGAACTCTATACTTATGGAACTGGACCCCTGAATACTGGAGGATGTAAGGTTTCTTATACCGTCAATTGAATTAATAGCCTTTTCCAAGGGTTCGGTAATCTGCGATTCTATAATATCGGCATTTGCCCCTGAATAATTTGTACGAACCGATACTTGAGCTGGATCTATGGAAGGGAATTCCCGTACACCCAAATAATTGAAGCCAATAATTCCAAATAGAATTATTGTAAGATTCATCACTATAGTTAGTACCGGACGCTTTATGCTTATGGTTGATAGATTCATTGTGCCACAGTCATTGGTTCGTTTTCCTTTAACAGTACTTTTACGGGCGAACCATTCTTCAAGGCCATTACACCATACGTTAAGACAGTATCCCCAGCCTTTAACCCAGATACGATTCTTACAGAACTTCCCGTCCTAGCTCCTATTTCCACATCCATCTCCTTGGCCAGGCCATTCTCCACAATAAATATTTTCTTGCCATTCTGAACTGGAATCAAAGATTCACTGGGCACCAATAAGGCATCATTCACCGTTTCCAAGGGCAGTATTACATTGGCAAAAGCGCCTGGAAAAAGTTTACCCCCAGGATTTTCGGCCGTTGCCCTCATTTTTAAGGTTCTTGTGGCAACCTCTACTTCTGGTTCAATCGCATATATTTTTGCACTATATTCTTCCCTGAAATTGGCCGTTGTGAAAGTGAAGGAAGTACCCACTTTTATTTGTGCGGCGTATTTTTCAGGAATGGAAAACGTAATCTTTAGCTGGTCGGTATTCACCAATTTGGCTACGGCAGTTTCCGGACTAACATAGGTCCCTTTCGAAATGGAACGAAGTCCTATTATACCAGAAAACGGGGCACGAACCGTTGCTTTTGATAATTGTGCGGATATCAATTCCGATTCTGCACTGGCGGATTGGAAATCGGCGCTTGCAATATCATATTCCTCTTGGCTTATGGCCTGCTTTTCCAACAGAAGCTTTGCCCGTCTTTCATTTTCTGCGGCCAGTTTTTGGGCGGTCCGTACTTTGGACAATTGAGCCTGCAATTCAATATCGTTCACCCGGAACAACACCTGCCCTTGAGAAACCTTGCTACCTTCCACAAAATTGATGCTTTCAACAACACCGGACACCTCACTTCGTATCTCAATTTGCTCATTGGCCTCCAAGGTACCCGAAAGGGAAATATTATCATTAAACACTTGGGGACGAAGAATCATTCCAGAAACCATTGGGACCGTTCTATTGGTGGCCGCACTACTTGATTTACCTGCCTCACTATTTTGCATAATACGATAGGTTATCAAACCTCCCAAGCCAATTAGCATTATAGTATAAACGATGTATTTTATTTTCATAATTTTCTGGAGATAACAACCAATTGCAAAAACATTAACAAGACTCTAACAAATCTAATTCTTATGACTTATTTTTAAGAATAGTTAAACTTTATTTAACAGTGATTAACATAAAATCAAATAATTGTCCCTGATGTTTCCTATAAAACAAAAAAACACAAGGCGTGTTTATGATTAATAACAAGCGTTATTTCAAATCTATAAATATTGATATCATAGGCCAAAGGAAGGATCGGCACGGGAGTACTTTATGTGCCCCTACCAGATAGACTTTAAGGGGCTTATTGTAAATTCATCCAATTCCAATTCCATATCCGTTGGATTGGAGATCATCAAGGTCCGGTAAAATTCGTTTGGAAAGATCTGGGAGGTCATTACATATTGCCCACCGTTTATAAAAATTTCCACCGAGGACCAATCCATCAGGATACGTACTTCATAATCTTCACTAGGCATATCGGGGATTGGCATAGTCTGAACATTTTGGGCAAAATCCCCATCAAAATCAACTTTTCCAGATCGGGACCTATCTAAAATAAATTGTTGATTTTCAGCATCCAGGATCACATTAAAATTCTCGCCCAAACTATTTTGAAAGTCCAGCCTGAACGCTTTTGAACTGGTCTTGAATTTTACTTCGGAACTATCAAAATGATCAAAAGTTAGCGACTTATCCGATTGGGCATCTATAAAGATATCAACTTGGGTCCCTGAATCCCTGATTTTATCGACACTTTGCAGTGGATAGTTGAACAATTGAAACCCATCATTTATTTGGTGCAGACTAAGTTTTCTGGGCAGCGTCATGGCACTACGCCATTTTTCAGTAGGAGTCTCTTGGGCGTAGGCCCAATTGCTCATCCAACCAATAAAAATTCGGTCATTGTTGGGTGCATTGTTATAGGTTACCCCTGCATAATTATCCGCACCCCAATCTATCCATTTATGTTCCTTTTGGTCGCTAGTAAATACCCTACCATCAAAATCCCCAACAAAATATTGGGTTCCACTGCCTCCGTTGGGAGCCCCTGGGTTAATGCTGATCAGGAGTACCCATTTTTCCAAGTCAGTGCCTTCCACCTTTAATGGAAATAAATCCGGACATTCCCAAACTCCACCATGAGCGCCTTGTTCCTTCCCAAACTCACTCACCTTCTCCCAATCCTTTAGATCCGGGGATTGCCAAATTTGGAGATGGTCTCCCGCCACCAATAACATGGTCCAATTGCCCGTTTTATTATTCCAAAAGACTTTGGGATCTCTAAAATCCCTTATTCCTTCATTTTCTATAACGGGATTACCTTCATATTTAGACCAAGTTTCCCCATTATCCAAACTATAGGCAATCCCCTGGGTCTGAAAGTCATCTTTACCCGCTTTTTCACCTACCAGATCGTGATAGGTAAATACGGCCACCAAGGGAGGATTGCCCAAACTACCTAAACCGGAAGAATTATCGGTATCCACCACAGCACTTCCCGAGAAAATATAGCCGTGCTCATCAGGGAATAAAGCTATCGGCTTATTTTCCCAATACACCATATCCTTGCTTATTGCATGACCCCAATGCATGGGACCCCAAACAATATCTTCAGGATAATATTGATAAAATAGATGGTACACGCCTTGATTGTACACCAAACCATTAGGATCGTTCATCCATTTTTCCGCTGGTGTAAAATGAAATTGCGGACGATGGGCATCCTGATAAAGTCCCAATTCGGCCTCATCAACTATCACCGACCTTACCTTGTTCTCACCCTTGCACGACAAAAGTGCCAATCCCAAAACAACCCAAAACAACTTCATATTATATTTTTTCAATGCTACATTTTCATTAAAAATAACGAAAATATGCCCAACCTGAAACGTTCACTTCACAAATTTGTTCCCAGTACCCAACAAGGTGCCCGTTGGCACATGCAATCGCAAGTTGGGATAATTATTATTCCTGAGAAATGGTGAAAAATTTCTTCGTGACCAATTATCCAAGGCTTATTAAAACTCCCTATGGCCCAGGCAAAATAAAATAGCCTCTTAATAAGGGTCCATTTCACCCTTCGAACAATTCATTCAGCTACGAAAAATTGTATAGAAAAATATTGGCACAACTGATATAAGTCATATGAATTTACCTAATTACTGGTTAACTTATGTATTAAAATACTGTGTCATGGAACCAAAAAAATATCCTAGGGCAGATTTAAACAGAAAAAGTGGACTTTTCTTTGTAATTGGCCTTGTAATAGTACTATTTGTAGTATGGCGGGCGTTGGAGTTAAAAACGTACCCCAAAGAAAATACAGCCATTGAGCAGTTGACTGTAACAGATTATTTGGAGGAAAAAGTACCTGTTGTAGAAACCTCAAACTTACCTCCGCCCCCGCCCCCACCAGCAGCCCCAGAAGTTATTGAAATTGTAGAGGATGTGGCAGAAATAGAGGAAACGGTGATTCAAAGTACAGAAATAAATCAGGAAACAATAGTAGAGGAGGTTACCTTAATGGTCGAAGATATAGCAGTAGTGGAGGAAGAAGAGGAAGATATTGAAGTGCCCTTCGCCGTGATAGAAAACGTTCCCGTTTTTCCTGGATGTAAGGAAACCTCCAACGAAGCCCAGAAAGCTTGCTTTCAGAAAAAAATTCAAGAGCACATTATGAAACAATTTACCTATCCCGATGTTGCAGTGGAATTGGGTATTGAAGGCAAGGTATATGTACAATTTATTATAGACAATACCGGTTATATAACGAATATTAAAACCCGGGGGCCTGACAAAATGTTGGAAAAGGAAGCCCACCGGATAATAGCCGCCTTACCACAAATGACACCTGGCAAGCAAAGGGGAAGGGCTGTTAAGGTTCCCTATACAATCCCAATTACCTTTAGGCTACAATAATTGGGACATAGAACCTACCTTTATTTTATACACTAAATTCTATGGGAATAGATAGTTTAAGATTTCTCCATGGCATAATTGCTCAACTGTTGTGGTCCTTCCAGTAAAACCCTGACGATCTGCAAAGTTCCGTCATCCTTGGTAGCGATTTCCCATTTAATAAGGGCGATGGTCCCTTTCTGAATTTCCAGCCCTGTAATGCTACGGGGATGTACACAGCTTCCGTCATTAAAAAACGGAATATCGCCAGGGACGGGAAAACGTGGCCTGTGGGTATGGCCCACTATGGTCAACAACCCGTTATGCGCCACGATCCATTTTTTTATACGCCTTTCAATTTTGATAAGTTCCTTGTAATTTTTGGCAGGACTCGTAGGGTCCGCAATGCCCCATACCTGCAAAGGTTTCCAAAGTACACGTACCAGGAATCTGCCCCAACGCCAAAAGGTATAGTTCCACCAATCTGCCTGATGCCCATGGGTCAATAATAATTCTTGCCCGCTAACTTTATGTTTTAAAACTATAGCCTCGTGATAGTTAATATCCTCAAACAATTCCTTGTTGCAATCATCAATAGGTTCAAAATAGTATGACAAGTTGCTCTTTACATAAGCCGGGTCCTTGTATACCATGTCATGATTCCCCCATATCATATGGAGCCTTTTTTCCAAATGGAACTGCTTCAAAAGTTTATAAACATTTTTATGTGCCGCAAAAATGGAATCAAAGGAAAGATTTTCCCAAAGCTCATCACCGTCCCCCAATTCACAATACGTAAAGCCCTCATTAAGATAATGCCTTAATGCATGAAAATAAATATTTCGATTATTGGCAAATTCGTCCGCGAAACTACTATCGCCCCTATGGCAATCACTAAACATTATAATTTTGGAAGTATCGTCAAAAGGCAGGATTTTGGCATTCTTGTAGGCCCTGGATAATCTGGTAAATGAGGACATTTCTTTTTATATTAAGTTAAATATTTTATAGGTCTAGGAGGTCGGGATTACTCAAAACAACCTTGTGTATATTCCCAGAAAATTCATCCATCGGGAATTAAAAGGTTAAATATCCTAAAAAAAGAAGTCTTTTCCATAATTCACCAAAAAATGAAAGTAAGCATTTTCTTTTGTAATTTTACGTTCAATACTTGGACTAACAATAGCAATGAAGGGATTCACGGATAAAATATCACCGCTGGAACATCACATAAGCTTCGACAAATTGTTGAAGCAATATGATGAAATGGCAGAAAGCGAGGATTTATTTTCAGCCTCCAAAGCCAAGTATATATTAAATGCACAGGCACCTTTTCCTGAACTACGCAATGGTTTCACGGACATGTCGCTATTGGAAAAACACAAAGAAGTCATACAAATTATTTTACAGGATTTGTTTTCCTCGGTGCTTACCAACAATGAAATAAAAACAGCTACCACCCCTTATACCAACATCACCTTTAATTCCAGCAAACGTTTTGAACAAATTTTGGAAGCGGCAGGACCAAATTTTGCCCCGGAAATTAGGAACCAGGAAGAAGAAGTAAGTTATATCATGGCCTGTGTGGTAATCCTCAACTTTTATTACGGGTTTAAGTTCGATTTTAAAAGGCCGTTTTTTTATGATATTCCGGATGCCAAGGGAGTAATGAGACATTACAGGATTTTGTACAATGCCGATTTCATAGAAATCATACCCAATGGCAAGCCCCCTAAAATAACCGAGAAAGACGCCAATGAGCTTTTGGAGAATATAGAACATGTAGAACTCTGGAAACAAAAAATTCCACCCAACAGTTTCATCAGTAAGGGTTTCGTAATATCGAACATGTTCGATGTTACCGCGGAACATTCCATTTCGGAAATTAAATCGAGCCTCATAATCAATGACAAAAGTGAAGGTAACTTCATTATGGGAGTGGAGAACACCTTCAAATCGCTGTTTGGGATGCCCAATATGCGCATTGGTTTTTCCATTTATAATCCCCTTAAAAAGCAGTTTGAGGTTGTCCCTATAATGGGTATGCGAAGCTTTATTTTACAAAATAAATTGGTTGAGACCTGCAATGAATCCCTTTGTCAGGAATCCTATCGGAAACTCATTGATCAAAATAACTACTTTGTAATATCGGATGTAGATAAACATTATAAACTCTCTGGGGGCATGCCCCCTTACAAGGGTCTATATGAACAAAAGATTAAAAGTGCCCTTTTGGCACCCATTGCCAAGGAAGGTCAATTATTGGGGGTGTTGGAATTGGTCTCGGACAAGGCTAACGACTTTAATAGTGTTAGTGCCAAGAAATTGGATGACGTGGTCCCCTATATTGTTTCAGCGGTGTTGCGGTCCCATGAAGAGGAAGAAAATTTAATCGATGCGGTTATCCAGAACGAATGTACTTCGGTACATCCTTCCGTGTACTGGAAATTTAAGGAAGAGGCAAAGCGCTTTATAAAAGAAGACCAAGAAGGGTTGCAACCTTCCTTTAAAGAAATTGTCTTTGATGAAGTATATCCTTTGTACGGGCAGGTAGATATCCAAAACTCCTCTCAAGAAAGAAATTCCGCTATTCAAAGGGACCTCATGATCCAGTTGTCGGAAATTAAAAATATAATGACCGAGGTTTGGAAAAAATATAAATTGCCCATTTATGAAGAACTTATGTTCAGGGTGGACAACCACATTGATGAAATCAAAGAAATCCTACATACCAATAGCGAGCAAGCCATTTTCGATTTTGTAAAAGAAGAAATAAACCCTGTGTTCGCCCATATCAAAAAATCCGATACCAAAATTCAAAATCTAATTGCTTCCTATGAGGATAAAATAGATGTGACAACCGGTTCCTATTACGACCATAGAAAAAATTATGATCAAAGCGTTATGCTGATCAACAAAAAGTTGGCATCGGTGATAGACAGCAAACAGGAAGAGGCGCAAGATATGTATCCCCATTATTTTGAGCGGTACAAGACCGATGGCGTTGAACACAACATGTACATAGGTGATTCAATAACGGGAGAAAGGGCGTTCGATATACTATACCTCAACAATCTCCGATTATGGCAGTTGCAGGTTATCTGCGAAATGGAAAACAAGCATTACGACCTTAAATCCAAGTTACAGGTACAATTGAATGTGGCATCACTTATTCTGGTATATAACGGTTCATTATCCATTCGTTTTAGAATGGATGAAAAACGATTTGACGTAGACGGCACCTACAATGCCAGGTACGAGATTATAAAAAAACGAATTGATAAATCCTTCATTAAGGGTACCAATGAAAGATTGACCCAAGCGGGCAAAATTGCTATAGTTTATTCCCAGAAAAAGGATGAATTGGAATACCTACGTTATATTAAATTCCTAAAATCCAAAGGTTATTTTAGCGGAAAGGTAGAAATAGTTGAATTGGAAGGGCTTCAAGGGGTTTCGGGCCTAAAGGCCATTAGGGCTTCAATTCTGTACAAGTCCCACATAGAAAAGGGCAGAACCTATACCTACGAAGACTTAATGCAAGAGTTGAACAAGTAAGCCATTCTACTGTTTTGTCATATACCACGATCCGGGCCAAAGTACTTAAAAGCAACGACAAAGGCAATCACTGAAATAATCATTCCCAATATAAAAATAGAATAGGTCCATCTCAGGATCTTGTACTTTCTGTTCAAAACCAGTCCTAGATAATACAAATCTTTGGTCAAGGAGGAATAGATGTAATCCTTGTCCTGTACCAACTCGTTGATAGCCCATTGGTAATCCTCTAACTTCATTTTGTGAAAATTACCAAAGAACAATAAGTTTACTTTGCGTTGCCTTACATCTTCTTTGGTAAATTCACCTTGAGTAACATTGGGACGTGTGGCAAGAACAGCAAGTACCATGGACACTACACCAAAAACAACAAAGATTAAGGTAGGGTAGATTAGGTAATTATTGGAAGGATTATCCAGTTTGGTAATAAGATTGGATAACACCAAAGAAATAATAATGGCATTTACGGAAAGAAGGATATTGGCTTTGGTGTCAGCAATATCACTGAGCATTAAGTGATTTTTTAAAGTTACGCGAAACAAGGTCTGTATTCCCCTATCTGGACTTTCACTTTTATATTTAGCCTTTAATTTTTCTTTTTTGGCTAAATTTTCCTCCGCTTTTTTCCCTTTAATGAGCCTCCTAATATTCTTATTCTTTTCCTCTTGCCAATTCTGAAGGGCATAATCCGTATAAAATCGCTGTTCCGTTTGGAACATCTTTAGGTTTGCGTCACGCCAATCCTTTTGCGTATAGGTTGCCAACCCTAACATATCCAATTCTTCCCGTAGTAACTCCGAAGTTTCCATATAGCTCTTTTTCGCAAAATGGGAACAATCGGCATCCCTAATAATTTCCTCCAGTAGGTTTTGGGGCTCATAGAACCTCTTGGTTGCCATAATAAGGCCACAAATACCTTCTATCTTCTTCTTATCATAATTCTGGCTTGATAAAAACTCCCGGGCTATGCCACAACTAGTCTCCTCGTGATTCTCCGAACCTTTGGTATAGCCAGTATCATGTAACCAAGCTGCCAATAATAGCATTTCGGTTTCCTCCTCCCCCAAATTATAAAAATTCAATAATTCTTTAGTACTTTTAACAACCCGCTGGGTATGACTCAAATTGTGATATAAATAACTGGTGTCTAATTTATTAGCTAATAGATCGACAACAAAATTTTCAGTTTTCTTGAGGATTTCCGACATAAGAGTGAATTATAGTCCACAAATTACAAAATTTTGATTTCTAAACAGATGTACATGAGGAAACATTCCCTAATAATAGTAATACTTTTTCTATTGGTTGGCTGCGCCACATATAAAACAAAATATACGGAAGATGCCATTGGAAGGAATATTTCCAGCAACAGCGAATTACTACATACTTTTTATCTGATCGGGGATGCTGGGAAATCTGCCATGGATGACAAGAGCGAAGCTCTACAAGCTTTTCAAATAGCCTTAAAAAAGGCCAACAAGAATAGTACTGCACTCTTCTTGGGCGATAATATCTACCCTGCCGGAATGCCCAAAAAGGATTCCAGCAAAGCCTATCTGGAAGCTAAAAACAACATGGATGCACAACTGGAGACCTTGGCCCAATTTAAGGGGAACCCTATATTCATTCCTGGAAACCATGATTGGTACAGTGAAGGTTTGGAAGGCTTGGAAAGGCAACAAAAATATATTCAGAAAAAATTGGATAGCAAAGAGGTCTTTTTTCCTGAAGATGGGTGTCCTATAGAGAAAATAAACATCAATGACAAAATTGTCCTCATAGCCATTGATACGGAATGGTACTTGACCAATTGGGACAAACACCCCAATATGAACGACAAATGCGATATAAAGGATAGGGAAACATTTTTTGAGGAATTGGAAAGTCTTATCAAAAAAAACAGGGACAAGACTACCATTTTGGCCTTACATCATCCCATGTTCAGCTACGGGCCCCACGGCGGACAGTATTCGGCCAAACTTCATTTAAACCCTGCAGGCGGAAAATTTCCCTTCCCTGTTCTGGGTTCCTTTGCAAACCTAATTAGAAAAACCAGTGGTGCCTCCTATGCCGATCTACAGAATAAGAGATATATGGAATTAAGAAATCGTCTGGTCACCATAGCACAGTATTCGCAGAAAGTAATATTGACATCGGGACACGAACATACACTTCAATATATAGTGGAGGACAACACCCCCCAGATCATAAGTGGTTCAGGGGCCAAAGAAGGGGCTACCAGATTATTGAACGGCTCTAAATTCTCTACAGGAAGAATGGGTTTTGCAGAATTAAAGGTGTACAATGATGGCTCTTCCGAAGTAAATTATTTTGGAGTCGGGGAAAATAATAATCCCGACCTTCTATTTTCCACCCAGGTACTTCCCCCGGATAGAAAAGAGAATTACGTGTTTAACGAAAAAGATTTCCCAAAGGAGGTAAAAGCATCTGTTTACTCCAAGCAAGCCATTAAAAAAAGTAAATTTTTCAAAACTATTTGGGGCGATAGGTATAGGGATTACTACGCTAAGGAAGTGAATGCCCCTAGCCTTAGGCTGGATACTATGTACGGAGGGTTAAAACCTGTCCGTAAAGGCGGGGGCAACCAATCCAAATCCTTGAGATTATCCGATAAAAATGGGAAGGAATACGTAATGAGGGCCGTTAAAAAGAGTGCCGAGGTGTACCTACAGGCTATGGCTTTTAAAGAAAAATATGTAATTGGGGAATTCAAGGGAACTTATACGGAAGATCTTCTAATGGATTTTTATACCGGGGCCCTGCCGTATGGCCTTCTTACCGTGGGAGAACTTTCAGATGCAATAGATCTCTACCATACCAACCCCCAATTGTACTACATCCCAAAACAACAGGCCTTAGCAGAATTTAATGGGGAATTTGGGGATGAACTTTACATATTGGAAGAACAGGTAGGCGATGGTCATGGGGATTTGGGCAGTTTTGGTTATGCCAATAAAATTGAAAGTACCTGGGACATGATCGATAAAATTAAACGGGACGAAAAATATGTAGTCAATACTGATAGATACTTAAGGACCCGCTTGTTCGATATGGTAATGGGTGATTGGGATAGGCATGACGATCAATGGCGTTGGGGCGAAGTCAAGGATAAGGAAACGGGGAAGATAATTTTTGAGGCCATCCCTAGGGATAGGGACCAGGTGTATTCCATTTGGGGAGATGGGGCCCTGATGGGTATTGCCACAAGAATAATCCCAGCCCTACAAATGATGGAAGGTTTTAATAATGACATAAGAAATGTGGAGGCCTTTAACAAGAGTGCCTACGGACTGGATGTAACCTTATTGGCCGAAACCACAAAAGCAGATTGGGAAAAGGAGGTCCGTTTTATTCAGCAAAACCTAACCCCCGCTGCAATAGACAAAGCATTTAGGGCCATGCCCCAAGAAATCTTGGATGAAAATATTCTTGACTTAAAAAATATACTTATAGCCAGGATCAAGAACCTTCCGAAAATTGCAGATGATTACTTTTTGGCACTTAACAAATATGTTGTCATAAAAGGTACCGATAAGGACGATTGGTTCGAAATTAAAAATTTGTCCCAGCAAGAAGTGGAGATCAAGGCTTTTAGAAACATAGACGAAAAAAAAGCTAAGCTATTCTTTCATAAGAAATTCAACCACAGTATCACCAAGGAAATCTGGATTTACGGCCTGGATGACGATGATATTTTTGAAGTGGTCGGTACCAAGGGCAACAAGATCAAAATTAGACTTATCGGCGGACAAAACAACGATGTTTATGATATCACCGAGGGCAGCAATACTTGGATTTACGACCATAGATCCAAAAAAAACACGTTTAAGAATATTAAGGGAGCAAGGCTAAGACTTACCAACGATTACGAAACCAACACTTATCAACCGCTTAAGCTTAGGAACAGCACACGTCAGATAATACCTACCCTTGGATTTAATCCTGATGATGGAATGAAATTAGGTTTTAACGCTACCAACACCTTTTATGGATTACGACAAAACCCTTTTACAACCCAACACAATTACAATGCTGCCTATTATTTTGCCACCAACGGTTTCGAATTGGGCTACAAAGGAGAGTTTGCACACATTTTGGATAACTGGAATTTGGAATTGGCTGCCCGTTTTACCAGCCCCAATTTTAGCATTAACTTTTTTGGAATCGGGAATGAGACCGAAAATTTCGACGACACTTTGGAGATGGATTACAATAGGGTGAAAATTCAAAACCTACGTTTTTCGCCCTCCTTGATTTGGCGAGGACAGCTAGGGGCAAAATTCAGAACTGGCATTTCCTTGGAAAGTCTGGAAGTGGAAGAAACTGAAGATAGGTTTGTGAACACCTTCTACCAAGCCAATGGAGAAGAGAACAGAAACAGTTTTATTGGAGTAGATGCGGAATACAACTATGAAAATTTAGACAATGCCGCCTTCCCTACCATAGGAATGGCCACGGGATTACAGATGGGATACAAGGCCAGTTTGGAGAACAAGGGGCAGGCCTATGCCTATATTGTTCCATGTCTTTCCTTTGATCATAAATTAGTATCCAATGGCAAATTGGTCCTCGCCACTAGATGGAAAGCCCATTTTAATTTAGGGAACGATTACGAATTTTACCAAGCAGCCAGCATTGGCGGGATAGATGGGCTAAGAGGTTTTAGAAATCAACGATTTTCCGGCAAGACCAGTTATTACCAAAACACAGACTTAAGATATAGCCTTAAAAGTCTAAAAACAGGATTATTACCTGTTACCGTGGGGATATATGGTGGTTTTGATTATGGCAGGGTCTGGACCCCCAACGAAAATTCCGATCTATGGCACACCTCATACGGCGGAGGGGTTTTTCTTAACGGCGCGGATGTGATGACAGCAAGGGTAGCCTTGTTCAACAGTGTTGACGGCCCAAGATTTTCCTTCGGCCTTGGTTTTGGGTTCTAATGCAGTACTGTAAGTTTTTGCAATCGGTTTAGTTGTCCAACACAAAAGAATATAAATTTCTTCCAGTTTTCCCTGACTCCTCATCCGATAGCAGTATGGTGCCGTTATTGATAAAAGAAACGGATTCCAATTGCGTATAGACACCCAAGTCTATTGTTTTTAGCGTCCCACTATCAAAGAAATTATCCAAAACAAAATCTGTAAACACCCATAAAGTGCCATTGCCCAACAACACTATGGTCTTACCATCAGGAGAAATGTCGGCAGAGGTTATCTGCCCGTTTACTTTTCCTTTTGGAGGAACAAACGACCCTAAATATTGGGCTTTGTGTTTACCTTCCTCTGCAGGTACTTTGTACAATAAAGCTTCCCCGTTAAAAGGTTGCGTCCTATTCTTGGTTACGATATAGAAGTTGCTATCGCAATAAAAAAATGACTCTGCATCAAAGAGCAATTTGCTCTTTTTTGGAGGAAAGTCTTTTTGTTCAGGATAATTAAATTCAATCTTTACCGCTTCAATATTATCTCCCTCCTCGGCATTGGGATCGGGAATTTTATAAATGGCCAAATTCTTCCTGTCGTTGCTATTATTGCCAAAATCCCCTATAAATACATTGCCGTTTTCATCCCTAGCCATATCTTCCCAATCGTGATTTTTGGCATTCTTAACTTTTAATTCCCTTATTAGATCTCCCTCATAATTCACTTGATAAATTTTATCCGGATTACCTCTATCCAGGACGAACCAAACCGTTGAATCCTTGGCAGGGACCATACCCGAATTCTCCGTTAATTTATGGGGAAGTTTGGTTACATAGGTCAATTGTCCATAATTACTGGCACAGCTAACCATGGTTCCCCAAAGCAACAGTAACAGGTATTTTTTCATCCCAATAAAAATTTAATTATTTTGGTGGGCAGCCAGCATTTTAATCCTGCTCATCCTTATTTCCTTTTATTCTTTGAGGGGCATATAAATTTCGGCTATCCAGTCCAGTTCGTTTCCCCCAAAATTTGGATTGCTAAAAAATACTTCAACAGGTCTTTCCCACACCTCCATTCCTTTCCTTTTGGCGTAGTCCAATAAGGCGTACCATGCACGGTCAGAAGTAATATAATTTCCGTTATAAGTAGCTTTTAGCCCCCTTACTCCCTCAAATTTCTTATATTTTATTAAATCATTTTCCGGTAGGCTATCACTTTTGATAATTGGATAACAAAAATTATAGGAAACGCTGTCTACCTTTCTATTCCAGTTGGTAATTTCCAAAAATGGCCTACCATTTAATTCCACATTATTATCTACAAGCACAGTACTTAAAATGGGATAATTTTGCATCATTCCCTTTGCTTTTCCCAACTGTGAAACCTTTATTGGGATATAGGCACAATAGGTATCGGGAAGATGTTGTACAGAATCCAAAACGGTAACCTTAAATCTTTCCAAATGCTCCTTTAGCATATTGTTGAAGTCCAAAATGGTACTTTTGGTCCTTTTTTCAAAACCCGTATCGAAAAACGGAATTTTAATTCTATTCGCCACGCTATGATCTACATCCTTTATAAATACCTTTAACTTTGTGATAGAATCATTAAGTGGAGTTATTTTCCATTGATATTGAAATATAGAATCATTGAACTTTAATTGCTGATCAATATTCAAAAAATCCTGCTCCTGTAATAGCACAGTATTTTTATTGGTCTTGCCCCATAATTTTATACTCTGATTAATGGTACCGGGAAAGGTCTTGGATATAATGGATACCGAATAGTCATAAGGCTTTACAAACAGATACCAGAGCAATGGCCCCAGAAGAAGGAAAGCTGCGAAATAAACAATTTTGTTTCTCACTAATTGTAATTTTTTAAACCTGCAAAAAATTGCTGTGAACCGAGTCGAAAAAACTACTTGGACACCAAAGCTTTGTTCCCGGTCATTTCCAGTTTATTTACAATAAATTTGCCCAAATCCCTACCTTGTCCTACTCCTACTTCCACTGCTGCCCTATAATGAATACCTCCGTACATTCTACTTATGGCGGCTTCATCTGCAGCCTGGTTAAAGGAGGTAAAACTTCTTATAGGGAGGCCATAGGGTATTTCGGTATCGTCGTCAAACGCAAAACTATCCCCAAAAATACTTGTCAAGGCAGTAGCTGCCGCTCCTGAGACCACAGAATGTCCACTGGTGTACTCTGGAAATGGTGGTGTTTGCAACACTGGTGCCCAGTTTTCATCTATATACTGATTTATCACGGTTTCCGGACGTATTAAATTAGAGCGATATTTTTCGTCCCAACAGCTTATAAAGGCATCTGCTATGGCCATTGAAGTTTTGGTATAGGCAAATACTGTTTTGTCAAAATCCGAGTTTGTTTTCTCACAAGCAATTTTGGTAATCCCGATCCAATGGGCCCCTGGGGTAATCTTTTTGGTTGCGAACATTAAATGGCCCCTGGTCACTGAGACATAGGGATTACAATCCCAAAATTTTGCAATGGCTATCTCTTCCGAACTATCCCCCTTGGCGGTAATCTCTTGACTAATATCATACACCTCCTTTACTTCCCTGTAAAAATCAGATTCTTTATCCATGGAAAATACCGGAGGTGGAGCGGGCACAAATTGATTGGCCGAGTCGATAACAAAGGGCCTTATTTTACTCCAATGAGGCTCTATACCATCCATATATGCAGGCGGGGTGGGCTGCCAACGTGAATCATCGTCGGTATTAATGGTAAACTTGGGCATGGTTCTGGTCTGCTTGTAATTATCCTTGTCCAACCAATCCCCAATATGCTTTGCCACGGCCAAACCATATTCCTCCGAGTTCTTAAACATTGTCAAGTTTTTATCTTGCCAATTTGCATACAAACTATCTCTATGTACCTCCATCTTATCCTCGGAAAATATTAAACGCTTGCTAATTTCCATATGTGCAATTAGGGCCGCCATTTGATAATTGATAGGCTTATCCTCCGCTGGGAGCGGTATGGGGGTCAAATCGGTTACCTGCCCTACCAATGATTTATAATCACTATTGTTAAGGGCCACAATTTCATAGGCCGCTATATTGGGGTAGGCGAAAATTCTACTAGCTACCGGGGGTGAAAAAATATCGTGGATCATAACCTCCGTAACCTTATGGATAGACCCATGGAGATCTTGGGATGTAATAACTATTGGCTCCTCTTTTTCGTTACACGATATGACAACTGCAAATAATAGAAATAATCTTAAAAATAGTTTCATTTTAACTTTTTTGTCCATATAATACATAGATTGCTATTAATCCAAGGCCCACATAAAAAGGGATAGACCAATTTAAATTTTTATTCCCCAAATTCATACACCTGGGCCTTATCATTATTAAAAGTAACCAGGAGGTAGGTTTTACCGTTTAAATCTATCGTATTCAAATGTCTAACGGATTTAAGTTCCAATTCAAGGCCCAATTTATTACCCAAAATTACATTATTTTTATCCTTTATCAAGGCTCCGGAGAAAGAATCCAACCTCCCGTGATATGGCTTGATCCCAAAATAGTTCCCAGCTGCCAGAATTTCCGTATTCCCATCTTTATCAAAATCATACTCTATAAAGGCCTTTATTGGTGCAAGCTGTAATTCCGATTTGAAGGGAACAAATGAATATTTCCCTCCATTATTCTCTAAATATCCGGATTCTAGCGTATTTACTTCCAGAACGTCACAATTGGCAAGGGAATTTTTGTCTAGTATATTTTCTATAGATGTTCCTGCAAAGGATTTATAGGTCAAAAATTTCTTTCGTAAGCCAACCATTTGGGCCGATAATTCGTCCAATCCTTCCAAGGGATAATATTTGCCGTTTTTTTCAGTAGCTACGATAGTTTCTGTACTTCCATTCTGGTCAAAATCCGAATAGAACATTTTCATTGGATATTTATCCGAAGCCTTAAATTTGGTATTGTTCCCCCAATTCCCCAGTAAATAATCCAAGTCTCCGTCCTTATCGATATCAAAGGGTATTATACATTCCCAGAGTCCATTATAAGTTCGGTCCAAAAGTGAAACTTCCATTAATTGTCCTTTGTTGTTCTTAAAGAATTTTGGAGACATCCATTCCCCAACTACTATTAAATCCAAGACCCCGTCATTGTCAAAATCGGTCCAGACGGCATCGGTGACCATCCCTACCTTTTGCAGTTCCTTATTTTCTACCGCGGTGAACCTACCTTTGTCATTCCTTAACAAAAAGGAATTGGGGATATTACCAAAATCATTGGTTATGGCATTATTGCCAATAAACAAATCCAAATCCCCGTCATTGTCAAAATCACCTTCCCGTATTATGGCTGCATTTTCAAAATATCGGGGCAACATACCAGGCTCAAAACCTGTAGTGGTTTGAATGTAATAACTATCTGCCAAAGGAGGCATTTCGTCATAAAAATCCCCGCCTCCGGTTCCTATGGCAAGATCGGCCATCCCATCATTGTCCAGGTCGGCTATTACTGCAGTGACATCCTCCTTTATGGAATCGTTGGCAATAGTCGCTATTCTTTTTTCCAAATAGGTAGTATCGCCTTGTAAATATATTCTGGAGGGAATGTATTTGGACCCACCAAAGAAAATATCTTTTTTCCCATCGTTATTTAAGTCTCCAATGGCCAATGCCGGACCACGATCTGAGATTTGATAGGGAATCAATTTTTGCCTGTTGATATCCAGATAATTATCTTCCACATGAGTGAAATTTATTCCCAAGTTATCATCAAGCTTATTGAACATCTTCTTGGAAGAAGGCTTAAGGGAACTATAATTGAAGGGTTTTGTGTTTTCTGGGGAAATAACCAAGGTCTGATTGGTGGCCACTTCTTTTAAGACTTGAAAGGTTCTATTTGGCCAAATTATTTTTAGGGAATCTATTCTAATCTCCTCCCCAAAACCGAAATGGATTATAGGTTCGGAAGAGGCCTGGAATCCCCGAACGGTATAGAGTTCCTTGTACTGCAATTTCCCATTTACATAGGCAAAAGCTTTGGTGCCTATACCAAATTTGTTCTGCGCTGTATAATTAAACCTAAGCTTTAAATAATTGGCCTTGGTATCCGTTTTGTTGATGTACAGTGCCACTGCAGTATTAAGCGTATTGGTTACCAGATCCAAATCCCCATCATTGTCCAAATCGGCCATGGCCGTTGCGCCTGAAATTAGGGTATCCTTGACTGCCCAAATACCGGACATATCCTTATACTTCATATCCTCACCGCCTTTAAAAACATAATTATGCGTTACTCCGGAAGGCATCATATCTATGGCCTGCTGGTCCACAAGTTTGGTATTGTTGAGCTTATTTTTTATTTGTTCGTCCGAAGCGAATTTTATAAAATCCAGATCGTTGGGTCTTTTGGGTATACCATTGGAAATAAAAATATCCTGTTCCCCATCTTGGTCATAATCGCCGAAAAGTGCACTCCAACTCCAATCTGTAGCCGCAATTCCGCTTTGTATCGCTGTTTCGGAATAAGGTGCGTCATGCTGGTTTACAAACAACATGTTCCTGGAATACTGATAATGGTACCCAAAACGGGCTACCCGCAATATTTGGGTTTGGGTGAGATCATCGCCTTCGGAAGACTTCAGTACCTTTTCATCTTCAGGAAGCATATCCAAAGAAATGATATCTGGCCAACCATCATGGTTAATATCTGCTACGTCATTGCCCATGGAAAATTTGGTGGTATGTCCAAAAAAACTGCGCAATTGTTCTGAAAATGTACCGTCGCCATTGTTCGTGTAATAATAATCATCCTCATGAAAATCGTTCCCAACATAGATATCCGGATATCCATCCTGATTAAAATCGGCTATGGCAATGCCCAGTCCATATCCATTGGCGCCACCGTAAATACCTGCTTCTTCGCTAACATCTACAAAAACACCTCCATCATTCCGCAGTAGCCTGTCCCCAGACTGTGTATTTCTCTTTTTCCTTACTTCGGCCTTTCCGTAAGATTCTTGGGTATGTACGGCATGATTGAGTAGGTACATATCCAAATCCCCGTCCAAATCATAATCCAACAAGGCCGCGGAACTACTATACGTATCAAAATCCAATCCAAATTCGGCGGAGCTTTCCGTAAAAGTAGTATCCCCATTATTTATATAAAGCTCATTATGTCCATTAAAGCCATTAATCCCCACTACCGCACAGACGTAAATATCCATAAAACCGTCCCCATTTATATCGCCCATGATTGCTCCGGTATTCCAGGTACTTTCCCCAGCAATACCGGCAGTATCCGTAATTTCCCTAAATTTTAGGTTGCCCTCGTTAAGGTATAATTTATTCTCAACTTGGTTCCCGGAAAGAAAAATATCGGGCAATTCGTCCCCATTGATATCCCCAATAGCCACTCCACCTCCATTGTAGAAATACAGATAGTCCAGAATATTCAGGTCATCGGTTTCGGTAACGGTATTCTGAAAGTGGATCCCCGTTTCACTGGGCGATGGATTCCTAAAAATTTCACCCTCCTTTGGTCCACAACCCAAGAGGACTACGGCGACGAAAACATATAAATTACATCTACTCATCCAGCGCAAAAACTTTTGGTTTGTTATCATTAATGGCGGCTATTATGAACCGTTTGCCATGGCTATCCTGAAACTGTTCAATATGCTTCACTTCCTCTTTTATTAAAAACCCGCTTTCATCGTACGATTGCCATTTAAAATCCAATTTTTCATTTCCCAAAAGTACACTCCCAAAATGGGCATCCAGGCGAGAATATTGAGGCTTGAATTCAAAATTATTACCGCCCATAATAAGGTCTACATAGCCATCACCATTAACATCTGTGCAGGTGATTCCACAAACACAGGACAATTGTACACGTCCCGGTAATTTTTTGATGGTAAATTCCCCTCCCCCTTCATTTATTGCTATTACCGATTCCTGTATGGTACCTTCCTTTACTATGGATTTATTGAAAGTTTCGTCAGAAAACAATTCCCCTATCGTTCTTTTCGCATATTCCGAAGCTTTGAGGTTTTGTTTTTTCAAGGCCACCATTTGGGTCGTCAACTCCTTTTTTTGATGAATGGGGTAATCCTTGCCCTCAAAATTGCGAGTGGTAATTTGTTCAATGGTCCCATTATTATCAAAATCATTGACCCATAACTTCATTGGATTTTTCATGGAACAGGAATAGGGTACATTGCTCCCCTGATTTCCCAAAATCAAATCATAATCCCCATCATTGTCCAGGTCTTCTGCACTCACCACATTCCACCATCCGGTTAAACTATCCAATACAGTATTCATCTTGGACATTCTCTTACCGGAGTTCTTATAGATTACCGGTCTTCCCCAATCGGCTACGGTTATTAAATCTTTCTTCTGGTCACCATCCATATCTACCCAAATAGCATCCGTAACCATACCTGCCTGTTTGGTATCGTAAGCTAGACGTTCGGTAGCGTCCGTAAAAGTACCATCTCCGTTATTCTCCAGGAATAAATGGTCAGGATCCAAGCCATAGTTTCCTACAACACTCCTAGACCCAATAAATACGTCCATATCCCCATCATTATCAAAATCGTGGGGTGTAATTACGGCAATATTCTTAAAGGTACTGGGCAAAATTTCAGAGGAAGCTTCAAACCTTCCTTGACCATTATTAATATAGAGTCTTGCCCTATAGAGTTTCTCATCACCCACCTGATTTCCCCCATTACCTACCATAAGGTCCATATCACCATCACCGTCTACATCCAAAAAGGCTGCCGCTGTATCCTCAAGTGCCATATCCTTTTCAAAGGCCTTTTGAAGGGCAGTAGTTAATCTTCCATTGCCATTATGTAGATAGAGTACCCCGGCCTGATTGGCTCCGCCCCCTATAAAAATATCCTCATTACCATCAGCATTTACGTCGGCCACTGCCAAAGCCGGTCCTTCTTGGGATAGCATTTTGGAGATCAGCCCTTCGTAATCAAAATCATTGTAATTATTCTCTTTGTGCACTAAAAGCTTGGAATTGCTCAATTCTTTAAAAAGTGGGTTGGCAATGCTTTTATTATTCGGAACAAATATTTCCTGTGCCTCGGAATTTTTAAGGGTCAGGAACTGATTGGTTTTAATATCGCTGAATTTTTGCGTACGGTCGTCGGGCCAAACCACCTGTAGGGAATCAATGGTGTTATTCTTGCCAAGGCCTATGGTCATTATATAATCCACCGAGGATTGAAACCCTCTGGAAGGCATTAATTCCTGTACTATTACCTGCTTGTCAAAGTAAAGCTTCACGGTAGCTCCAATGGCAAATTTATTCCCATCCTTACCCTCAAACTTTAATTTAAGATAATTGTTCCCTGATTTTTTTTCGCTGTGGTTCTCATATACAAAGGCCTCCATATTAACATTGTTGACCACAATATCCAGATCACCATCATTATCCAAATCACCATATGCCGCTCCATTGGACATACTGGGCAATTCCAGTCCCCAATTTTTGGTTTCATTGGAAAAGGTAATGTCTCCATTGTTCCTATAAGCGTAATTAGGCTGGGGAGCAATGGGCATTTTAGCTATAATGGAATCTATGGATTGTTTCTCTCCTGTGAGTGCCATTTCCTGGATAATTTCATTGGCAAAAAAGTCAACAAAATCCAAGTCTGTCAAATCGTGGTTTATACCATTGGTTATGTAAATATCCTTTAGACCATCATTATCCATATCGAACAAGAGTCCGGCCCAACTCCAATCAGTCTTGGCCACCCCACTGTAATAAGCCACTTCGGAAAACGAATTGTTTCCATTATTCAACTGCAAGGTATTTTGAATATACTGTTGGTAAAAATCCTTGCTCTGTTTTAATTTAAAGACGTTGTAGCCTTCAAACTCCATAACCGATTTCACCCTTTGGTCCCCTTCCGGCAGCATGTCCGTAATAAAGATATCCGCATATCCGTCATTGTTTATATCGGCCATGTCTATACCCATTGCCGACAAACTAAGATGGGAGGTCCATTGTTCAATTTCCTCCTTAAAGGTGCCATCTTTTTGATTTATGTAGAGGTAATCCCTTTCGTAAAAATCATTTGAAACGTAGATATCCGGATATAGATCCCCATTAATATCACTGACCATTACCCCCAGTCCAAAGCCAATTAAACTTCCATAAATACCGGCCTTTTCACTTACATCCACGAAACTGCCGTTGTCATTTCTAAGAAGCATATCACCTACGCCTTTAAAGATATCCGGAACCCCTGCCCAATCCTGGGCCCTTACCTCACGTTGTTCCGCATAACCCAGACTACTTACGGGCACATTACTGTTATTCAGGATATAAGCATCCAGATCCCCGTCCTTATCATAGTCAAAAAACGTGGCATGGGTAGAAAATCCGGTCTTAGCCAAATTATATTCGGCTGCCTTCTCTGTAAAAGTAAGATCGCCATTATTGATATAGAGGTCATTATCATGGTTATTTCCCTCCATGTTACCCGCATTGCTAACATAAAGGTCCAATAATCCGTCGTTATTAATATCCACCATAGTTACCCCTGTAGACCAAGGTTTATTACCTTGCACACCTGCTTTTTCGGAAATATCCTCAAATTGGAGACCTCCTTTGTTCAAATAAAGCTTATTGGGAACCATGTTCCCGGTAAGGTATATATCGGGCAGACCATCGTTATTAATGTCGCCAATCGCCACTCCGCCGCCATTGTAAAAATTTCTATACTTAAAAATATTAAAGTTTTTCTGGTTTACTACCTCGTTAACAAAGTCGATTCCTGTTTTTTCGGAGGCCAATAAGGTGAATAAGGTATCCTCATTAAATTTGCCTTCTTTATCCATTTCCTTTTTGGGAGAACAAGACCCCAACAATAACACTCCCAATAAAATAAGGTTACCCCTTATCATAAATTTCCCCATATATCTTTGTGATTATTTTGAGACAGTCTTAAAATCCATTAAATGAATTTAAGCCCTTTTACTGTTTTTAATTTCAAACCATTTACCGATATTTTTTCCAGCCTGCCACGAAAGGTATGTTCCAAACTGCACAAGGCTTTTTTGAACCTCCATTCCCATGATTAAAAATCGCAATGGAAGCTGGTATCCGAAGGAAAAAACCACCCTTTGATATTCAAGGACAAGATAACTAAAGTTCAATAAATTACAGGTGTAGGCACTGTTAATAATTGATATTTTTTTGCTCTTTGCCGATAGAATTTTGATACACCCCCTAGGTGTTTTTGTGATAAAGTAAATATACATGCCAGATATTATAAATAATCCAATATATTTAGCCCTACAATCTATTAAATACAATCATAAAATGTTAGGAATTCTTTCTTTCGTAGGCTTTACCCTATTAGTGGCCCTAATTGCCTATTTGGCTACCCGAAAAACTGATGAAAGTTCCTCCGACGGCTACTTTTTGGGTGGTCGAAGTCTCACCGCTGGAGTAATCGCTGGTTCTTTACTTTTAACAAATCTTTCCACGGAACAAATAGTAGGTCTTAACGGCAGTGCCTATACCGATGGCCTATCGGTAATGGCCTGGGAGACATTGGCAGCAATTGCCATGGTAGTTACGGCGGTTTTTCTATTGCCAAGATATTTAAAGGGGGGGCTTACCACCATTCCCCAATTTTTGGCAAAAAGATTTGATGTAACTACCAAGACCATCACTTCAGGCCTGTTTTTAACTGGCTATGTGGTAGTACTTTTACCCGTTATTTTATATTCAGGATCGGTGGCCATCAGTGGTATGTTCAATGTTCCCGAACTTTTGGGCGTATCCGAAACTTCGGCCTTGGTAATTTGTATTTGGGGGATAGGAATCATAGGTTCCATATATGCGGTTTTTGGAGGTTTAAAGGCGGTGGCCGTTTCTGACAGTATTAATGCTGTTGGCCTAATCATTGGTGGAATCCTAATACCTATTTTTGGATTGATGGCCATTGGGGACGGCAATATGTTTACAGGTCTTGACAATTTAATTACATCGGATGCCGCACGATTTGACTCTACCGGTGAAGCGGGACAGGAAGTACCATTTTCAACCATTTTCACTGGGATGATGTTGGTACAACTTTTTTATTGGGGCACCAACCAACAAATTATACAAAGGGCCTTGGGGGCCAAAAATTTGGCCGAGGGCCAGAAGGGATTATTATTGGCCTCTTTTCTTAAGATTCTGGGACCCTTAATTTTAGTATTGCCAGGAATGATCGCCTATTATTATTTTGACGGCGGTTTGGCTTCAAGTGACCTTGCCTATCCAGAATTGGTCCGTGCCGTGTTGCCAAAACCTTTGGTCGGTTTTTTTGCAGCTGTATTGTTCGGGGCTATTTTAAGTTCCTTTAACAGTGTGCTCAACAGTTCGGTTACCTTGTTCGGAATTGATATATACAAACAGCACATAAATAAGGAGGCCTCTGAAAAAATAGTGGTTAAATACGGAAAGATTTTTGGCATTTGTTTGGCTTTGGCTGCCATGTTCATTGCTCCAATGATAGCCAATGCCGGAAGTTTGTTCAATTACCTGCAGGAGATAAACGGCATATACAGTATTCCAATTTTCACCATTATTGTAGTGGGGTATTTAACCAAGAGGGTCCCAGCCATTGCTGCTAAAATTGGCATCTTTTCCGGATCATTGTTATACATTCTAAGTCAGTTTGTTCTCAAGGGCCAGTTCGTAGAAAGTGCCTTGGAATCGGCCAAGGCCTCTGGCATTACGGACCCTGCCGCCTTGAAATTAATAGAAGCCGATGCGTATCCACACTTTTTGCACATCATGGCCATTCTGTTTGTAACCAATGCAGCCATCATGCTTCTAATTGGAAAGTTGTATCCTAGAAAAGAAGCCTTTGAATTGGAATACACCCAACAGGTTTCCATTGAACCTTATAAATATGTAAACCATATTGGGATTGCCATTTGTATTATAGTTGTTGGGATTTATATTTATTTTGCCAAATAATTATCATAACAATAGGGCTGAAACCTTTACCACATAAAAAGAGGGCTGTTCACTTGAACAGCCCTCTTTTATAAAAAAACCTAAACTAAATTTTTAATATCCCGGGTTCTGTACCAAATTAGGATTGGAAAGCAGTGCGGTTTCCGGTATTGGGAAAAGATTCATATTGGGATCCCCACTTACCTCCTTTAAGCCCCAAGGAGCCGTAAATTTATCAAATCGAACCAAATCGTTCCTTCTCCAAAATTCTATATAAAGCTCCCTTCCGCGCTCGGCCAGTAGTACGTCCTCCGTAACACTGGGCAAATCAGGGGTATTGGTCCTAGCTTGACGCAATTCATTGACCATTGAAGTAACATCCTCCCCCATACGCATCATGGCCTCGGCCTTCATCAAGTGGGCGTCGGAATATCTAAAAAGAATTTGGTGCTTTCTAAAGGAGTTAATTTCTCCCCCGTCATTTGGGTGGTATTTAAGAATTCTGACACCGTCAGCTTCGCCATTTCCTACCAAAGAGGTCAACTCTTTTTTCAATATTAGATCGCCTCCCTGCCTATTTTTCAATTTAGTACCGTCTTCATTGTACTGTTGATTGATTAAAAAGCCATACCCAAGACCTAAATTAATATTATCGGCATTGGAAGCATCCGGTACCCAACCTCTTCTTTCTTCCTGGCCATCGCCCACATAATTGCTATTGGGATCACCTTCAAAAGAGTCATAGAATTCGGCCAAGGTAGAAAATCCGTTCCAACCACCACCTGTATTATCGGGTGAGTTCATGTTGTAATGCAGACTATTCCAAATCCTCCCCCCAATATCACTGTTCAAATAGAAAATAGTCTCAATATCATCAGAGGATTCGAATATTTGAAAATACCCCGTCTCTATCCCAAAGCCCAAATCCGCTATATCGTCAACAGCATCTATTACCTTTTGCATATTGGCATTATCAACTGCACTACCATTATAGATATGGGAGTTTAAATATAATTTGGCCATAAGAAAATTAGCCGCCGCCTTTGTAGCAGTTCCCGTATTGGCAGTACCTGGGCTACCATCGGGCAAGCCCGGCAATGCTGCCAATAAATCTGACTCCACAAAGCTAAAAGCCTCACTCCTGGCCAATACCTTTGGATTAACTTCAGGGCCTTCATCCACTTCCCTAAAGGGAACGGATCCAAAAAAGTCCATTAAAAAAAACATATTGAAGGCCCTTAGATATTTGGCTTCCGCCATTACTGCGGCATCCGGATTACTCTCTATAATCTCCGAAGCCCTAAATACATTCTGATTTAAATTGTTCCAGGCATTTTTAATAAACAAATGCGCAGGGGTCCAAGTATGGGTATGCAACTGTCTCCAGATCCCATTATCGCCCCAGTCGGTTCCACGTGTGGGTATCAACAGCTCATCCGTAGTAACTTCGGACATTGCGTACATGTTTTCCTGAGATGCAAAATCGCCCCCCACTTTGTTATAAAGGTCACTAAGAGAGGAGGCCGGATTGGCCACTGGTGTAAAACCGCCACCGGTTGCCTTACTAATTATCGAATCCGTTTCTTCTATCTCCAGATTGGTACAGGCAACAAGACCTACCAGTACAAATACGGAGCCGAAAACGGGTTTCATATATTTTTGAATGTTCATAATGCTATGATTAAAAAGTTACGTTAAATCCTAATGTGTATGTTCTTGGTCTTGGAAAGGCGCTATAATCGATACCCGCTATAGGCAGACCATTTAATAGGGCAGCACTGGCCGGCGCCACACTTACCTCCGGATCAAGACCGGAATAATCCGTAATCACAAAAAGGTTCTGGCCTGTAAGACTAAGTCTCATTGACTTGAACAAGCCTTCTTTTAAAGGAACATTATAGGAAATGGATGCCGTTTGCAATCTTACAAAATCTCCTTTTTCCAAAAATCTGGTAGACACCGAAGCTTCGGCAAATCTACCTTCCTGTCCTGCCAAGTCCACCACATTCTGTGTTACATTATTACCACTTCCAATAGCACCTCCCGTAAAAAAGGCGTTGGCGGTATTATTGTAGATATAGTTACCAAATTGCCCATTGAAATACATAGAGGCAGACCAGTTTCTGTAACTGGCAGAGGTAGAGAAACCGCCCGTAAAATCCGGTAGGGCACTCTTACCTACAAACTGTTGATTATCCACACCACCCTCGTGCACAGGATTTCCACTGGCATCGAAACCGGTAAACTCCCTCAAATAAAAGGAATACAAAGGTTGTCCAGAGGCAAGGCGTTGGGCAAAAGCGTTGGACAGACCGGCACCCCGAATGGTCCCCGCTGCAATTTCCCCATCAAAATCGGTAATTTCATTTTTATTGTAGGCCACGTTAAAACCAGCGGTCCAGTCGAAATCCTCTCCTTGCAGAATATCATAATTCAAGGAGAACTCAGCCCCCTGGTTCAACACAATGGCATCCAAATTTTGGAAAAAGGTGGGTTGCGGAGAAGGCTGTGCTGCCTCAATATTAAGGAGTAAATCCCTAGTTTCCTTACGATACACATCTACCGAACCGCTAAAACGATCATTGGCAAACCCAAAATCCAAACCTACATTATATTGGGTAGTTTCCTCCCATTTTAAATCTGGGTTGGCAAATTCCACGGTTGTAATTCCAGGTACGTTAACGTCTCCACCATCACTAATATTGGGATCCCCATTTATGGCTGTGGAATATCGTTCCCTTCTCGCGAACCTTCCATACCCCAGTCCATCCTGGTTTCCGGTAATACCATAGCTCAACCTAAGTTTTAAGGTAGACATAGCATCTCCCATAAAATCTTCTTCATTGATCTTCCAAGCAAAAGCAGCAGAGGGAAAAATACCATATCGGTTATTTTCACCAAAACGCGATGAACCGTCGGCCCTTACCGTTGCAGTGAACAAATATTTATTTGCTATACTGTAATTGGCCCTGGCAAAAAAGGATTGTAACTCATCCGTATTGTCAAAAGTATTGGTGAAAATTGATTTCACAGGAATACTTACTTCCCCCAACAATTCAGTATCCGGTTCTGGATCTGAAAAAAGTCTGTTCACAAATAGATCGGCATCTCCCCCGGATGAGTAACCATACTGCTGGTATGAGCCTGTAATCATGGATTCGATCTTGCTCGCGGCATCGGTTAAATTCCTGGCCATAGAGTTTAAATTGGTTGTGGAATAACCCCAACCTTCCACATTTCTTCCTTTGGTATTGAAATCCTGATATGAGAAACCTCCCAAAACATCCAATACCGAATTATCGAACTCTTTTTTGTATGTCAAGGTAAGTTCCAACAATCGATTCTCCAAATCGAGGTCATTTAAGGTACCTCTACCATTACCGCCGGCACCACGGCCCACATTAAAGGATTTACTGCCCAATTCCGCTTCACGGGTAGAATTGGATTTATCGTAACCTACAGTAGCCTTGGCCGTTAAGTCTTGTACAATATCATATGAGGCCGAAAAATTGACCAGAAAACGATCGGTATAGGTTAAACTTTGCCAGTTCTCCAACAAGTTTAATGGGTTGATCCTATCCCCAGGATTAAACGTACTATTGGCTGGCCAGGTAGGATTGGCGGAATAAGCGGCACCCAACATATCCCCTGTAGATCCAGCACTACCACTTAATGGCGGCGCCTCATCATTTACTCTTGAAAGAGTAGTCTGCAAATCCAACCTCAATTTATCGTCAAATACTCTTTGGGAAAGATTAATTCTACCTGTGACCCTTTCCTGAGAAGATTTTGGTACAATCCCAAATTGTTTACCATAATTAAACGTGGCCCTTACGTTGCCCGATCCATAATTTTGGGAGTAGGCTAGGTTGTTATTGGTCGAGGATGAGTTTCTGGTTACCAATGATTGCCAATCCGTATCATTCCCTAAATCCGTTGCACTACCACCAAAGGCAGAAACAGCGGACAGGAATTCGCTCCTGTTCAACAAATCAAAATCATTGGCCGGTGATGAAAAACTTAGATCGGAAGAAAACTCCCAAGTACCTCCCTGTGCCCCGCCTTTACCACTCTTGGTAGTAATAATAACCACCCCATTGGCACCTCTGGAACCATAAATGGCGGTTGATGACGCATCCTTTAAGATACTCATACTTTCAATATCATTTGGATTCAAAAAGCTAAGTGGATTCCTAGCAGAACTAGATCCTACCCCTATATCCGTACCTTCAGAAGAACTACCTCCAGAAGGAAGGGGAACACCATCTACCACAAATAAGGGATCATTATTGGATCTTACCGAAGAAGTACCCCTTATCCTAATGGCAACACCAGAACCTGGTTCACCACTTCCTTGGGAAATTTGAACCCCAGCGGTTTTACCCTGGATCAATTGTTCGGGAGAAGAAATAACCCCTCCGTTAAAGTCCTCGGAAGTTACGGCCGAAACCGCACCGGTGGCGTCCTTTACAGTAGTGGTACCATAACCAATGATAACTACTTCGGCCAATGCCTGGGCATCCTCTTCCATCATAATATCAATAGTGGTCTGGTTACCTACCACCACCTCCTGTGTTTTATAGCCGATATAGCTAAAAACAAGGATGGAACCCGCATCCACATCACTAATGGTGAAAATCCCATCAAAATCCGTTTGTGCGCCATTGGTTGTTCCCTTGACCACTACACTGGCTCCCGGTAAGGGGCCACTAGCATCAGATACCGTACCTGATACTTCTTGAGCTGAAGCTAATCCAAAACACAAAAATGTTCCAAATAGCAAAAAGCTTTTAAGTAATTTAAGCTTCATACATCGTTAGTTTTAATTGAGTTAAAATTTGTTAGTTGTAATTGAGTTGAAAAAAGATATTTAAGTTTAATATTTCTTAAAATATTCCAATATATATGCGAATGTAAATAATAAAATACCTATTTATTGACATATCTCCATATTTAACGCCTAAAATGCAACTAAAACGTTTTCGTTAATTTACGTTAATTATAAGATGGCGTTAAACGGTCGAGTATCGGTTTCGGCATTTTTTACACTGTCCAACCCAATTCGTTTGTACGAAAATACATCATTTTTTTGTTTTGATGGTATTTTGATAAAAATATATACTTTTTAAACAATTCTTGAAAATAGATTTCACTCCTAACTTGAATATACTATTTTTACAGCCTGTCATTTAATAATCCAATTTGTGCCTAAACAGTACAATTGCTTTTATATTTTTAGTAGTATATTCACTTGAAAAAATATTCACCTTTGAAAAGAAAAATCACCCTCAAACACATTGCAAGGGAATTAGGGGTTTCCATTTCTACGGTTTCCAAAGCATTAAAAAATAGCGAGGAAATTGGATCGGACACCAAAGAGAAGGTCCAGGCTTTTGCTAAACTATACAATTACAAGCCAAACAATATTGCAATCAGTTTAAAAAATAAGCGCACTAAGAATATTGGGGTGATAATTCCGGACATCGTACATCATTTTTTCACCACAGTTTTCCGGGGAATTGAAAATTACGCCAATGCCAAAGGCTATAATGTTATTGTCTGTGTCTCGGACGAATCTTTCGACCGGGAGGTCATAAATATGGAATTGCTTGCCAATGGGAGTATAGACGGTTTTATTATGGCCATTTCCTCGGGCACTCAATTGAAGAACGACTACAACCATTTAAAGGAAGTTACGGAACAGGGCATACCCTTGGTTTTATTTGATCGTGTTGCCGAAGATATAAAATGCGACAAGGTAATTATCAATGACAGAAAGGGCGCTTATAATGCAGTAACCAAATTCATAAAAGACGGTAGAAAAAGAATAGCCCTGATTACCACGGAGGAATATATAAGTGTAAGCAGGGAAAGGGCTACAGGCTACAGGGATGCCTTATTGGACAATGGAATGGAATACAACGAAAATCTGATATTAAAATTCCCTTCCATGGAAATCAATGAACAGCTTATTGAGGATTTCTTTGCAAGGGAAAAAGTAGACGCTGTGTTGAGTGTAAACGAAATATTTGCCATTCACAGTATGCGCTACGTACAGGGAAAAGGTCTGAAAATTCCTGAGGATATTTCCTTTATAGGTTTTACAGACGGACTTCTATCCAAATACGCCTCTCCTGGCTTAACTGCTATTGCCCAACACGGTGAACAGATGGGAGAAATAGCGGCAGAAATACTAATTGAAAAGGTAGAAAATCATATGGAGGAGGAAACCTATGTAACAAGGGTTTTGGAACCCACCTTGATAGAGCGCGGATCCACTTTTAATTAGGAGTTGATCCACTTCATCTCAGGGACAAACTTGAGCCATTGCATAAGATTTCCTTCTTCCCAATACTACCACCTACAGAGTTGCTTTTCCAACAATAAATTCCCCGTTTTAAAGATTGGCCAAATTTTAATTAATATCTTAAACCTATGAAGAAAACCGGATTTATATTTGATTTGGATGGTGTTATTGTGGATACTGCCAAATATCATTACCTAGCTTGGAGAAAATTGGCCAACGAATTGGGATTTGAATTTACCCAAGAACAAAATGAACAATTTAAAGGGGTAAGTCGCAAAAGATGCCTGGAAATCCTATTGGAAATTGGGAACATAAAGGCATCCCAAGAACAGTTCAACCGATGGTTGATAGAGAAGAATGAGGATTATTTGTCCCTTATAGAAGAAATGGACGAATCGGAAATCTTACCAGATGTCCAAAAAGTACTGCAGTTTCTAAGAAAGTACCACATACCAATGGCATTGGGCTCTGCCAGTAAAAATGCCCGTCCAATTTTGGAAAAAGTAAACTTAACGGATTATTTTAAAGTCATTGTGGACGGTAACCAGGTAACCAAAGCCAAGCCAGATCCCGAAGTATTTTTGTTGGCCGCCGAGCAGATGGGCGTACGACCCAAGGAATGTGTAGTGTTTGAAGATGCTGTGGCCGGTATAGAGGCCGCCAACAATGCGGGAATGTTGAGCATTGGGATCGGGGAAAAAAAAGTGCTTTCAGAGGCAAAATTTGTTTTTGCAAATTTCACGGAAATAGATGATAAATTCCTAAAACGCTTAATAGGATAAACTCCTTGGCGAACATTGATAATAATTATTTAAATTGGCATCTATCTTTCCATTTGGAATCTGATATTTATCATCAAAACCCCATTGCGATAACCTAGAAACACTAGCAAATGAACCAAGATTATATAAAGCCGGATAACTGGTCTATCATAGAAGAAGGATTTGAAAGGGAAAGAGTAAAATCCTCGGAAAGTTTATTCAGTTTGGGAAATGGTGCCATGGGCCAACGCGCCAATTTTGAGGAAAAATATACCGGCCCCACTTTTCAAGGAAGTTATATTGGAGGGGTATATTACCCGGACAAAACACGTGTGGGCTGGTGGAAGAACGGTTATCCAGAATATTTTGCCAAGGTATTGAACGCCCCTAACTGGATTGGGATCAATGTTCTCATTAACGGGGTAAATTTGGATCTGAATACCTGTAAAAACATACAGAGCTTTCGCAGGGAATTAAATATGCAGGAAGGTTGGTATTCCAGGAGTTTTATTGCTACACTACAAAATGACGCCGAAATTGAGGTAAGGATTATCCGCTTCCTAAGTTTGGATTATGATGAAGTAGGTGCCATAAAATATGAAATCAAGTCCATTAACCAGGATTGCTCCGTTGCCTTTCATCCCTATCTTGATAGTGGCATCACCAATGAGGACACCAATTGGGACGACCAATTTTGGAACACTACAGAGGTCACAACAAATGGTTTCCAAGCCTTTATCGAGGCACATACCATGAAGACCAACTTTGCTACCTGTACTTTTATGGAATCCAAATTGTACCATAATAATACATTGGTCATTGAAAAACCTTTGGATGCTTTATCCGATACTAGCGTAGTACATCATTTTAAAAAGGACATTAAAAAAGGGGACATCCTTTCACTCATCAAATTTGGCGGATATACGGTGTCTACAAACCATAAGGCCAACGAACTGAAATCGGCTGCCAAAAAGGTTTTGCAAAAGGTAACCGAAATAGGCTTTGAGCCTCTGTTGGAGCTACAAAAAAAATCATGGTCCAAAATATGGGAAATGAGCGATATTACCATTGAAGGGGATGTTAAGGCACAACAGGGAATTCGCTTCAATATTTTTCATTTAAACCAAACTTACTTGGGCAAAGATTCCAGGCTCAATATTGGCCCCAAGGGGTTCACAGGGGAAAAATACGGCGGTAGTACCTATTGGGATACCGAGGCCTACTGTATTCCCTTTTATATGGCCACCAAGAATAAAAAAGTGGCAAGGAACCTCTTGACCTATAGGTACAACCATTTGGAAAAGGCCATTGAAAATGCCCGAAAATTAGGTTTTGTAAATGGTGCCGCCCTATATCCCATGGTAACCATGAATGGGGAAGAGTGTCATAACGAATGGGAAATAACCTTTGAGGAAATTCATCGCAATGGCGCTATTGCCTTTGCCATCTACAATTATTACCGATTTACAAGCGATTATACCTATATCCCGGAAATGGGATTGGAGGTTTTAATCGGGATTGCCCGCTTTTGGCATCAAAGAGCCACATTTTCTACCCAAAAGAACCAATATGTAATTTTAGGGGTCACTGGTCCCAATGAATATGAAAACAATGTAAACAATAACTTTTACACCAACTATATTGCCAAATGGTGCATTAACTATACACTTCAGGAGCTGCAAAAAGTCAAGGACGGCTATCCGGATGATTATCATAGAATTATAGGGGTAACCAAACTTTCGGAAAATGAGACGAAGGCCTGGGCCAAGGTGGCCAAAAAAATGTACTTCCCCTTTGATGAAAAATTGGGTATTTATTTACAACAAGATGGCTTTTTGGACAAGGAACTGATCCCTGTCAAGGAATTAAACCCCAAAGAACGTCCCATAAACCAAAAATGGAGTTGGGACAGGATCTTAAGGTCGCCCTACATTAAACAGGCAGATACCCTTCAAGGGTTTTATTTCTTTGAAGACCATTTTACTACAGAAGAATTGGAAAGGCATTTCGATTTTTACGAACCCTATACCGTCCATGAATCTTCCTTATCCCCATGCGTACACAGTATTCAGGCGGCCAAACTGAACAGAATGGACCAGGCCTATGCTTTTTATCTCCGTACTTCCCGATTGGATTTGGACGATTATAATAAGGAAGTAAAGGAAGGATTGCACATTACTTCCATGGCCGGTACCTGGATGAGCATAGTGGAAGGTTTTGGGGGTATGCGGATATTGGAAGACAAACTATCCTTTACCCCAAGAATACCAAAACAATGGAAATCCTACTCCTTCAAGGTTAATTTCAGAAATAGAATTCTAAAGGTTAAGGTTACCGAAAACGAAACCACATTTGACCTGGAAGGCACGGATGAAATGTCTATTCGGGTAAACGGAAAACGAGTGGTTTTAACCGCTGGCAAGAAAACCCATTTCCAGATCAACTAAATATTCACTAATAACAGCAAACCCAAAACAATTGGAAGATGAAAGAGTTGGTTCATTAATTTAAAAACCCTAAAAGTTAACCAAATGTTACGCCCAAAATAAAAATTTTGAAAAAATAGCCTCTAAATCCAAAAACAAGTACCATTATTGCACCGTAAAGCCAAGCAATACATAGTTAGGCCTTTTGTTCCGAAAAGAAAGCACCAAATGAAAGAGACCACTGAAATTCGAAAAACAGTAGTTTACCAAGTATTTACCAGATTGTTCGGAAATACCAATACCACCAATAAGCCTTGGGGGACCATAGAGGAAAATGGTGTGGGCAAATTTAGCGACTTTACGGAAAAGGCCCTAAAAGAAATAAAGGGTCTGGGGGTAAGCCATATTTGGTATACGGGTATTCCCCATCACGCCCTCATAAGGGATTATACCGCTTACAACATTTCCAATGACGACCCGGATATAGTTAAGGGCAGGGCGGGTTCGCCATATGCCGTAAAGGATTATTACAGTGTTAGCCCAGATTTGGCCAATGACCCCAACCATAGAAATTTGGAGTTCAAGGAGCTGTTGGACAGGAGTCACAAAGCAGGTCTAAGGGTTATCATTGATATCGTTCCCAACCATATTGCCCGAAAATATGAAGGTAAAAACAATCCGAAAGGGGTGGTGGATTTTGGAATCAACGACGACACCACTGTAGTCTATGCCAAGGACAACAATTTTTATTACAATCCCGGGGAATCTTTCTCTGTCCCGGATTGGCGGGATGGCTACTTACCCTTGGGAGGGGAAAAAACTAACATGGCCGATGGTAAATTTGTTGAATCCCCCGCAAAATGGACTGGAAATGGATCCCGTTTGTCCAAACCCGATTTTAATGATTGGTATGAGACCGTAAAAATTAATTATGGAATTAGTCCGGACGGACACAGGGATTTTGCAACCTTGCCAGAAGATTTTGGCCATAAACATTTTTCCGAACATTTTGAATTCTGGAAAAATCAAGCCGTTCCCGATTCCTGGATAAAATTTAGGGATATTGCCCTCTTTTGGTTAGATCAGGGAGTGGACGGGTTTCGTTATGATATGGCCGAAATGGTTCCCGTAGAATTCTGGAGCTTTATGAATTCGTCCATAAAAATGAAAAATCCTGAGGCGTTTTTAATGGCAGAGGTCTACAACCCCAACCTTTACAGGGAGTATATCTTTAAAGGGAAAATGGACTACCTCTATGACAAGGTTGAGTTCTATGACTCCTTAAAACATATCATGCAGGGCCATGGGTGGACAGACCATATACCTGTAGTCCAAAACGGACTCATGGATATTGAACATCAAATGCTTCACTTTCTGGAGAATCATGACGAGCTGCGTATTGCCTCTCCGGAATTTTTGGGTAATGCCGAAAAAGCCAAGCCTGGCATGGTGGTTTCCGCTACTATAAGTACCTCACCCACCATGATCTACTTTGGGCAGGAAGTAGGTGAACCAGCCAGTGAAAGTCCTGGATTTGGATCTCCAGGTAGAACCTCCATCTTCGATTATGTTGGGGTTCCCCATTTTCAACGCTGGGTTAACAATAAGAAATTTGACGGAGGCCAATTAGCCCCAAATGAAAAAGAGTTAAGGACATTTTACAGGAACTTGCTCAATTTCACCATTAACAGTAGCGCTTTAATGGGAAAATACAAGGATATTCATTTTTATAACAAAGATCATACAGAATATTATAATCATCGGGTTTTATCCTTTGTTAGATGGTCTAAGAACGAAAAACTCATAATTATTGCTAATTTTGATAGTGGCCAGGCTTTTGGATTTGATCTAAAGCTGCCAAGGGAAGTCATCAGGGAATGGGGGCTACAAAATATTACCTACCCTGTAAAAGACCAATTGTTCAAGAAAAAGGAGTTATCCTTACATGTAGAAAACGAAATTGGCCATATAAGAATAGATATACAACCCTTGGAATCCTTAATTTTAAGTTTAAATTAAATTTATAGCATTGCATTATGAAAACACCATCATTAGTTGGCTCTTTTTTCTTGTTTCTATTAATTATAAGTTGTGACAATATGAATAAACCCTTGGTTATTGGCCACAGAGGTGCCATGGGGCATGAAACGGAAAACACCTTGGCATCCATTCAAAAAGCAATAGATCTGGGTGTTGACATGATTGAAATTGATGTATTTAAAATAAAAAGCGGTGAAACAGTAGTCTTCCACGATAAGGATGTGGAAAGACTTACGGATAGTATTGGGAATATCGAAGATTATAATTTTGAAGACCTACAGAAATTAACTTTGATAGGCAACCATAAAATACCAACTTTACAGGAGGTTCTAAATGTAATAGACAAAAAAGTTCAGTTAAATATTGAGCTCAAAGGGTCCAATACAGCCGATAGGGTAAACTTTATAATAAACTACTACATAAAGGAAAAGGGTTGGTCCATGGATAAATTTATAATCTCCAGCTTCAAATGGGAGGAACTTAAGACCATGCGTGCTCTGAATGCGGAAGTCCCCATTGCCATCCTTATAAGCGGTGATCCATTAAAAGCCTTGGATATTGCCCAAGAATTGCACGCCGCGGCCATTAATCCGTATTTTGAGGACCTCACTTTGGAGAACGTCAATGAAATTAAAAAGGCCGGATTCAAAATTTATCCCTGGACGGTAAATGAACCAGAAGAAATTGAAGCTGTAGAGAGATTGGGAGTGGATGGCATAATCACCAATTATCCAGAACGCATCAATTAATGTTCGATGTTATTGTGTTAGGAGGTGGTGCCGCAGGTTTCTATGGTGCCATTCATATAATGGAACGCAATCCCAAGTTAAGGGTAGCCATTTTGGAACGCGGCAAAGAGGTACTGACCAAGGTAAAAGTATCCGGGGGAGGGCGATGTAACGTTACCCATGCCGAATTTGACCCCAAAGAACTTACCAAGAATTATCCCAGGGGAGAAAGGGAATTGGTGGGGCCATTTCACACTTATTGCACTGGAGATACCATGTCTTTTTTTGAAAAAAGGGGTGTGGCATTGAACATTGAAGCCGATGGAAGAATGTTCCCCTCCTCCAATTCTTCCCAAACCATTATAGATTGTTTTCTTAAAGAAACCGACCGTTTGGGAATCAAAGTCCTTAAGAACAGTTCCATTGTGGGGATAACATCGCAGTACGAAAATGTGGAAAAAGGGAATTACCCCTGGGAAATCAAAACAATTCGCAACACCTACCAAGCCAAAAAAATATTGGTTGCCACGGGCAGCAATCCCAAAATTTGGGATCTTTTAAAACAAATGGGACATACAATAATTCCCCCTGTTCCCTCACTTTTCACTTTTAATATTAAGGATGAAAGAATAACTGGAATACAAGGTGTTAGCACCAATGCCAATATCAAAATAATTCCTTCCCAGGTCAACAACAGCAAATTTAAGTCGGCCTTAAAAAAATATTCCATCCAGCCCTCCGATCTGGAATCCGAAGGCCCTCTATTAATTACACATTGGGGAATGAGCGGTCCGGGCATCCTAAGGTTATCTGCCTGGGGGGCACGGATATTGAATGATTTGAATTATAAGTTTTCAATTCAAATAAACTGGCTACCTGCCTATCATGAGGAAGGCCTACAGAGACAACTTCAACAAATCAAGGAGGTTGAAGGCAAGAAAACCATACTGCGCACCAAAGCTTTTGACATACCAAAACGGTTGTGGGGCAGTATGGTTAGGGCAGCGCAAATTTCGGACACCGATAAATGGGCCGATATCTCCAAAATACAACTACAAAACTTAGCAAAGCAATTAACGGGTTCGGTATTCAGGGTAGATGGAAAAAGTACGTTTAAGGAGGAATTTGTTACTGCCGGTGGGGTGCACTTAAAGGAAATAAATTTTAAAACCTATGAAAGTAAAATTTTACCCGGACTCTATTTTGCCGGGGAAGTGTTAAATGTGGATGCCATTACGGGCGGCTTTAACTTTCAAAATGCCTGGACAGGGGCCTATATTGCCGCTCAGGCAATTGCCAAACATTAATGATGGGCTAACTACCCAACAATATCATTAGCAAGGCCGCCGAAATTGCCCCGATCACTGGTCCTACAATGGGAATCCAGGCATAACCCCAGTCGCTCCCACCCTTTCCCTTAATAGGCATTATAGCGTGCATTATTCGTGGACCCAGATCTCTGGCCGGGTTTATGGCATAACCCGTGGTACCTCCCAAGGAAAGCCCAATTACCCACACCAAAAATGCAACGGGCAGGGCTCCCAAAGACCCTAGTCCAATAACGGTATCCGTATCGGTTATTGAGGCATCGGTAAAATAGAGCACTACAAACACCAAGGTAAAAGTACCTACTATTTCACTAAATAGATTATTAATGGGATTTCTTATGGCGGGAGCTGTACAAAATACCGCTTTTTTAGTGTCCTGGTCCTCAGTTGCATCAAAATGATCTTTGTAGAAGAGCCAAACGACCAAGGCACCCAACATGGCCCCTATAAATTGTCCCAAGGCATAAGTGGGCACCAAAGCCCATTCAAATCTTTCGGCCATAGCAAGGCCTATGCTTACGGCCGGATTTAAATGTGCCCCGCTATAGGGTGCGGCCACTGCCACCCCAACGTATACGGCCAGACCCCAAGCAGTGGTAATGACCATCCAGCCCGAATCGTTGGATTTGGTTTTGTTCAGGATTACATTGGCAACAACCCCGCCCCCCAAGAGGATCAGGAAAAAAGTACCTATAATTTCAGCAATAAAAGGAGTCATAGTTGGTTGGTTTTATATTTAATCGTTTAGTTTGGACCAATATTCTACAGCATCAATGGCCCTGTACCAGCCTTTAATATTTTTCTCTATTTCTTTTCTCTCGGTTGTGGGATCAAAATTTACATCAGTTTGCCAAATTTCCTGTATCTCTTCCAAACTTTCCCAAAATCCGACCGCCAAACCTGCCAAATAAGCTGCTCCCATAACCGTTGTCTCTATCACTTTTGGCCGTACGGTGGAAGTATTCAACACATCGGCCTGAAACTGCATCAATAAATTATTGACCGTAGCGCCCCCATCGACCCTTAATTCTTTTATGGAAATTTTAGAATCGGCCTCCATCGCCTTTAAGACATCCATGGTCTGAAATGCAATTGATTCCAGAGATGCCCTGGCAATATGGGCATCCGTACTCCCTCTTGTGAGCCCAAAAATCGTTCCCTGCGCATGTTGGTTCCAGTAGGGCGCGCCCAAGCCTGCAAAGGCAGGTACAAAATAAACCCCATCGGTACTCTCTACAGAACCGGCCAATTTCTCCACATCTTCGGACCGTTTTATAATTTTTAAGCTATCCCTCAACCATTGTACAACGGCACCAGCAATAAAAATACTTCCTTCCAGGGCATATTGGGTTTTGCCATTTATGGTCCATGCTACCGTGGTTAGAAGGTTATTTTCAGAAACAATGGGTTTTTCCCCAATGTTCATTAGCATAAAACAACCCGTTCCATAGGTATTTTTAACCATGCCAGGTTTTGTGCACATTTGGCCGAATAATGCCGCCTGTTGATCACCTGCGATTCCGGCAATAGGTATTTTACTTGCAAAGAAATTTGGATTGGTATTACCATATACCTCACTGGACTGTTTCACTTTGGGCAACATACTCCTTGGAATGGTAAAAAGCTCCAATAACTCATCATCCCATTCCAAGGTGTTTATATTGAAAAGCAATGTTCTGGATGCATTGGTAACATCCGTGATATGAAGTTCCCCCTTGGTCATATTCCAAATTAACCAAGAATCTATGGTCCCCATAACCAAGTCTCCTGCTTCCGCCCTTTCCCTGGCCCCTTCCACATTATCCAAAATCCATTTCACCTTGGTTCCCGAAAAGTAGGAGTCGATGACCAAACCGGTTTTTTCCCTTATAAGTTTGGATTTTCCCTGGCCCTTTAATTCATCGCAATAGTTGGAGGTCCTTTTATCCTGCCAAACAATGGCATTATACACAGGCTTTCCTGTGTTCCTATCCCAAACTACTACCGTTTCCCTTTGGTTCGTTATCCCGATTGCAGCTATATCCGCTCCGTAAATTCCCTTTTTTGTGGTGGACTCTGCTGCGGTGCTCACCTGGGAGGACCAAATTTCCAAGGGGTCGTGCTCTACCCATCCCGGTTTTGGAAAATATTGCGTAAACTCCTTTTGGGCGACCGAAATTATATTGCCTTTTTTATCAAAAACAACGGAACGGGAGCTCGTGGTACCTTGATCCAACGCTAGTATATATTTTTCCATAAGGGTGGTATATTTTTAAAATGGGTATCAAGATAACAAAATATGGGCACTAATTTTGAAAAATTAATAATCAGGTTCCCAAGATTATAACAATAATCCCTGCTCCCTTGCATACCTCCAGGTTTACTTATAATCAGTCTTAAATTATCGCATCCAAAGAAGAAATTAATTGATAATAAAACATAATTATTTCCACAGAGCACTTTTATTCTTAATTTTATGAGCCTCTCCCAATACTGGACCACCATGACGACGTATATTATTTTACTAAGGGGAATCAATGTTGGCGGCCACAAGAAAGTTTTAATGTCCAATTTAAGGGCCATGCTCCATGATCTGGATTTTAAAATGGTAAGAACCTACATACAAAGCGGCAATATTGTTTTAAAAAGTGATGTAGATTCGAACACAGAAGTATCACAAATAATCAAAGAGGGTATCTGCGACACCTTTGGCTATGATGTTCCCGTATTGGCCAGGACATACATAGAATGGAAAAAAATTATGGAGCAATCCCCTTATGATGAACCTAACGACTTGAAAACTAAAAAATGGTACTATGTACTGTTACAGGAAACTCCCAAGCTTGCATTGATCAATAGTTTGCAACAAGAACAATTCAACAACGAACGGTTTATAATTTCCCATAGTTGTGTCTACCTATGCACGGACCAAGGTTATGGCAAAACAAAATGCGATAATAATTTTTTTGAAAAAAAACTTAAAGTGCAGGCTACTACCAGAAATCACAGGACCATGATGAAGTTGTTGGAAATGGGGGAACAAATTAGTAAACAGTAATCAGTAATCAGTAATTAAATAATCCTTCTCAAAAGTTTTGTGCGAATTAGAAATAGCTAGAGTAAACTGCCCAAAAGTTCGGGTCTGTTCATTTTTTGCATCGCCCAAATGCGTAGCATTCATGAATACCATTAAATATCAATAGACCAGCCGATGAATAAAAACGACCAGGGCCTCATAACCAAGGTGCGGTGTACCTTGGTTATGAGGAGCCAGTTGTATCCGAGGCCAGGCTGATTCTTTTTCCGTCGTAGAGATGATATGGCCGTAAAGAATTATTGAAGCCTTGGAAATAATTTAGGCCATGGCATCGGTCCATAAAATCCCGAGATTTTAGGGACCACCTAGTGAAGAAGGGTCTTTTCTCTTACCACTTTCAATATAAGGCTAAGAAAAAAATTAATTCAATTCCCAAATCTTATAATTCAGGGCCGTGGCAAAACACACCCACAGTAGATAAGGAATCAATAAATAGGCTGCAGTCGTGCTCACCACCTTAAACCATTTTATGGTAAAGATCAACAATATTAACAAGGTGAGAATAACGAGTAAGGCGGCGAACGGATTCTTAAATCCAAAGAAAATTATACTCCATAGCGCATTGAACAACAACTGTATCCCGAAATGGTACAAGGCCGTTTTTACCCAAATATGATAAAACCCCTTTGCCCAGACAATCCCCGCTGCAACCCCCATCATTATATAAAGTACGGTCCAGACTGGGGCAAAAATCCAATTAGGCGGATTAAAACTTGGTTTATTCAGTTCCAAAAACCAACTATTTACCGAGGATTGCGTTGCAAAACTTGATAAAAACCCAATGGTTAAACATACGGCTACTGAAATTGTGATATAGGTAAGTTGCTTTTTCAAAGGTTGGTTGTTTACGCCCTAAATTAACAATTTATTTTAACAGGATCTATAGTAAAACCACTTAAAAGCTATCTTTGTACAAATTGATTGCAATATGACCGATAAAGACTTTATACCTTCCTCTTATACTACAGACAAAATGGAAGGAAAAGTTACTTATAAATCGCCCAGTAATATTGCCTTGGTAAAATACTGGGGGAAAAAGGAACATCAGATTCCCGCCAACCCATCCATCAGCTTTACCCTGGACACTTGCGCTACCACAACAACCATTACCTACAAAAAATTAAAAAATAAGGCCTTGGACTTTTCTTTTGACCTTTTTTTTGACGGGAAGCCCAAAGAAGATTTTAAACCAAAAATAAATACGTTCTTAAAGAGGACGGAGCCCTATCTGCCCTTCTTAAAAGCCTATCATTTTACGATAGAAACTTCCAATTCCTTTCCCCACAGCAGTGGTATTGCCTCATCGGCCAGTGGCATGTCTGCCCTAGCACTTTGCCTTATACAACTGGAAAGGGAGTTAAATCCAACAATGAACCCTGATTTCTTTAAAAAGAAAGCCTCTTTTATAGCCCGATTGGGATCTGGAAGCGCTTGCCGTAGTATTGAAGGGGATTTAATGCAGTGGGGGGCACATAAGGACACCTTGGACAGCACCGATCTTTATGCCATAAAATATCCCTATAAAGTGCATCCGATTTTTAAGAATTATCAGGATACCATTCTTTTGGTAGACAAGGGATCCAAACAGGTAAGCAGTAGCCTTGGCCATAATTTAATGCACGATCATCCTTTTGCGGAACAACGGTTCGACCAAGCGCATAAAAATCTGTCTAAATTAAAAAGGATTTTTGAAGAAGGAAATTTATTGGAGTTTATTAAAATCGTAGAAAGCGAAGCACTGACCTTGCATGCCATGATGATGACCAGTATGCCCTATTTTATGTTGATGAAGCCCAACACCCTGGAGATCATTAATAAAATATGGACCTTTAGGGAATCGTCCAAAACCCACCTCTGTTTTACATTGGATGCTGGGGCCAATGTGCATGTGCTATATCCGGAAAGCGAAAAAGAAGAAGTTTATCAATTTATTAATAATGAGTTGGTTGTATATTGCGAAAACGGGCAGTATATTTGCGATCAAATTGGAAAAGGGGCAAGAAAGCTATAATTTTCAAACGGAAAGTGAATAATTAATTGTGGGATATTACGTTAATCATTCAGTTGCATCTTTTGTTATTTTAATGTCTTTGAAAGAATTTAAATTATTTATAGTTATCTTAAAGAAATGAAAGGACCGCTATTTTACTCTAAAATTTTACTTTTTGGGGAATATGGAATCATAAAGGATTCCAAAGGGCTTTCCATACCCTATAATTTTTTTAAGGGAGCTCTAAAATCAAAAAACAAGAATTCTGAGGCGGCAAAGAAGTCGAACGCCAGCCTTAGGGCCTTTGCAGAATATTTAAAAGACCTGCAGCAGAAAGACCATGAATTGGTGACTTTTGACCTGAAGGCCTTGAATAAGGATATAGCCGACGGAATGTATTTTGACAGTTCCATTCCGCAAGGATACGGCGTAGGTAGTAGCGGCGCCTTGGTGGCGGCCATTTACGATAAATATGCCATTGAAAAAATTACCGTATTAGAGAATCTTACAAGGGAAAAATTATTAAAACTGAAGACCATTTTCGGAAAAATGGAATCATTTTTCCATGGTAAATCCTCCGGATTGGACCCCTTGAACAGCTATTTAAGTCTGCCAATACTCATAAATTCCAAGGACAATATAGAATCTACCAGCATTCCGTCACAAAATTTGGATGGCAAGGGTGCTGTATTCCTTTTGGACAGTGGTAGCACTGGGGAAACTGCTCCGATGGTACATTTGTTTATGGAGCAAATGAAACACGAAGGTTTTCGGGCGATGCTAAAGGATCAGTTTATTAAGCACACCGATGCTTGTGTGGAAGATTTTATAAATGGGAACGTAAAATCCCTGTTTGGGAATTTAAAGCAGTTGTCCCATGTAGTCCTGGATAATTTTAAGCCTATGATCCCCGTGGAATTCCACAAACTATGGAAGCAGGGGATAGATACCAATGACTATTATCTAAAACTCTGTGGCTCTGGCGGCGGTGGCTATATTTTGGGATTTACCGAAGACTTCAACAAGGCAAAAAAGGCCCTGAAAGGCTATAATTTGGAAGTGGTTTATAACTTCTAAATCCAACCCCTATGCTTAGTAGAAAAAACAAGCTCTTGCTATTAAAGTTCCTGAGCCTGTTTTCTGTGGTCAGAGGTTACAACATTCTTATGATTACCTTGGCACAGTACTTGGCCTCCATTTATATTTTAGCTCCCCATTTACCACTGCGAAAAGTTGTTTTTGATGGCAACCTATTCGTTATTGTTCTCAGTTCGGCCTTGGTAATCGCAGCAGGTTATATCATCAATAATTTTTACGATGCGGAAAAAGACCTGATCAATAAACCTCGTAAGAGTATGCTGGATCGTTTGGTTAGTCAGCGCACCAAACTCACCACCTATTTTGTGCTGAATTTTCTTTCCGTATTCTTTGCCAGTTATGTCTCCTTTAGGGCCGTAGTGTTCTTTTCGGCCTATATTTTTGGAATATGGTTTTATTCCCACAAGTTAAAGAAGGTCCCTTTTTTGGGAAATTTCGTTTCGGCCACCCTGGCCATTGCCCCCTTTTTTGCTGTTTTTGTGTATTACAAGAATTTTGATACCGTAATTTTTGTCCATGCACTTTTTCTTTTCCTGTTGATATTGGCCCGGGAAATGATCAAAGACCTGGAAAACATGGCAGGGGATATGGCCCAGAACTACAAGACCATTCCCATATTGTACGGAGCAAAATTTTCCAAGACCTGTATCGCTATTTTGATCGGCCTAACGTTGCTCCCCTCCTACCTTCTGATAGAATATTTTGATGTGGGCTATATGTACCTTTATTTTATAGGCTGTATTTTTTTGTTGATGGGATTTCTAGTCCTTTTGGTAAAATCGAACAGCAAAAAACACTATGTATGGCTGCACAATATTCTAAAACTGATCATCATACTGGGAGTATTCAGTATTTTATTGATCAATATAGATCTGGTATTGAATAGAATTCTCTAAGAATTACTAATAACCCCTACAATATCCTATACATACGATTTCCTTTGCTACCTTTGCAATAAATTATAGTACATATGAGTAGGTCAGATTCCAATAATGACAAGAAAGCATCAGGAAGACAAGGGGGCACTTTTAGAAAAAAGAGCCATGCACGGGGCAATGCGCCTATAAGAAAGAGAACGGAAGCAAAACCACCTTCCGACCCCAATGTAATGCGTTTAAATCGTTATGTAGCCAACTCTGGCGTATGTTCACGTAGGGATGCCGATATTTATATCTCTGCAGGAAACGTCACCGTAAACGGCAAGCCAATTACCGAAATGGGCTACAAGGTAAAACTGACCGATGAAGTAAAGTTTGACGGCCGTTTGCTAAATCCCGAGAAAAAGGAATACGTACTACTGAACAAACCCAAGGATTTTGTTACCTCGCCAAAGGATGAGCACGGAAAAAGAACGGTAGCCTCCCTTATTTCCAATGCTTCCAAATCCAAACTCTCGGTGGTAGGGAGAATGGACAAGAACACCACTGGTTTACTGTTATTTACGAATGATGGGGAAATGACAAAGCGACTTACAAAACCGAAAAACGGACTTCGCAAAATATATCATGTTGAGCTGAACAAAAACCTAAGGGGCGAAGACCTTATTAAGATCAAGGAAGGCATATCTATAGACGACAGCGTGGTTAGGGTAGATGATGTTAGTTTTATTGAAAATGCCCCTAAACGAGAGGTAGGAATAGAACTTAAAAGTACCCGTAACAAAATTGTGAGGCGTATTTTTGAAGAACTGGAATACGAGGTCGTAAAATTGGATAGGGTAGTCTATGCCGGACTCACCAAAAAAGATCTTCCCCGTGGACACTGGAGACATCTTACCGAACAGGAAGTCATTAATCTGGGGATGATCAAATAAGGCTTAAAAATCTTTTGCCTTTCATTAACAACTGGCTTAGTTATCTTATTTGGACACATCCCTTTTTTAAAGGAGAGTATTGTTTCGTCACGACAGTACCCACACTGCCAATCCACTTAGTATGACAGAGTCCGTTTTTCATGGACCCCCGACGCCTATCGGGAGAGAAGTCGCACACCATTGGTTCCTCCCCCTATCCCCCTCAACAAACCTATCCTTAAATAGAATATTAGAACTAAAGTATTACCAATACTTTGGTCAATGCAGCAATGTCTTGAGCCTTCAATCCCTACTGTCTTCTCCTCCTCTAGTCGGAGAAGCCACCTTGTCCTCCGGCGGAAAACGCGGGACAGGCTTAGCCAAGGGAAGGAGCCTGTTCTTAACGTTACTGCAAGTTTAATAAGACTCGGTTTTATAATAAGTGATACAAAGATTGAATTTGATTATTTTTGGATTATACAGAAATATAATTATCCATTCCCGTTTACTGCCCCTGGAATAAGGGGTTGACATTAATGACGCAAACATGTCGTATAGGAGACGTTATTGAAACTGGCAACCTGAATTACTTTTACATCAAACAAAAATCATAATAAGTGAGCAATTTGAGTTTATCACAGCGAGTTAAGGAACTGAGGTGTAGAAAAGGGATGTCCCAAGAATTACTGGCCGAAGAATCCGGTTTGAGTCTAAGGACTGTTCAAAGAATAGAGAATAGCGAATCTGCACCTAGAGGGGATACACTAAAAAGACTGGCACTAGCATTGGATACTTCTCCCGATGAAATGTTGGATTGGACAATTCTCGAGGACAAAGGATATTTGACACTTATGAGTTTATCGGCATTGGGATTTTTATTCTTTCCAATTTTAGGGATTATTCTTCCCCTAATTTTTTGGATCCTGAAAAAGGATAAATATAAGGGTGTAAGTGAACTAGGCATGTCTATTTTAAATTTCGAAATTACCTGGTGCCTACTTCTTTTCTCCTATTTTATTATACTATTTTCTGGATTTTTAGGCGTAATAATGGGGTATTTTGGGACCATCGTAGGACCGGCAAGTCTCTTAAAATTATATATTCCGGTAATAGTCCTATACATCTATAATATTACCATAATAATTGTAAACGCCATCAAAGTGTTTAAGAACAAAAGACCTCGCTATATACCTGCCCTTAAAATATTCAAATAATGCAAATATCCAAAAACTTAACAACCTTTGATCTGCTAGGCAAAGTGAGACTATTTTTTCTTTTGTAATAGGAGCTTCCTTCATCATCATAGCTCCTTTTCTACCTATAGGCAGGCTCCCAACGACCAATTCTTTTAGCTCCCCTCTTGGAACGAAGAGGGGAATGAATTGTGCAAAGTCTTGCCACTTCGCACTTCATAAACCCATTCACGTAAAACAACTAGCTTTGCGTTTCAATCCCTTCCGTCTTCTCTTCCTATAGTCGGAGAAGCCACCTTGTCCTCCCGCGAAAAACGCAAGACAGGCTTCGCCAAGGGAAGGAGCTATTGTTTTGTCATCCCCATATCAATCTTGAATTTTAAACAAATAATAGGTAGTAAAAAGGAATTGTTATCTTAGGCTATTATAGGGACTTTATTCCTCAAAGCAAGGTCTATTAAAGAAACAATGATCAAAAAAATAACCCATTCAGAAATTTCCAATGCGGAAAAACTCCACACGCTTTTTCAAGAATCCTACCGCATCGAGGCAGACTTACTGGGGGTCTCGGATTTTCCTCCTTTGCAAAGGACTACTTCCGATTTTCAAAATAGGAACACCCAATTTTATGGTGTATGGAAAGGTGAAGTTTTGGCTGCTGCAGTTGAAATAAACCAACTTAAAAATACGCTTGAAATCTGTAGCCTGGTAGTACATCCAAAATATTTTAGGCAGGGAATTGCCCGTAAGCTCTTATTGTTCGTGGAAGATTATGACAATTCTGAGACCCTTATTGTAGAAACTGGTTGGGCCAATGCCCCAGCAATAAACTTATATGAGAAGTTTGGGTTTCAAGAGACAGGTGAATATATTGGTCCGGGGGGCATCAAAAAAAAATGCTTTAGTAAAACAAAATAGGAAAAAATGCAACGTATTAAAGCTCAAACGAACTTCAACTTAATGCCCCTTCTTTTTATTATTTTTTTTGCTGGAAATGCCTTTGGACAAAGCTTGACCAATACAAAAATCAACGGCTACAGGGGCATTTGGTTCCAATTAAATCAGAAGTACGAGTATGGAGACAAATACTCAGGAGCATTAGGAACCTACACCGCAAAACATGTTCCCCTAGCCATATACGCCCCCGAAGTTAAAAAAACCTTTTTTGTATATGGGGGAACACCCTCTGCAGACCAACGTCACCTGCTCTGTATGATCGGGGAGTTCGACCATAAAACGGGAATGGTCTCACGACCCACCATAGTCTATGACAAAAATGGGGTAGACGACCCACATGACAATCCCTCCATATTGCTAGATGGCGCTGGTTACATTTGGGTGTTTATCAGTGGGCGGGGTGCTAAAAGACCAGGTTATAAATACAAAAGTAAGACGCCCTATTCCATTAAGGAATTTGTACAGATTACGGAAGAGGAAATGACCTACCCACAACCCCGGTATACCAATTTTGGCTTCTTTCAATTTTTCACAAAATACACCGGCGTACGCCAACTCTATTTTGAAACCAGCAAGGACGGCATCTCTTGGACCAATGATAAATTGCTTGCCGCCATCCCTGAAATGGAAGGTGAAAAATCTGGGCATTACCAGACCAGCGACCTATATGACGGCAAGGTGCTAGGAACGTTTTTTAACCGACACCCCAATGGAAATGTGGACAAAAGGACGGATCTATACTATATACAATCGGGCGACTTTGGCGCCACATGGACAACCGTTGATGGCGTAAAAACACCTCTTCCGGTGATAGACCTGAACAGTCGCTCCAAAGTGATGGATTACGCCTCCCAGGAAAAAAATGTGTACCTAAAAGATATGGGCTTTGATGCCATGGGTAATCCAACCTGCCTATATATTAGAAGTAATGGCCACGAACCCGGTCCTGTGAGCGCTCCGTACGAGTGGTGTATTACCAAATGGAACGGCACGGAATGGCAAACTACCGTGGTAACTACCTCGGACCATAATTATGATATGGGGAGTCTCTTTATAACCCAAGACGATTGGAAGATTGTTGGACCTACCGAAAAAGGGGACCAGGATTGGGGCGTAGGTGGGGAACTGGCCATTTGGCAATCCAAGGATAAGGGAGAAACATGGGAAAAGGTAAAAGCCATAACAGAGCATAGTCCCTTTAGCCATTCCTATGTACGAAGACCCGTAAATTATAAAGACCCATTTTGTTTTTTCTGGGCCGATGGAGACTCGCACCAGTTCAGCAAATCCGAACTTTATTTTGGAAATTTTGAAGGTGACATTTGGAAAATGCCCTATAACATGACCGAAGATTATGAAATGCCCATTAAGATCAAATGATTAAATTAGGACATCAATAGAACCCAATGAAAACTATTACATGTAAATCCTATGGTCCGCCCGAAAAGGTGGTTAAGATAACCGAAATTGCACTCCCCTCCCCTAAGGACAATGAGGTACTAATAAAGATCCATGCCACTAGCGTAAACGATTACGACTGGAGCCTAGTCAGGGGAAAACCCTATTTGTACCGATTATTATTTGGCCTGTTTAAACCTAAGCATGGCCTTTTGGGAATGGAATTATCGGGTACCGTTGCTGCTCTGGGGGCTAAGGCCACAAAATTCAAGGTCGGGGATATGGTCATGGGCGACACCTCTAATTTTGGCTTTGGCACCTTTGCAGAATATATCAACATTGACGAAAAGGCGGTCATCCGGAAACCCGAGGCCCTAAGTTTTGAGGAAGCAGCAGCCATTCCACATGCCTCCTGTCTGGCGTTACAGGCCCTAAAGGACATAGGGCACATAAAAAAGGGACAAAAAATTCTGATCAACGGTGGCGGTGGTGGCGTGGGTACTATTGGGCTACAGTTGGCCAAACTCCATAATTGTGAAGTAACCGGAGTGGATTCCCAAGAAAAACTGCCCATGATGACCTCCCTAGGGTTTGATCAGGTAATCGACTATAAAAAGACAAATTTCACTAGGATTGGGAAACGGTATGACCTCATCCTGGATTGTAAGTCCAACAAAGCTTCTCTTTCCTATCTCAAAGCCTTAAATCGCAAGGGGCGGTATGTAAGTATAGGCGGCAGCCCTTTCAATCTTATTGGATTGTTACTATGGGGTAAACTGGTTCCCCTGTTCAGCACTAAAAGATTAAAGATACTCGCCCTAAAATCAAATATTGGGTTGGATTATATCTGTGACCTGATAGTACAGCAGAAAATTCGATGCCATATAGATGGCCCATATCCCTTGGAAGATGCAGGGCGCTTGATCCAGTATTTTGGCGAGGGAAAACATAAAGGGAAAATTGTTATGAGCATTAAAACCTAATCAGCTAGACATATGAATCCCATTACCCACCTAAAGGAACAAATAGACCGGAAAGGTTTATGGAGCTCAGATCTGGAATTGGGCCGGAACGAATATGTAAAAGTACAGGGGAGCTTGGACACCAACCTCTACTGGGTAGCAAAGGGGAGTTTAAGAATTTTTGTGGTATCGGAAAATGAGGAACACACCATCAGATTTGGCTATAAAGACAACTTTATAGCTGCCTTGGATTCCTTTCTAAATGAAAAGCCTTCCGACTTGTATATACAGGCACTAAAAAAAACCAAACTAAAAGTCATTGGCAAATCGGCCTTCACCAATTATATTAAATCCTCTCCTGAAAATATGGAAAAATGGCAACTTATTTTAGAGCAATTGGTATTGCAACAGATGGAAAGGGAGCGGGATATTTTAACCGTGTCTCCCGTGGAACGGTATAGGAGAGTCCTAATGCGCAGTCCCCAACTCTTTCAGGAAATACCCAGCAAATACATAGCCTCCTATTTACGAATGACCCCTGAAACACTTTCCAGGATTAAAAAATCTTAATCTCAATCAATGTTTTAAATGCTAAAAGCAGCGAATTTTGCCCTAAAAAACAATGGAAATGACCTCTAAGGATTTATTACAGGATTTATTGGAGCGTACCCAGGAAAACAAAAGCAAGGTCGAGCACTTTAAAACCTTGCCATTGGAAACCTTGAATTGGAAAGCCTCTCCTGAGAGTTGGAGTATTTTGGAATGTTTGGAACACTTAAACCGGTATGGGGATTTTTATATTCCTGAAATTGAAAAACAGCTAAAAACCTCCCAACATCGACCTTCCGAAACATTCAAAAGCGGCTGGTTGGGCAATTATTTTGCCAAGACCATGCTCCCCAAGAAAAAGCTGAACAAGATGAAAACTTTTAAGTCCATGGATCCCATAGGCAGTAATCTTAACATGGACACGATCGAGAAGTTTTTGGACCAACAACAGGTTATGTTCAACCTATTGAACAATTCCAATGAAGTAAACCTCATCAAGACCAAAACGGGCATTTCCATTTCAAAATGGATCAAGCTTAGATTGGGCGATACGTTTAGGGTGGTCATCTATCACAATCAGAGACACTTGGCCCAAGCGGAAAGAGCATTAAAGGAGGCTGGTAGGCTGTCATCTGTTTAAATTAATCTATCGCATTAGGTCTTGACTGCATCTTCCCGTGGCACTTCATAAACCCTTTCGCGAAAACATCTAGCTTTTCGTTCCAATCCCTTTCGTTTCCTGTTTTCATGGCGAACAATGTGTAGCAATCTGTTTTTTGAGGAAAGAGATTGCTTTGTCGCCAAAGCTCCCTCGCAATGACGTATTAGTTTTAGCTCCCATCTTGGAACGAAGAGGGGAATGAATTTCCTGTCTTAAGGCAGGAAAGAAAGGGGAGCCTGCCTTGGCGTCAGGCAGGTTTGAAATCCCTAGCTTTTTCGTAAATCTCTCATTTGGTTATTACCAAAGTCTTGGGCTTCCCGAACCATCCGTCTTCGCTTATGGCGAAGCCACCTCCCTTTGGCTAAAGGGAGGAGCTTTTTATTTACTCCCCGCTGCTGGCGCAAGCTTCACGCTGAGCAAAGCCTCCTGACATAGCACTTCATAAAACCTTTCGTATAAAACACCTAGCCTTGAGTTTCAATCCCTTCCGTCTTCTCCTCCTTTGGTCGGAGAATCCACCTTCCCTTGCCAAGGGAAGGAGCTCTTGTTTTTTCATCCCCACATGAACCTTGAACCTTGACCACAGTGACCCTATAATGCCAACAAAACAACAAAAATGTATTAAAAGAAGGTTAATTTTTGAAAAACCAAATGATTTTAAATACTTCAAAAACAGTGCATTACCCACTTATACCAAACTCTTAGGAAAATAACTATGACTTATGCAAACCAAATATTTACTAACTTGAAGGGTGAATTTTAAGTACAGGGCAACCAGCCTTCTTCCTTAGGATTTTAAACACCAATTAAACAGCACAAATAAATTTTTAACCATAAATAATAACAATGAAAAAAGTATTGTTTTTAACTGGAGATTTCACTGAAGATTATGAAACCATGGTTCCATTTCAAATGCTGGAAATGGTCGGATACACGGTACATACCGTTTGCCCGGACAAGAAAAAGGGGGACATCGTTAAAACGGCCATACACGACTTTGAGGGCGACCAGACCTACACTGAAAAGCCTGGTCATAATTTTGCCTTGAACTACAGCTTTGTAGATGTGAATGCGTCCGACTATGATGGTTTGGTGATTGCAGGAGGAAGGGCTCCTGAATATTTGCGATTGAACAAAAAGGTGCTCGAAATAGTACAACACTTTTTCAACACCAACAAACCTGTTGCCGCCATCTGCCATGGCATTCAAATTTTAACTGCTGCAGGAGTTGTAAAAGGAAGAAAACTCACGGCCTATCCAGCAGTGGGGCCGGAAGTAACCTTGGCTGGAGGGGAATTTCAATCCATTCCCGTAGATGGGGCCTTTGTAGATGGCAACTTGGTTACCTCCCCCGCCTGGCCTGCACATCCTAGTTTTATAAGGGAATTTTTAAAAGTGATGGGCGCTAAGATCCAATTGTAAAGAATATAAAAAATGGTGACCTAGATCCAAAGTATTTAGGACCTGTCGTATGCTGAATATCCAATAGGCCCACTTAAATAAGTGGGCCTTGCGGATTTAAGAAAATGAGTGTACAAAATCCCTTTCAACACATTTATTTATAAGGAAATAATGAAGAGAATAGTATTTGTGGCCGCTGTTTTAAATTGCAGTTTTTTCTATTTGTTCAGCCAAGAGGACCTGTCCAAACCTTTTAGCGACTGCAATATAAAAGGAAGTACAACAATTTATGATTACCATGCCAAAAAATGGATTTCAAGTGATATTGAGGACAGCCACAAAGGCACTTTGCCCGCTTCCACTTTTAAAATCATCAACACCTTGATCGCCTTAGAGACGGGGGTGGTTAAAACTGAAAATGACATAATTAATTGGCCGGGGGCCACGGATACCATTAAATACGGTTATCGCCCCAATATTTATCACAATATGTCCATGAAAGAGGCATTTACAACCTCGGCGGGCTGGGTATATGTTGAGTTGGCAAAAAAAATTGGAAAAGAAAAATACAAGCCATATTTGCAGGCCTCCAATTATGGCAACACCGACCTGTCCATAAACGATGACGATTTCTGGAATTTTGGAAATTTGGCCATTTCCCCAGCCAATCAAGTAGCTATTTTAATTGGGGTATATGAAGAAACCCTACCCTTTAAAAAGACTTCCTTTCAGATCCTAAAAGATATGATAGTCCAAGAGCAGACGGCAGATTATACATTACGGGCCAAGACTGGTTGGACCAGGGACGGCGGTAAAGATACCGGTTGGTGGGTAGGTTATTTGGAACGAAGTGATAATGTTTATTTTTTCGCTACCAGATTGATCAAAAATAGGGCCGATAAAAATCCCGATTTTGGCGCCTGTAGAAAAGAAATCACCAAGAACATCCTTCGGCAATTGAATATGTTATAATAAATCTCTCATGATAGCCATTGGGACGCTCAACCTGAAATTTTATGGTCATTGCGGGAGGGTAGGGGGGAGTTCCACCCATCTATTCCACAAATGAATCTGGCCAAGTGCAGGGATAGACTTTTTTGCCGTTAACCTCCCGTATCCAAGTGTCAAAGCTACGTTTCCCCTCTTTTAAAACAATTATTCTTCCACCTTCTATAGGAGCTTTGTTATAGGTTTTTGTTTTGGTAACCCTACCATATGCCAAGGCCATATTGTAATGCACCCCAATGTAATCGTTATTGTGATCATGACCTACAAAAGTGCCCATGACATCCTTGGCTTCCAACATGGCGGCAAACATACCCGTATTAATTTCCGGACCACATTCCTGTTCTTTGCGTTTCCCTATGGCCTTTACTTTTTTGTTCTTCCATGCCTGGTAATACTCAGGTAACGGAATATGAAAAAAGGCAATGGCCGGTAAGGGTCGGTTGTTGTTTAATTGGGTGAATTCCCTGCTTTTTTCCTTGTACCAGCTTACTTGACTATTATCAAACCAGCCCCACCCATCCACTTCAGGTTTTAAGGTACTGTAGGCATTGGAATCCATGACATAAATAAGCGCTTTGTTCTTATTATCGGTACTGCGAACAGGATAAACAAAGTTGGAGTGGCCATAAGTCTCTCCCTGGTCATTGTTTAGACAGTAATTTAAATTCTGAAGAAAGTCGGCCACTTCTTTCCTTGAAAGATCGGCTTGGGAATCGTGATTTCCCAGGGTAACGATCCATGGCATTTTGGCTTCGGTAAAAATAGCTTCAAATTCTTTATAAGTCTTTTCCGGATTGCCATCGGTAGCTACATCGCCCGTTAAGACTACTAAATCCGGTTTTTCTATGGCCATGATTTTTTTAATGGTGGTAAAGGCATCCACGTTTTTACCACTCTCTACATTAACATGGGTATCCGTAAACTGCAGCACTTTAAACTCCTTGTTCCCATTAAAGTATAATTGGGAAATGTCTTGGGACTGTACAGAGGGAGATAAAAATAGTGCAAACAATAAAATAAATCTGAACTTCATAGGTACTGATAGTAATTGTGGTTAACAGTTTACAATAATAAGAAAGTAATTTCCGCTGTGCAAAGTCTCCTGCTGTGCAAAGTCTCCTGACTTCGCACTTCACAAGCCCTATCTCACTAAACAACCATGCTTGAACTTACAATCCCTTCCGTCTTCTCCTCCTATTGTCGGAGAATCCACCTTCCCTTACTAAGGGAAGGAGCTCTTTTTTTCCGTATTAGTTCGTAGATCAACTGCCAGCTTTGCTAAGTCTCCTGACTTCACACTTTATAAATCCTTTCGTTCAAAATATTTAACCTGCTGTGCAAAGTCTCCTGACTTCGCACTTTATAAATCCTTTCGTTCAAAATATCTAAGCCTGGACTTACAAGCCATTTTAGATATTCCTAAACCTTATTATTTGAAAATTAGAGTGTTAAATAAAAAAGGAGCGCAAGTATTTGTTATATTAGGGATATCAATTGTAACCACCAAAACAAAATAAAGTATGAAAAAATTAGTCGCAGAATTTATTGGAACCTTATGGTTAGTATTAGGAGGGTGTGGAAGTGCTGTATTGGCCGCTGCCTATCCGGAATTGGGAATTGGCTTCGTAGGCGTAGCCATGGCCTTTGGATTAACCGTACTTACCATGGCCTATGCCATTGGGCATATTTCGGGATGTCATTTAAATCCGGCCGTATCCATTGGACTATGGATAGGCGGCAGGTTCGACAAAAAAGAACTGCTTCCCTATATTGTGGCCCAGGTTCTGGGGGGAATTGCAGGAGCCAGTATTTTATATCTTATTGCCAGCGGAAAAGCCGGATTTGAAATTGGAGGGTTTGCCGCCAATGGATATGGGGATCATTCTCCGGACGGTTATAATATGATGTCCGCCTTAATTACGGAAGTTGTTATGACCTTTATGTTCTTGATCATCATCTTGGGAGCTACGCACTCCAAAGCCCCTAAGGGTTTTGCGGGACTGGCCATAGGTTTGGGCTTGACGCTCATACATTTAATAAGCATCCCGGTAACCAATACTTCGGTAAACCCAGCAAGAAGTACTAGTCAGGCTATATTTGCAGGGGACTGGGCCATGGGCCAACTATGGTTATTTTGGGTGGCCCCAATAGTAGGTGCCATTTTAGCTGGATTGGTGTACAAGTATATTTCTCCTGAAAAAACAGCTTAGCACATTTTCTGCCAAGTAGGTGTTAACCTTTTTAAAGTAAAAAAGATAGAATGAATAGGTGAGTTGCTCCCGGTAGAAATATCGGGACAGTTCACTTGATTTTGGCAATCCCTGTTTTGCAAAGTTTCCGCTGTGCTAAGTCTCCCGACTTCGCACTTTATAACCCTATCTCACTAACAACTGTTCACTGTTTAAGAAATCTTGTCCATTTTCTTTCTGATCTCTGCCAGGCATAGATTGCCAAAACTGCCTTCATGGGTGTGTCTAATATCTCTTTTGGGCGTAAATGTACCCTCATTGATCTCCTTGCCCATTTTCTTATAGGCATCACGGAAAGGCGTGCCGGTCAATACCAGTTCGTTCAAGGTATCCACACTAAACAGGTAGTCGTATTTGGGATCGTCCAAAATATTTTCGTTTACCCGTATTTCCTTTAAACTAAAGGTCATTATTTCCAAACAGGCCTTTAAGTCCTGTATGGCTGGTACGATCACCTCTTTTACCAATTGCAGGTCCCGGTGATAGCCACTGGGAAGGTTGTTGGTAATCAAGATCAATTGGTTGGGTACGGTCTGGAGTCGGTTACACTTACCGCGTACCAGCTCAAACACATCCGGATTTTTCTTATGGGGCATTATACTGGACCCTGTGGTTAGCTCATCTGGAAAAGAGACAAAATTAAAGTTCTGGCTCATATACAGGCAAATGTCCATCGCCATTTTAGACAGGGTGGCGGCAATGCTGCCCATCCCAAAGGCGGCTGCCTTTTCTACTTTGCCACGGCCCATTTGGGCGGCCACCACATTGTATTTCATAGTTTCAAAGCCCATTTCTTCTGTAGTAAAACTGCGGTCTATAGGGAAGGAACTTCCATAACCCGCGGCACTACCCAAGGGGTTTTGGTCCGCTACCTTATAGGCGGCATCCACAAAATAAAGATCGTCTACCAAACTTTCGGCATAGGCGGAAAACCAGAGTCCAAAAGAAGATGGCATAGCTACCTGTAAATGGGTATAGCCGGGCAACATCACATTCTTGTGCTTGTCTGCCAAGTTCAAGAGCAGGTGGAACAACTCCTTGGTCTGATCTTTAATCTCTGTTAATTCGTTCTTTAGGTACAAATGCATGGCCACCAAAACCTGATCGTTCCTGGAACGTGCAGTGTGAATCTTTTTACCTGCATCGCCCAACCTAAGGGTGAGAAGGAATTCAATTTTGGAATGCATATCCTCAAAACTGTCCTCTATGGTAAAGGTGCCGTTTTCTATGGTCTTGGCTATATTGTCCAGCTCATGTACCAAGGATTCGGTTTCCTTAAGGGTCAACAGACCAATTTTGCCCAGCATTTTGGCATGTGCCTTGGAGGCGATTACGTCGTATTTTGCCAAAAGCAAATCCAGTTCCCTATCATTGCCCACCGTAAAATGGTCTATTTTCTTGTCGGTGCTAAATCCTTTGTCCCAAAGTTTCATTTGTCGTTTTTATTTATTTTTTTAAAGGTCAAATGTAGTTCGCCTTTAAACCTCTCTTATAAATAAACAGGTTCGTTCCGGCTCGGTTCATTTGATATTTTTTTATTGTTTTTTTTATAGGTCAATTACAATGAACAAACCAACATTGTTTATTGTTTATTGTTTCAAAAATCCTTGCAAGATCTTAATATACAAATCTATTCCCTCTTCTACTTCCGCCACATAAATAAATTCGTCAGCAGAGTGACTACGGGTGCTATCGCCAGGCCCCAATTTTAAGGACTGACAATAGAGGGCCGCCTGATCGGATAGGGTTGGGGAGCCGTAGCTACTTCTGCCCAAGGCCAAGCCCGACTGTACCAAAGCGTGATCCTTATTGATCGAGGATGAGTTTAGTCGTAACGAACGGGGCTTTACCTCACAGGGTGCTTCGGCAGTAAGTATGTCCGCTATTTCCTTGTTAGAATAGCAATCGTTTACCCGTACATCGATCACCAGATCCACATGACCAGGCACAACGTTGTGCTGGTTACCGGCATTCATCTGGGTTACCGTAAGCTTTACCTCGCCGAGCACTTCCGATACCTTTGGAAACTTATAATCCTTAAACCACTGCAATACTTCAATGGTATTGTAAATGGCATTATTATCGTTGGGGTGGGCGGCATGGGAGGGCGTTCCACTTACCTTGCCTTCAAACACCACCAAACCTTTTTCGGCAATGGCCAAATTCATCAGGGTAGGTTCCCCCACTATGGCCACATCAATTTTTGGTAGGATCGGCAACATACTGTTAAGACCGTTGGGACCGGAGCTTTCCTCTTCCGCAGAGGCCACGATCACTACATTATGGCTCAGGTTTTCCTGAGCGTAAAAATAGGTAAAGGTAGCGATCAGGGATACCAGGCATCCGCCGGCATCGTTACTGCCCAGTCCAAACAATTTTCCGTCCTCAATATGTGGATGAAAGGGATCTTTGGTATAGGCCGAATTGGGTTTTACCGTATCGTGATGGGAGTTGAGCAGCAGCAAAGGCTTGCTCTCGTCATAGTATTTGTTAAAGGCATATATATTGTTCTTCTCCCTTTTAAAAGGGATGTCGAAATGTGTAAACCATGCCTCAATGGCATCTGCCGTCTTATCTTCTTCGGAGGAAAACGACTGAATTGAAATCAATTTCTGTAACAGCTCAATAGCCTTTTCCGTAAGTTTTTGTTGATCCATGTTTATAAGGTAATAGTGGTAAATAAGGTAGCATTAGGGTTTAACATATCCAAGTCCCCAATACAGACCTTGCCCACATTTTTATGAAGCGCATGAAAGCAATTTTCCAATTTTGGCAGCATGCCATCCGCTATAATCTTCTTTTCCAATAATTCTTGGTAATTCTTAGGCTCCAGGTGTTTTACCACAGAGGTTTCGTCTGCAATATCCATCAACACCCCTTTCTTTTCAAAACAATAGTAGAGGGTGGTGTCATAATCCCCGCTCATTCCAATGGCCACTTCCGAAGCAATGGTATCGGCATTGGTGTTCAGCAACTGCCCTTCTTTGTTATGCGTGATGGCACAGAACACTGGAACAAATTTGGCCTGCAACAATTTGCCGATAGCCGCTGCATTTACTTCCTCTACATCTCCCGCAAATCCGTAATCGATTTGCCGTACCGGTCTTTTCACGGCCCGGATGGTATTGCCATCGGCCCCACTAAGCCCTATGGCGTTGGTACCTCTGGCCTGCAATTGGGCCACTATATTTTTATTGGCCAATCCACCATAGACCATGGTAATTACTTTTAGTCCCTCTTCATCGGTAATGCGTCTTCCTCCCACCAATTTGGATTCTATCCCCAATTTTTCAGCGATCTGGGTAGCCAGTTTGCCCCCGCCGTGGACCAATATTTTAGGTCCTTGCATAGCGGCAAAGGAATCTAGGAATTTGTTGAGTTCCACTTCGTTCTCAATAACGTTCCCTCCAATTTTTATTATCGATAGTTTTTGTTTCATGTCTTTTTATACTTCCTGCTTAGGTCTCTGTTTTTTCTGACCAGCTGTTTCAGTCCTTTCATTGAGGTCTCTACTCCGCTGTTGTGCAAAGTCTCCCGACTTCGCACTTTATAACCCTATCACACTAAACAACTAGTCTCTTGTTACCATTCAAAGTCTACTTCTCGGTATAATTTTATTTCGTTTCACTACATAAAATCATCTACCTACGTTTTCCATCCCTTCCGTCCTCTCCTCCTATCGTCGGAGAAGCCACCTTCCCTTGCCAAGGGAAGGAACCCTTTCTTATCGTCATTGTTCGATTGCCATTGTTCACTACCCAACTGTTTACTCATTACTGATAACTGTTCACTTTTAACCCTCCAAGCTCTCCAGCAACTTCTTCAGCACAATTTGTGCGGAATAGGTCCTATTATTGGCCTGTTGTATGGTCAAGGAATTATTGCCATCCAAAACCTCATCGGCTACCACTACATTACGTCTTACCGGTAAACAATGCATAAACTTGGCTTTGCCCAACTTTTTATTGGTCATGGTCCAATCCCTGTCCTGACTCACCACCTTCCCATAATCCTGGTAGCTGCTCCAGTTTTTTACATAAACAAAATCGGCATCTTCCAAGGCCTTGTCCTGATCGTACTCTATTTTGGTGCCCTTGGTCACCTCCGGATTTAAATCATATCCTTTGGGATGGGTAATTACAAAATCGGCATCCTGCAAATGCATCATTTCCACAAAGGAATTGGCCACCGCATGCGGCAATGCCTTCGGGTGTGGTGCCCAGGACAGGACCACTTTGGGTCTCTTCTTGGTGTTATTCTCTGCCAAGGTTATGGCATCTGCCAACGCCTGTAATGGGTGGCCCACAGAGCTTTCCATATTCACCACCGGAATACCGGCGTATTTTTTAAAACCGTTCATGACCACTTCTGCCTCATCCTGCTCCTTATCGGTCAAGGAGGCAAAGGCCCTAATGGCGACTATATCACAATATTGTGCCACTACCTGGGCCGCTTCCTTAATGTGTTCGGAGGTACCTTGGTCCATGATGGTACCATCTCCGTACTCCAAAGCCCATCCTTCACTTCCAAAGTTCATCACAATAACCTCCATCCCCAAGTTCATGGCCGCTTTTTGTGTACTTAAACGGGTTCTAAGGCTGTTATTGAAAAATAATAAACATATGGTCTTAGCCTGTCCCAAGGCTTTGAATTGAAGCGGATTCGCCTTTAATGATCTAGCTTCTTCTACCCATTGCGGTAGGGAATCGATATCTTTTAAGGATAAATAGTGTTGCATTTCTTTATTTTATGGTTGTAAAAGCAGTTTTGTTTTCTAGGGCATCAATAATAAAATTGTCCTTTAGGCCGTTCACGATCCAGGTTTCCACATGGGCCTGTCTGGCTATGTTGGCCGCCTCTATCTTGGATTCCATTCCCCCGGTACCATGGGAAGATTTGGAGCTACTGACCTCCTTTTGCAGCTCTATCAAATCGCCCACTAGTCGAATGGTTTCGGGCTTCTTATTAATGAACGATTCCTTGGTGTATATACCATTGGTATTGGTTGCAATGATCAACAGATCTGCCTTCATCAAGGCTGCGGTCAATGCTGCTAATTTATCATTGTCCCCAAATTGGATCTCATCGGTAGCTACCGTATCGTTCTCATTGATAATGGGAATAAAATTATTGGCCACCAGTACATTGATGGTATTGCAGATGTTTTCTTTGGAAACTTCCTTTTCAAAATCGGAATAGGACAAGAGACATTGGGAGGTAAACAAGCCCAATTCCCTAAAATTCTCTTGAAAAATTCGCATTAAATGGGGCTGACCAATGGAGGCCAAAGCTTGTTTAACGGTTATTTCCTGTCCGTTGTGTTCCAGTTTTACAAACTGTTTGGCAGCGGCTATGGCCCCCGAACTTACGATGATGAATTCGTAACTATCCTTTAGTTTCGCAATCTGCCTCCCTATATCCTCAATTTTCCCCCTGGAAATATGGTCCGTTTCCTTGGTGAGGGTGTTGGATCCTATTTTTAATAATATTCTTTTCTTCTGCATGTGCTTTTTTTTAGACCTAATGAAAGGTCCGGCTACTATCTTATTTGACCATCCCCCTTAATATACCATTTGTTGGTCACCAAATGTTGTAGCCCTATGGGGCCCCTTTGGTGCAATTTATCCGTGCTAATGGCCAATTCACCGCCCAGGCCAAATTGTCCACCATCGGTAAAACGGGTGGAAACATTGTGATATACCGCTGCGGAATCCACGGAATTCATAAAAAAATCGGCTCCTTGTTCTTCTTCGGTTACGATTACCGAGGAATGACCTCCACCATAGGTATTGATCTTTTCAACCGCTTCCTCCGTGCTTCCCACTTCCCCTATAAGGATCTTATAATCCAAAAATTCTTCATACCAGCTGTCCTCTGCAATAATCTCCGTAGTATCCACTGTACTGGCAAGGCTACTATCAACCAAGACCTCTACTTTTTTCACTTTTAATTCTGCTATCAAATCTTTTATAAATGCCTCCTTGTTGGGCAGTGCGCTATCTATCAATACCTTGTCCAAGGCATTACAGGCCGAGATCTTTGTGGTCTTGGCATTTAAGATAATAGACATAGCCTTTTTAAGGTCGGCCTTGGGGTGCACATAGAGGAAGTTATTTCCCCTTCCGCTGACGATTACGGGACAGGTGGCGTGTTTTTTGGTAAAAGCGATCAGTTTTTCCCCTCCTCTAGGAACTATAAGGTCTAACTTTTGGGTCGGTTTTTCCAAAAATGCTTGGGTCTGCGCCCGATCAAATTCCAAATAAGTGACCCAATCCTTGGAAATACCGTGTTGCTCCAAAGATTTATGCCAAAAATTGACCAATACCAAATTGCTTTGTAGCGATTCCTTTCCGCCTTTCAATAAAATTCTGTTACCGGATTTAAAGGCAATGGCTGCTGCCTCTATGGTAACATCGGGCCTGGACTCATAAATTATAAGAACGGTTCCAAAAGGGGCCGTTTTATTGCTTACGCGCATCCCATTGTCGTGGATGAAATTAAAACGTTCCAAACCCAAGGGATCATCCTGTCCCGCCAACTGCCGCAAGGATAGGATCATGCCATCTATTTTGGCTTCGTCCACCTTGAGCCGGTCATACATCGCCAAATCATCGCCATTATAGGCCTCGAGGTCTTTTTTATTGACCTCAAGGATAGTTTTTCGTTCCCCATCGATAAGCTGTGCCATGGTATTGAGCACCGCATTTCTTTGGGATATGTCTAAATTTAAACTCATGCCAATTCCTTTTTTAGGGCATCAAAAAATTGATCCAAATTTTCTTTGGTAATATTCAATGCAGGTAATACTCTCAAAACGTGTTTGTCACTGGCGCCACCGGTGAACATATGCTGATTATGGATAAGCTTCTTGCGTAGCTCCGCTACTTCAAAATCGAATTCCAGCCCCAGCATAAGACCCATTCCCTTTACCCTTTTTACTTGTGGAATGCTGGCCGCCTTTTCCTTAAAATACTCAAAAAGGTCCGCGGCATTTTCAATTAAATTCTCATTTTCGATCACTTCCAAAACCGCCAATCCAGCGGCACAGGCCAAATGATTCCCGCCAAAAGTGGTTCCCAACATTCCGTAAGAAGCTTTAATGCTCTCGTGGATAAGCACCCCGCCAATAGGAAATCCGTTCCCCATTCCCTTGGCTACCGTAATAATATCCGGTTTAATCCCGTAATGCTGAAAGGCAAAGAACTTACCACTTCTTCCATAACCACATTGCACCTCATCTGCTATAAGCAAGGCACCATTTTCCTTACAAAGTGCGGCTATATTTTGATAAAATTCTTGGGAAGGCCGATCTAGACCCCCTACCCCTTGAATGGTTTCTATAATTACACAACAGACATCCCCTTTTGAAATCTCAGTTTTAAAAGTGGCCAAATCCTCGAAAGGAAGTATGGTTACTTTTTGTTGCTTGTTGATAGGTGCGTTTATTTTTTCATTATCGGTAGCGGCCACAGCGGCAGAAGTCCTTCCATGGAATCCATGTTTAAAGGATATTACACGCGACTTACCTGTTTGGAACGATGCCAACTTTAGGGCATTTTCGTTGGCCTCCGCCCCTGAATTGCACAGGAAAAGGTTGTAATCTTCACAAGCGGAAAGTTCCCCTAATTTATGCGCCAAGGCTTCTTGGACGGGGTTCTGTACGGCATTGCTATAAAAACCGATCTTATCCAACTGATCCTTCAATCTTTTTACATAATGTGGATGGGAATGTCCAATCGAAATTACAGCATGTCCTCCGTAAAAATCCAAATACTCCTGTCCTTTGTCATCGGTGACTACGATTCCCTGTGCCGAAACGGGAGTAACCTTATATAATGGGTATACATCAAATAATTCCATCTTCTATATTGTATTATGAACCTCCATTGTCTTATAACCTTGTAGGTTTACGATAGAGGTTATCCTTTTTTTATTTCGTTTATCTTGTCAAATGAGGCCACTATTCCCCTGATCAGGGAGGAGCTTAATCCTTGGTGTTCCATTTCGTTCAATCCGGAAATAGTACATCCCCTTGGGGTGGTAACCTTATCTATTTCATTTTCTGGGTGACTGTCAGATTCTATCAACAAACTGGCAGCCCCGTTACAGGTATGCATGGCCAATTCCTGTGCTTCCTTGGCATCGAATCCCAATTGAATGGCCCCTTGTGTGGTAGCTCTTATCAATCGCATCCAAAACGCAATTCCACTGGCACAAATAACGGTAGCGGCCTGCATCTGGTCTTCCGGAATTTGCATGGAATGCCCCATACGGTTAAAGATGGCCTTGGCCAGGTCTACCCTTTTGGCCCCTTTCTCATTGCTGCAGATACAGGTCATGGATTTCCCCACGGAAATAGCTGTATTGGGCATGGCTCGAATAATATAATGATCTGGCCCTATAACTTCTTCCATTCGGGCAATACTAAAACCGGTAATGGTTGAAATAATAACATGTTTCTCCGTAAGGATGTCCTTCACCTCTCCCAATATTTTTACAAATTGGCCAGGCTGTACCGCAAAAATCAGGATATCGGATTTGGCCACCGCCTCCCTATTATCCGTAGTAGTGGTGACAATTCCATAATTTTCAATCTCCTTAAGTCCATTAAGACTTCTCTTGGTCAGGACCATGGAAGTGGCCCCATTGGTGCTCAAAATACCTTTGGCTATGGATAGACCTAAATTACCTGCTCCAATAATAGCTATTTTCATTCCTTATTTGTTATTTGTTTCATTCCCTAAACCAAGAGAATCCAATGGTTGATCAATTTGTTTGTCGGTCGGTCATAATATCACCATCAACCCCAGGGGGCAACGATTTTAAAATACGCCTGCTTTCAACTGCAGGCCTTCCGTTTCCTTAAATCCGAACGCCAAGTTCATGTTCTGCACTGCCTGCCCTGATGCCCCTTTCAATAGATTGTCTATGGCAGAGGTGATCAGCAGTATATTGTTATGCTTGTGCAAATGAATATGACATTGGTTGGTATTCACCACCTGTTTTAGGTTGATGTCCTCCTCTGTTACCTGGGTAAAGGCCGCATCCTTGTAAAACTCCCTGTACAGTTCATAGGCTTCTTCCAAACTCCCATCAAATTCGGTATAGGCCGTGGCCAATATCCCTCGGGTAAAATTCCCCCTATTGGGAAGAAAAAATAGTTCCCCGGTATTTTCCTGAAGACTGTGCAAGCTTTCATTAATTTCCCCTAGGTGCTGGTGCGTGAAGGGCTTGTACCAGGATACGTTATTGTTCCTCCAGCTAAAATGTGAGGTTGCCGAAAGGCTAACTCCTGCCCCTGTACTTCCAGTAACAGCATTGATATGTACCGGTTTATCCAACTTATGGGCTTTTGCCAACGGCAATAACCCCAACTGAATAGAGGTAGCAAAGCAACCTGGATTGGCAATATAGTTCGCTTTTTTTATTTCTTCCTTTTTTAGTTCCGGCAAGCCGTAGACAAAAGCCTTTCCATCCAGAACGGCATCGGCCTCCAACCTAAAATCATTACTTAAATCAATGATTCTTGTGTCCTTGGAAAACTCGTTTTCCTTTAAAAAACTCGTGGAATTGCCATGACCCAGACAAAGAAATACGACATCCACATCTTTGTTTACCTTTCCTGTAAAAACCAAATCGGTAACCCCCAACAGGTCTGGATGTGCCGTGGTAATCTTTTTACCTGCCCTTGTAGTACTAAAAACAAAATCTATGGTTGTATTAGGGTGGTTCAGGAGAATTCTAATGAGTTCCCCACCAGTATATCCTGACCCTCCTATAATTCCTACCTTAATCATTATGCTGGTTTACGTGATTATATATTTTTCCCGAATTGGAAAGTATCTTAATAAATCCTTTGGCATCATCTGCAGTCCATCCTTTGTTCATCTCTCCATAACTACCAAAAGAGGCGTTCATCAAATCGTGCGAAGAGGATATCCCGTCCAATTCAAATCGATAAGGGTGCAGGCTTACAAAGACATCACCACTAACGTTCTTTTGGGTATCGGTCAGGAAGGCCTCAATATTTCGCATTACCTCATCCAAATAATTTCCTTCATGCAACAACATACCATAGAAATTGCCCTGCATTTCCTTCTGATACTGTTGCCATTTGGTAAGGGTATGTTTTTCCAATAAATGGTGGGCTTTGATAATGATCAGGGAAGCAGGTGCCTCAAACCCTACCCTACCTTTAATTCCAATAATAGTATCGCCAACGTGTATATCCCTACCAATGGCATATTTGGAAGCTATTGCCTCCAATTTTATGATGTTGTTCACCGGGGTATCGTTATCGCCATCCACAGCAATTAATTCCCCCTTGTGGAAAGTAAGTTTCAACTGGGTGGGTTCCGTCTCCTGCAATTGGCTTGGATAAGCAGAGTCCGGTAAGGATTTGTGCGAGGTAAGTGTTTCCTCACCCCCTACGGAAGTTCCCCACAAACCTCTATTGATAGAGTATTTTGCCTTCTCCCATGGGTAATCTACCCCATTCTGTTTCAAATATTCAATTTCTACCTCCCGGGCCAATTTATTATCGCGAATGGGGGTAATAATTTCAATTTCCGGTGCAATGATCTGGAAGATCATATCAAACCTAACCTGATCGTTCCCGGCCCCTGTACTACCGTGGGCTATATATTTGGCACCTACTTTTTTGGCGTAATTAACAATTTCAATGGCCTGAACAATTCGCTCCGCACTAACCGATAAGGGATAGGTATTGTTCTTTAAAACATTTCCGAAAATTAAATACTTTACTACTTTTTCATAAAAGGTGTTTACAGCATCTATGGAAGTGTAGGTAGTAGCCCCCAATTCCAAGGCTTTTTTGTGAATGCTCTCTATTTCCTCCTTTGAAAACCCACCGGTATTTACACTAACGGCATGTACTTCAAAACCTTGATCCTTTGACAAATACTTTGCGCAATAGGAAGTGTCCAATCCACCACTATATGCTAATACTAATTTTTTCATGCTAAACTTATCTTATTGTTATATTCACAGTAGTATTGATCCACTACTTTGTTTTCTTATTCAGGAACAGACTTTCCTTTATACTTTTTAATCGTTGAAAAGCCTTGGAATTCAATTTTTCCTTCGGCTCCTGTTTAATCTCCTTGACTTTGGTTTCGGGGTCGTACAACATTCCGGTACAAAGGCACATTTTTTGTTCTGTCCTAGTAAGGATATCGAAATTTTTACAGGTCTGACAGCCCTTCCAAAACTCTGGATCAGTGGTAAGTTCCGAAAAAGTTACCGGTTTATAGCCCAGTTCATAGTTCATCTTCATCACTGCCAAGCCTGTAGTAATCCCAAATATTTTGGCATCGGGAAACTTACTTCTGGAAAGGTTGAAAATCTCCTTTTTTATTTGCTTGGCCAAACCCTGATTCCTGTAATCCGGATGTACTATAAGGCCCGAATTGGCTACAAATTTTTCATGTCCCCATACCTCAATATAACAGAATCCTGCAAATTTATCGCCGTCCAAGGCAATAATGGCATTGCCATTATGCAGTCTTTTTTGAATATATTCAGGAGTACGCTTGGCAATCCCGGTGCCGCGCACTTTGGCCGATTCCGCAATGGTATCACAGATGATCTCGGCATATTTAAAATGGGAATCGTTAGCAATAACAATCTTCATTGAATGTTGCTTTTAAAATTAAAATTATAATTTATTTTTTTTGAGAGGGAAATGGACTCACCTATTTCCATAAAAGAAGCGCACCCTTACGGGCGACGACGTGTAGGCGTAAATGAATATGCAAGGTTGGAAACCCTGTTTACGTTTAGTATGTAATATAAGTTATTCATTCTACCATCAAAAGTACAAATAAAAATGAATTTATGTGATTGATGTGCTAATTTTTACTAAATAGTATCTTTTTGTTATGTAATCTAACAATTTCATAAAACATAAATCCATATACTGCAATATATTCAACGGCCAACAGCCAATAATTCTCCCTAAACCCTTCATTGGAATAGGCCCAGTAGCTCAATACGATACTCAGGGACCAAACCATAGGGAACCTAAACTCTGTAAACAAGCTTAAAGTCAATAAGAAAATAATATACCATGGATGCACCGTTGCGGACAAAAAATAATATAAGGTAAGCACCCACAACATAGAGGTCAGCAAACTTGACATCTTTTTATTGTTCCTAAAAAACGTAAACAGGGCTACTGAGGCAATAACGATTATCGGGGTAATCTTTCCATAATCCTTGATAAGTTCCCAAGGCTTGACATCGAAATTTAGGGCCACTTTCTTTATGGCGTTGTACAGCCCTGCATTGAATTCAAAATTGGAGAACCACAGCCCTACCGTCTGCAAGTAATTATTTGCAAATTCCTGGGAATAGAACGGGAGTATTAAAAGGACCGTTGTTAAACCCACAACCGCATAGAATGGAATACTTTTCTTAAACCCGAAATACTTTAAGAACAAGGGCAGAAATAGCAATGGGACCAATTTAATAGAGATGGATAGCGCGTATACAACAGCTGCCAACAACCATTTCTTATTGAAGAGAAGACAAATAGCCCAGACAAAAAAGAACAACATCACCCCTTCAAAATGCAGATTCCCCGTTAGTTCCAAAACAACCAAGGGATTTAAGAAATACCAAAAGATCAGATGGGTGGATTTATTAAGCTTTTGCAGTAATTTTCGACCGAAATACAGGATTCCCAAATCGGCCAAAATTATAATGGTTCTCATGACCAATACGCTGCCCACTATACTCTTTCCCGACAACCAGGTGGACAACGCAAAAATAAACTGATTCAATGGAGGATAATTACTGTAATTTGATGCACTGAGGCTGCCCATGCCACTCACCAATTCTGCGGCATTGTGCATGAGGTGGCCGTTTTGAATTATCAAGTCCTTAGGAAGATGAAGGTAGGGACTTATCCCAATATTGATCAATTGCCCGTCCCAGATAAATCTATAAAAATCCTGTGAAAGATTAGGTTCTGCAAAAAGTAGCAACAACCGGAAAAGTGTCCCGGAAATAGCCAGAAACTTAAAGTTCCATTTTTCAAATTGTATCAGCTTATAGCATAAAAAAAACAACCCCAAATAAAGACTCAGCAGCTTCATAAAATCGGGCCGGTCCAAATGGTAACCAAAGGAAATATAGAAGAGGATGCTAAGCAGCACCATTAAAATTGGAATCCTATGGAGTTTCCAATAAGAAATGGCCCTTTGGATCATGGTCGTCTGGTGGTTTTTGGTCACTTTATTAATTCAGCAATCTCCCAAATTTAAATGAAATTATCAAATAACTATACTTCCAATTTTGATTTTGGCAATAGAAAGCTGATTTTTTTAAAATTCAGGAATGACGACAAACAAGATCATTGCTCCAACATCGGCGCAAAAGAAATCCTATTTATTTCTTAACTAAGGGTTTAGGAACATAAATCCGATGAATAATTTCAAAAGTAAAAAAGCCCTTTCTTTAACAAGAACAGGGCTTTTGAAAAACGTTTATAAATATTATTTATGCCCTTGCCATAAGGGATTTGAAGAATACATAACCGAAGCCCAAAAATAACATAAAGTGAAATGGGAAAAGTCCAAAATCATTCAAAGGAATGGCACTGTACATTCCAAAAAGGAAGTAAAGCATTAAGGCCGCTTCCAAAATCATATTGGGAGAAAGCTTGGTAGCCAGATATTTATTCCCCTTCCAGCTGTCCTTTATACTGTTCAAATTAAATTTTGGGGTCCTGACAAACTCAGATCTTTTACCCATATGACCTTCCAGGACTGCAATGGAGTTGTGCAATGAAAATCCAAGGGCCACAGAGAAAAAGGTAAAAAAGATTTTTATATAGTCTACAAAATTATCAAAACTACTACCCTGTATACTCTTATAGGTAAACCAATAACAAACGAAAAGGATAATAGTACTTAAAATAAAAAACTTGGTGGCTTCAAAAATCCACCCCAAGTGATCATAAGTATTTTTAATGTACATCATGGGAATGCTCAGCAATGCCACCAAAAATACACAAAGGAACATGGAGCTATTCAACAAGTGCATCACCCCGTGAAATTTGGTCTTGAACGAGATGTTCTTAGCGGAAATAACACTCCAAACCGTTTTTCTAAAGTTTTCGGCCCCACCTTTGTTCCAACGAAATTGCTGGGAACGGGCAGCACTGATTACTACAGGAAGTTCTGCAGGCGTCTCTACATCCTCCAAATATTTAAATTTCCAATTCTTTAATTGGGCACGGTAGCTAAGATCCAAGTCCTCGGTCAGGGTATCTCCTTCCCAATTTCCGGCATCCAAAATACATTCTTTTCTCCAAATACCTGCCGTACCATTAAAGTTTATAAAATGGCCCTTGGCATTACGTCCTACCTGTTCCAACGTAAAGTGGGCATCCAAAGCAAAAGCCTGTATACGGGTCAGAGTAGAATATTCCCTATTGATATGTCCCCATCTTGTCTGAACAACACCAATTTCCCTATCTTTAAAATAAATAACGGTTTTCTTTAACCAATCACTGGAAGGCAAGAAATCTGCATCGAAAATGGCAATAAATTCTCCTTTAGCCTTATCCAGTCCTTCTTTTAAAGCACCTGCCTTATAGCCTTGCCTATTGGACCTTCTAATATGTTGTATATCCAAGCCAGTCTCCTGAAGGGCTTTTATTCTCTTGGCAGTGTCCAGTACGGATTCGTCCGTTGAATCGTCCAATACCTGAATTTCCAATTTACTCAAAGGATATTCTATTTTCGAAATATTGTCCAACAAACGCTCCACTACGTATTCCTCATTATAAATTGGAAGTTGTATGGTTACAAATGGTATTTCTTTTGGATCCAATAAATTGAATTTTGGAGCCTCCTTATTTCTCCTTTTATAACCCAGATAGTTGACCAATAAATTAAGCTGGGCCAAGCTATAAAAAAATATTAATAATAAGGATATACTGTAAATCGCAATGATAAAGTAAGTAATTGTTAGTCCCATTTTATTTTAAACTATATTTAAATATCCAACCCAGGATTTTTATGCCTGCAAATATACTACCTTTTACAGTACCTGATACTTTTGATATGCCAATTCTTTTTTTATAACGCACTGGTACTTCGGTATATGTAAACTCTTTTTTTAGAACTTTCAACTGCATTTCCACGGTCCATCCGTAAGTCTTATCCTCCATTTCCAACGCCAAAAGCTTATTGTACTTTATGGCCCTAAACGGACCCAAATCAGTATAAGAAGCTCCAAAGAACCATTTCATTAAAGTGGTGGCCAATGCATTGCCAAAAACCTGTTGTGGCGTCATGGATCCTTCTTCCCTCAGGCTCTTTGTTCTGGCACCGATAACAAAATCCAAATTGTTTTCCAGTATAGGCTTTACCACTTTGGAGAGTTCCTCGGGATAATCCGAATAGTCTCCGTCCATAAATACGATAATATCGGGTGTTTTGGATTGTTTGGAAATATAATTAATTCCCCTTAGGCAGGCATAGCCATATCCCATCCTATCCTCGGTGAGGACAGTGGCCCCGGCCTCCTTGGCATTAAGGGCCGTATCGTCTGTAGAATTATTGTTTACAACAATTATTTCAGAAACAATTTTAGGAATTTCCTTTATAACGTTCGCAATGGAATCAGCTTCATTATAGGCAGGGATAATTACTTTTATATCGGTCATTAGCGTAGTTGAAGGGTCATTCTTATTTATCCATGGTTACCCATTGTTTTGATAGCGCAAAGGTATCAATACTTTGATCAATCCATGGAGCTACCCCAAGGTTTGCAACAATTATTTCTACCTCCACCAAATGCCTATTTATTATTGACCAACTCCATTAGATCAACATCGTTCCCCAAAAGCACTTCCGTGGGATTTATTCTTCCCTTGAGCGGTCCATTTTCCAATTTTAAGACCCCCCTAGGACAAACGGCGGAACAAATGCCACAGCCCACACAGCTGGACCTGACAATGTTTTCACCTTTTTGGGCGTATGCCCTGACGTCTATGCCCTGCTCACAATAGGTAGAACAATTGCCACAGGAGATACATTGACCGCCGTTGGTGGTAATCCTAAAGCGCGATTTGAACCGCTGTACAAATCCCAAATAGGCCGCCAAGGGACAACCAAACCTACACCATACCCTATTCCCAAAAATGGGGTAAAATCCGGTACCGATTACTCCTGCAAAAAATGCTCCGATCAGAAGACTATAGGTATTTTGCACACTTTGTGTTTTTAAACCCAAGACGGTGCCAGACTCGGTGAAGAAACTGTAGAGTGTCATCATGGTCATTCCCACGGCAAAGACCAATACCCCGTGCACCAACCATCTTTCCACTTTCCAAGAAAAAAGCGACTTGCTCGAATGCTGTCTATAGGGATCTCCCAGAGTCTCTGCCAATCCACCACAACCACAGACCCAGGAACAGTACCATCGCTTTCCAAAAAAGTAGACCATAACGGGCACAATTACCAAAGTAAGCACTATGCCCCAAACTAAAATAAAAAGTCCTATACCCCCACTGTTCAATAAGGATTTTAAATTCCATTGGAAGAAGAAATCATAGTCTAACGGAAATGCATTTTTAAAATCGTAATACGGCATCTGCAGCCGTACCATTATTTCTGGAATAAGAAAGGCAAAGACAATTTGAAAGAACAATACAGAGGTGGTCCGTACCATCTGGTACATATTGTACCTGTATTTAATATACATTCTTACGGCCATAACCGTCATTACCGTACAATACATAAAGCCGTACACAAACCAATGTCCGGCAGGATTTCCACTTAGAAACCCACTGATAGGATCCACTAGGTAAGTCCAATTTACGGCAAATTCCGAGCGGAAATAAAGTACCAAATAAAAGGAAACCAGAAAAACGAAGACCAACCAGGCAATCCATCCCCTATTGGTGGCATTTTCATGGTAGATCCCATTATTTTTTATTCCCTTTTGCCCTAACAAAACCACATTGGGAACAATAAAAAGTAAAGCCCCTATAATTCCCAGACCAAAGGTCAGAAACCACATTAATCCCTTGTTTTCCACTATAAACCCACTCCCAGAGGCCTTGCCCACCGTGGCAGCCAAATCATGCGGCCCCGTATAGATAATCTTTTTATATTCCTTGTTTTTTCTATGTTGTGCATTGGCGGCCTCCAGTGCCTGAGTTATTTTGGGCGATAATGAAAGCATTCCTTGAAACTGTTTGCCAACCACATTTTCTTGCATCCGGTCTATAAAAAATTCGCTTGAAATTCCTTTTTCCCGAATTATTTGATCCATTGTCGCAGGGGTCACCTTAAATTCCCCGATAAAGGGTAGAATGGTAAATACGGTAAGGACTATCAAAAAAATGAAGAGTCCTATTTTTTTTATTATTTGCATCTTAAGACTTTATACGTTGCTAAAAATTCGTTTCCAACTTTTCTTTTTGGGCCTTATGTTCGTACCATAATGGGAGTTATAGCAGGATATAATGGCTTGCTCATATTCCGCGTAGAATTCAGGGTCAAAATTGGCATCCTTTAAATATTCCAACACATAGGATACACTTCTTTTCTCTGTAAGCCATCGGTCCAAAATCTCGTGGCGCATTCGAATTCCAAAGGTATTGATCCCCAAAAACAGTTTAGTATCCCTGTGGAAGGCGATGGTGACACATATTTTCTCCTTGGGATGCCGCCAATGAAAATGCTGTTCATGGTCTTTTTTGGCTCTTTCGCTAAATACCCATCCATAAGTTTGATACTCTATATCCAAAAATTTTGCGGAATTGAACCAATGGCCAGGATTATAGGCCGTTTTGTTACCGCAAATTGTCTGGGCCAACGTTTCCCCCATCATTCTTCCCGTATACCAAACGGCCTCCACCGGCCTGCGGTTGCCTATGGATTCATGTTGTTCGGCACAGTCCCCTATAGCATAGACATCGGTTATATTGGTTTCCAAGAAGTTATTGACCTTTACTCCTTTACCTAGCTCAATTCCAGAGCCTTTTAGAAAATCAATGTTTGGAGCAACCCCTGCGGTTAGCCCCACCACCGTACATGGGATCATCTCCCCCTTATCCGTAACCACTGCCTTTGCCCAACCATTTTCATCCGCAATAATCTCCTTTAGATTGGTGCCCAATTTTAGATCTATATGATGTTCCAAAATGTGTTCATTGATCATTTGGGATTCACCTTCGGGCAGGACTCCGTTCCAAAAGCTGTCCTCACGGACTAAAAAAGTAACAGGGATATCCCTACTCCTAAGCATTTCCGCCAATTCGATCCCGATTAATCCGCCCCCAACGATTACTGCCCTCTTACAAACTTCATTGTTTGGCGCATTGGTCTCCAACAATTCCAAATCCTGTTTGGAATACAATCCCTGTACCCCCTTCAAATCCTGTCCTGGCCACCCAAACTTATTGGGTTTGGAACCTGTGGCAATAATGAGTTTATCATATCCCATTTCCTCGGAACCATTTAATATTAGCTTTTTATTGGCCGTATCTACTTGGGTTACATAACCATGAACCAGATTCAATCGGTTTTTTTTCCAGAACCAATTTTCGTAAGGCTGGGTATGCTCAAACTTCATATGGCCCATATAAACATACATCAAAGCCGTTCTAGAGAAAAAATAATCGCTCTCAGCTGAAATAATGGTGATTTTTTTGTCGGATAGTTTTCGGATATGGCGCGCCGCCGTAATACCGGAGATTCCATTACCAATAATAACAATATGTTCCATAAGGTTTAGGTTGATAACTATTAGGTCGTATCTAAAGATAATAACTTAATCGTTCCCCATTAATTTAGAATTATTCAAGGTAACGGTAAATTGCTTTAATGAAGTCATTGGAAAGGACCAGAGGTTGGCATTGAATAGAGAAATCCGTACAATAGTGCCGCTCAGGATTATTTGGTGGTCTTTTCCAAAGTAAAAGAAAATTCGGACCCTATATCGATTACACTTTCCACATAGATCTTCTCATTGTGGGCCTCTATGATATGTTTTACAATTGCCAATCCCAAGCCAGACCCACCTTCGGCCCTACTCCCACTTTTATCGACCCTGTAAAATCTTTCGAAAATTCGGGCAAGGTTTTGTTTGGAAATGCCCTCACCATTGTCGGTCACCCGGATAATCACCTTATTTTTGATTAAATTCTCCACACTCACTTCGGTAGTACCGTTCTGCTGCCCATATTTAATGGAATTGACCACCAAATTTGTAATGACCTGTTGTATTTTTTCCTTATCGGCCTTAACAAAGATTGGATCCTTATAATCCATGTCAAAGGTCAGGGTAATATTCTTTTTAGCGGCTTTCATTTCCAAAAGCTCAAAAACATTCTGCACCAGTTCCAAAATATCAAATTCCTCTATCTCCAAATTTAGGTCCCCAACTTCCAATTTGGTTATAAGATCCAAATCCTTAACAATGTAGATAAGTCGCTCTACCCCCTTATTGGCGCGTTGAAGATACTTTTTCCTAAGACTTTTATCGTCCATAGCACCATCCAAGAGGGTTAAAATATAGCCCTGGACCGTAAATAATGGTGTTTTTAATTCATGGGAAACGTTACCCAAAAAATCCTTTCTATATTCCTCCCGGATTTTTAAGGTATCTATTTCAATTTTTTTGTCCTTGGCAAACTTCTCTATTTCATCAGTCAGGGACCGCATATCCGTTGTAATGGTCTTGGGAGCCAAAGAGGTGGACTCCAAGAGGGATACATCATTATAAATACGCTCTATGTTACGGTAGATAAATTTTTCTATCCTTAATTGTACTACAAGAAATGAAATAAAGGAAGAAGTTACCAAAATAACCGCAAGGAGTTGCCAATCCATGGAACCACTGTTCCACAAAAATATTCCCAGGACTGTAGTTAAGATAAATGAAATTAGAATTGTAGTACGTAGGGCAAACCTATATGATTTTTTAATCCTCGTTACCATTATAGTACAAACTTATACCCTACCCCTTTTACCGTTTTAAAATGATCATCCCCAATTTTTTCTCGAAGTTTTCTAATATGTACGTCAATGGTCCTACCACCAACAACCACTTCATTGCCCCATACCTTATCCAGGATTACCTCCCTTTTAAAAACCTTGTTCGGCTTGGAGGTCAATAACGCCAGGAGTTCAAACTCTTTTCTGGGAAGAACAATCTCCTCTCCCTTGTTAACAATTTTATATTCCTCCCTATTTATGGTAATCTCCCCAACGTTAAAGATATCTTCTACCTCCTGCTCCTCATTCTTTAACCTTCTTAGCAAAGCCTTTACTTTGCTCACCAAAACCTTAGGCTTAATGGGCTTGGTAATATAATCGTCCGCACCTGCATCGAAACCGGCCATTTGCGAATAGTCTTCGCCCCTAGCGGTGAGGAATGTAATCAAGGTATTTTCCAAACCTTCGGTACGCCTAATAATTTCACAGGCTTCAATACCGTCCATTTCTGGCATCATTACGTCTAAAATAATTAAGTGGGGCTTCTTCTTTTTTGCCTTTGAAACCCCCTCCATACCATTTTTTGCAGTAATAACCTCATACCCCTCGGCAGACAAGTTATAACTTACAATTTCTAGAATATCCGGTTCATCATCCACCAAAAGTATCTTAATGTCCTTTTTTTTCATGCCATATTTTTTTTGTCCATAAACGGTCATCTGCAACCTATTCCCTTTGGAAGCGGAGGTTACTGTGGTCTATCACAACCCTTAACAGGAACCAATTTAACCATGCCCATTTAGCCTTAATATTTATTGGTTATCCGCGCCAAAAGTAAAGATAATACTATTACACCAAACCACTTAACACGGATTTAATATAGTAACATTTAGATAACATTAAGCCAACAAACTATTAATCTGAGGGTAACGCGACTTTTACAGTTGGGTCATTTATTTGCCATGTTTAAATAAAACAAGTGAACTCAAAAATGAAACCGAAAAATTCAATTGAAATGAAAAAACTATTATTATCCGCATTGGCCATAGGTGCCTTAGCATTTACGTCCTGTAGTAATGATGATGAACCGCCAATAGCTGAAACAGTAGCTACCTGTAATGACGGAATTCAAAACCAGGGAGAAACTGGTGTTGATTGCGGCGGACCTAATTGTCAGCCATGTACAGAAGCAACGGCTACTTGTGAGGATGGCATCCAGAACGGAGATGAGACAGGCGTGGACATAGGTGGTTCATGTGCCGAAATTATTACAGTTTCTGGAGAAATAAGCACCGACACTACTTGGTCTGCAGACAATATATATCTATTGGCAGGCAAAGTTGTTATTGGAATAGGGAAAACCTTGACCATTGAGCCAGGCACTATCATTAAAGGCAAGCCGGGTTCAGGATCTTTGGCATCTGCTCTGATTGTCCAAAGAGGATCTACCATTATGGCCAACGGTACGGCCGATAAGCCAATTATATTTACAGCCGAGGCAGACAATATAGGTGTTGGACAGGCAGCTGGAACCAATTTGGACTCCAATCAAAGAGGACTATGGGGCGGACTAATTGTTTTGGGAAGAGCTACCGGTTCTTTCAAAGGCGATGTAACAGAGGTACAGATTGAAGGTATACCTGCCGATGACACTTTTGGACTTTACGGTCCTGGGGATGCCTTGGACGATGATGACAGTTCAGGAGAATTGGAATATATCTCCATTCGCCATGGTGGTGCTTTGATCGGGGAAGGAAACGAAATCAACGGCCTTACCTTAGGTTCAGTGGGTCGTGGCACCAAGATCGAAAATATTGAAGTTGTTGCCAATGTTGATGATGGTATCGAATTTTTTGGAGGAACTGTAAACACAAAGAATCTATTGGTTTGGGCCCAGGGCGATGATGCTTTGGATATTGACCAAGCTTATTCCGGAACTATAGACAATGCGGTAGTAATATCAGGTGAGGCTTCAGACCATGCTTTTGAAATTGACGGTCCGGAAGGTTCCATCAACGGTTCCTTCACCCTGCAAAACGCCACTATTTTTGGCAGTTCAACGGCCGCCGATGGTGAGTATGCGGATTACAGAAGTAATGCTATGGGAACCACCAAGAATATCTACGCCCTTGGATTCCAAGATGGAAAAGATGTGGAATTGGACGCCAATGATGTGGCCCAAAACTTCTTGGACGGCGAATTAAAATTCGAAGCCTGGCAAATTGTAGGTTTCAACAACAGTATTTTCGCTGAAAAAGTTAAAAAAGATGACGACGGAAACGAAGTGGAATCTAAAATAATCCTTGATCCAACTTTTACGGAAAGAGCTGCAGACTGGACCACACAAGTTACCGATGGTGCCCAGACGGTAGGTGCGGACCTGACGGTATTTTCCTGGACCTATGCAAGTGCTAAAGCTGGTTTGGGTTTCTAACAGAAACTATACACCCCTTTAAAACAACAATCAATTGCTCGCCCAAACATAATGGCGGGCATTTGGTTTATTACGATTTAACTATCAATTACTTATGAGATATTCACTTAGACTTTCAACTTTTACTTTTTTTATTTTTCAACTCATTTTTTCACAAACGGGCGAGGTAACGGGATCATTGATCGATGCAGATTTTCAAGACCCTGTACCCTTTGCCAACATTTTAGTTAAAGGTACCACCATAGGTACCACCTCAGATTTTGATGGCAATTACAAACTTACCCTTGAGGAGGGAAGCCACACCCTTACTTTTTCATTCCTTGGTTATAAAACTGTAGAAATTACCGATGTTCTCATTAAAGCGAACGAAGTAACCAACGTAAATGTTACCATGGAAACCCTGGCCGAAGGCCTTGATGAAGTGGTGGTATCCGTAAGCGTTAAAAAAAATACGGAAACTGCTGTTTTGGGTATACAGAAAAAAGCCGTTAACCTTTTGGACGGACTATCGGCCGAAGCCTTTAAAAAATCAGGCTCCAGCGATGTTGCCAGCGCCATAAAATCTGTGCCTGGCGTATCTGTTCAAGGCGGTAAATATGTTTATGTAAGGGGGCTTGGGGATAGGTATACCAAATCTATTCTGAACGGAGTGGACATTCCCGGTCTGGACCCAGATAGAAATACTATTCAGTTGGACATTTTTCCTACCAACATCATAGACAATATATTGGTACTTAAATCGGCTTCCGCAGATTTACCTGCAGATTTTACTGGTGGCATCGTGAATATCGTAACCAAGGACTACCCCACAAAAAAGGAACACAGTATTTCCCTTAGCGGAAGTTACAATCCCGATATGCACTTTAACGAAAACTATTTGGACTACAAGGGCAGTTCTACAGATTTCCTAGGATTCGACAATGGTAACCGCGCTGTTCCCATTAACCGGAATCAGGATATTCCCAACACTTTTGAGTACAATCCATTATTAACGGCAATTACCAAAAAGTTTAATCCTGTGCTCTCGGCAATGAAAGCAAATAGTGCCATGGACTATAGTTTTGGGTTTACTACGGGCAATCAATACAATGTTGGCGAAGGTGAGAATAGATTGGGCTTTTTGGCTTCCCTATCCTATAAAAATACCACTACCTTCTATGAAGGGGCGGAAAACAATTTCTATAGGAGAAATGCGGACACCTCCGTATTTGAACTGGAAACCGATAGGACGCAAACAGGGGATTTAGGCAGAAATAATGTTTTGGTCAGCGGTTTGTTAGGGACTTCCTTTAAAACCGGGAAATCCAAATACAAACTAAACATACTCCACTTACAGAACGGGGAGTCTACGGCCGGTTATTTTAGTCAGACCCTTAATTTTTCAGACTTTGTGAATTTCTCAAAAGATAACTTGGAATATACACAACGTTCCATCACCAACGCATTGCTGAGCGGAATACACTCCAGCGAAGATGCTTCATGGACTACGGAATGGGCACTTTCCCCTACGCTATCCAAAATTCAGGACAAAGATATCAGAACAACATCATTTAGGGTAGAGGACGGAGTTTATTCCATTCCACAGAACAACCAGCCAAAAAGAATCTGGAGGGATTTGGAAGAAATAAATGCAGTTGCCAAATTGGATCTTACCAAAAAATATGATTTTCTGGAAAAAGACGCCAAATTAAAATTTGGTGCCTATGGTTCCTACAAGAATAGGAATTTTGGCATATTGAACTTTGAGATCGAGAACAATGGATCCACTACCAAGTTCAATGGTATTGCAGACAACATCCTTTTGGAAGAAAACCTTTGGACCGTCAACAACAATTCCGGTTCCTATATTGACCCGGACATCTCGGTGGCCGAACCGGCCAACACCTACGAGGCTGCCCAACAAAATATAGCAGGTTATGTATCCAACGAGTTTAAACTGGGACAAAAATTAAGAACTATCCTTGGTGTTAGGGTGGAGAAGTTCGAATCCAAATATACCGGAGAGGACAACAAGGACATCAATGACCCTGAAAAGATTATCTATGATAATGAAACCATCATAGATAAGTTTGATCTTTTTCCCACAGCCAATTTAATCTATGAACTTACAGAAGATGTCAATTTAAGGGGATCCTATTCCCGCACTACCGCAAGACCTTCTTTTAAGGAAGCTTCCATTGCCAAGATCTTTGACCCATTATCCAACAACACCTTCATAGGTAATATTGATTTGGATCCTACTTACATCAACAATTTCGATTTTAGGGTTGAATGGTTTGGTGAAAGTGCAGAGATGATCGCATTGAGCAGTTTTTACAAAAAATTCACCGACCCCATTGAACTTACGTACTTTGAATCTTCATCCGATAACTTTACCCCACAAAACTTGGGTGATGCGGACGTAATTGGATTGGAATTTGAACTAAGGAAAAATTTAGGGTTCCTTGCAGCAGCACTTCAAAATTTTAGTCTAAACGTAAATACCTCCATCATTAAATCTACCCAAGTTTATAGCGAAAGCGAGCGTACTTTAAGAACACTGGGACTAAGGGATGGGGAAACCTTGGGCAATGACCGGGAACTACAGGGACAATCCCCATTCCTTATCAATTCCGGTTTAAATTACGAAGGTGCCGAAAACGGTGTTCAAATGGGAATGAACTACAATGTTCAGGGAAAAACATTACAGGTGGTTGGTAACGGATTTGTACCGGATGTGTATACCATGCCCTTTCACAATTTAAACTTTAACTTCTCCAAAAGCTTTGGCGAAAACCAAAATCAGAGCCTAAGTTTTAAAATAAGCAATATCTTGGGCGATGACGTGGAAAGCGAGTATGAATCCTTCAAGGCGCAAAATCAGACTTTCTCCAAAAGAAGCCCCGGAAGGTCATTCTCCATAGGATACAATATAAAATTCTAAAAAGTTTATTTCCATTTTGAAAAAAAAGAGGTCGAGTTCCATGTTTTTTAACATATAATTCGGCCTCTTTTTGCATTTCATCGAATTTTTGAGTATAAATTTAGCTCCCGACAATGTGCTGCACCTAAAATTCTTACATTTACGGTATATTATTTGTTGTTAAAGTTTCTATGAAGCAACTCTACTTAGTTATAGCCTTACTCTTTATCTCTATTTCCTTTGGACAGGAACCCAAAGGAAATGCTGGGGGTGGGGATATTCCTGGGTTTAAGATATATCCCAATCCTGTTACCAATGGCAGGGTGTATATTAGCACTTCCCTGAACGCTCCTAAACAGATTTTAATTTTCGATATTTTTGGATCCAAGGTACTGGAAACCACTATTATTGGTTCGGAATTGAATGTCAACGATTTGGATGCTGGTGTCTATATGCTCAGGGTCAACGAAAAAAACAAAATAGCTACGAGAAAGTTGATTATAAAATAGCCTTTCCCAAATTAACAACAGCTCAATACTTCCTTAATCACCTCATTTTCAGGTCTTATTATCCCAATACAACTATTAAAAAAGGGTTACACATACAAAAAACACCCTTTTGCAACATTTATTACCACTTATTGCCGTGTTTACCTACATTTACTGTATTGATCCCAAATCAATGCTAACCTATGAAAATATTTTACACCCTACTGTTCGTGGTATTTTCTATGGCCGTTTCTGCACAGGAATTCGTTGAAGAACCTGCAGACAGAAATGCCCCGGCCAATACGTTTAAATTATACCCTAATCCGGCATATCAGGAGGTAGTTTATATTACCACTAAACATAATGGAATAAAGGACGTTGTAATCTATGATGTTTTTGGAACCATTGTCTTGGAAGACCGGATAAGCAATACGCTTTTAAATATATCCAAATTGGCACCGGGAGTTTATGTCTTACAAATTACCGAAGACAGGGTTAAGATGACCAGAAAATTGGTCGTGAAATAAGCCTTTCAGAAGGTACATTCTTCTTTCTACACCCTTCCCTAATATAACTATTTAAACGTCCAATAGTAGGAATACGGGAAGGGAGAATTAAATCTATACCAATAAAAGGTATTAAACCTCAGGGCAAGCCTGTCTGCCAAAAAAGGCGGGATTAGTTCAACTTGCAATTTTAAGTGCGTCCTCCTGACTTCTCAAAATTGAGTTTCACTAATAGGAATCGACCCTAGGGGCGAGGTATTGTACATGGATCCCGCCGAAAAGGGCGGGATTAGTTCAACTTGCAATTTTAAGTGCGTCCTCCTGACTTCTTAAAATTGAGTTTCACTAATAAAGACACTGCATTTTGGCTTGGTTTTCCGCAAGGGATCCCGGAGCGTATTTTGACGTTCATGAAAGGTAAAAAGTGTCTTGAAAAGGAGCTATTTTAGCGCGCCAAAAAGGGGGGGGATCCAATCTGTTTTCCCTATTTTTATATACGGCTTATATACGGCTTATCTATGGCTTATCTACGAGGGAAGATATTACCCATGTTCCGTTAAATTTTTTTCTTAAGCGGCTATTCAAAAAATGATTCGAAAAAGCATCCATAAAATAAAAGGTATTAAACCTAGATCCCGCCGGAAAAGGCGGGATTAGTTCAACTTGCAATTTTAAGTGCGTCTTACCGACTTCCCAAAATTGAGTTTCACTAATAGGAATCGACCCTAGGGGCGAGGTATTGTACATGGATCCCGCCGAAAAGTGCGGGATTAGTTCAACTTGCAATTTTAAGTGCGTCCTCCTGACTTCTTAAAATTGAGTTTCACTAATAAAGACACTGCATTTTGGCTTGGTTTTCCGCAAGGGATCCCGGAGCGTATTTTGACGTTCATGAAAGGTAAAAAGTGTCTTGAAAAGGAGCTATTTTAGCGCGCCAAAAAGGGGTGGATATAGCCTTTTTTTCCCTATTTTCATATACGGCCTATATACGGCTTATCTATGGCTTATCTACGGCTTATCCCCGGACAAGACATTAACCCAAGTTCCGCTGAGTTTTTTTCCTGCCCTGCTATTCAAAAAATGATTCGAAAAAGCATCCATAAAATAAAAGGTATTAAACCTAGATCCCGCCGAAAAGGGCGGGATTAGTTCAACTTGCAATTTTAAGTGCGTCCTCCTGACTTCTTAAAATTGAGTTTCACTAATAGGAATCGACCCTAGGGGCGAGGTATTGTACATGGATCCCGCCGGAAAAGGCGGGATTAGTTCAACTTGCAATTTTAAGTGCGTCCTCCTGACTTCTTAAAATTGAGTTTCACTAATAAAGACACTGCATTTTGGCTTGGTTTTCCGCAAGGGATCCCGGAGCGTATTTTGACGTTCATGAAAGGTAAAAAGTGTCTTGAAAAGGAGCTATTTTAGCGCGCCAAAAAGGGGTGGATATAGCCTTTTTTTCCCTATTTTCATATACGGCCTATATACGGCTTATCTATGGCTTATCTACGAGGGAAGATATTACCCATGTTCCGTTAAATTTTTTTCTTAAGCGGCTATTCAAAAAATGATTCGAAAAAGCATCCATAAAATAAAAGGTATTGAACCTAGATCCCGCCGGAAAAGGCGGGATTAGTTCAACTTGCAATTTTAAGTGCGTCCTCCTGACTTCTTAAAATTGAGTTTCACTAATAAAACCATAAAATAAGGTTTCCACTATGTTGTTATCATTACTTTTGTAGTAGTTGATTTACAATATGCCTCTCGAAAATATTTTTACAATTTCAACGGAAGAAGAGTTCAATGCCCTGGCATTGAAGACATTTCAGGTCCAATTTCGCGAAAACTTGGTGTACAGGGAATTTTGTCGACATCTAGGAAAAAGTGTGTCCTCCGTTAAAACTATTGAAGATATTCCCTTTCTACCGATAGAATTTTTTAAATCCAAAAAAGTAATTTGCGGTTCATTTGAGCCCCGGATAACCTTTACCAGCAGTGGCACTACAGGAAGCGAAGTAAGCAAGCATTATGTAAAAAGTGTTGAGCTGTATGAGAATAGTTATCTATCCGCCTTCAGACAGTTTTATGGGGAAATAGAGGACTATTGTGTATTGGCCTTATTGCCCTCCTATCTGGAAAGGGAGGGATCTTCCTTAATCTATATGGCCAACGATCTCATCAATAAAAGTAGACATCCGGAAAGTGGCTTTTATTTGGATGATATTGACCGTTTACAAAAGACCATGGTCGACCTGGATGGCCATAACACCAAAATATTACTGCTGGGTGTTTCCTTTGCACTATTGGATATGGCCGAAAGATTCCAATTAAATCTAAAGAATACCATTGTCATGGAAACCGGAGGCATGAAGGGACGAAAAAAGGAATTGATCCGGGAGGAATTGCACCAACTCTTAAAAAAAGGGTTTGGGGTGCCGACTATCCATTCGGAATATGGAATGACAGAGTTATTGTCCCAAGCCTATTCCCAAGGCAATGGCCGTTTCCTTTCCCCTAAATGGATGAAAGTCTTGACAAGAGAAACCGAAGACCCTTTAAGCTTGCAGAAAGAGGGTAGAACGGGAGGTGTAAATATCATAGACCTGGCCAACATACACTCCTGCAGCTTCATTGCCACCCAGGATTTGGGCAAGGTACATACCGACGGAAGTTTTGAAATATTGGGCAGGTTTGACCATTCCGATATTAGAGGCTGCAATTTAATGGTATTATAAACCCAAGATCTTGGCATCCACAAAAAAGGTAGTGGCTATGTTTATTTCATAATCCGACGACAAAAACTCATCGGTTACCGTTTTTAGCCTTAAGGTATAAGTATCCTTTTTAATATATTCCTTTAAATCCTCAGCCGTGGTAACCAATTCCAACTGTTCCCCGGCAGTGGCCGATACGTCTTCGTTCCAAGCTATTTTAATCTCCGGCAAATCTTCTGCGGACATATAAATAATAATCGATTCCAAAAAACTGAAATCCTCCCCTTCAGGAGCCTCAACCGTCATCACCAATTTCTTCAGGACAATTTCTTCTATTAGATCCTTTCTAGTATCATTCACCTCAAATTCTGCAGATGAATTGGTCTCTTTTTCAGGGGTAAAGATATCAAAAGGCAAATCCACCCCTGTTGTTGAAGGTATTACCACCGTCTGATCATAATCCATATCAAATTTGGTAAGCTCGTCCAATTTATCACAAGAACTAAAAAGTCCCACCAAGGCAAACAACATAAAATACTTCTTCATAATATCCAATTGTATTGGACTAACGAAAATATATAGGATTTATTGAGTAATAGCCAGGACTAAATCGCCCTATTCTTCGTTATATTCCAAAATATCACCCGGTTGACAAGCCAAAACTTGGCAAATGGCATCCAAGGTTGAAAACCTGATTGCCCTTGCCTTCCCGTTTTTTAGTATTGATATATTTGCCATAGTCAACCCCACCCTTTCCGAAAGCTCGGTAACCGACATCTTTCTTTTCGCCAACATAACATCCAGATTTATAATTATGGCCATTTCTAAACGGTGAGTTCATTATCCTCTGACAACTGATTACCTTCCTTAAAGATCTCAGCCATCACAAAAGCCAATAACATTAGAACTAATGGCAAAAAGGCTATACTTATAATGCTTATCCGACCTTGTTCAAAACCAAATACAGAAACACTAAATAAGAGAAACAGGACAAAAAAGTATTTACCCAATCTTATGAAAGACCTTACATTCCCTATTTTAAAAGTTTGAATTTTTTTAACCGACTCTACCACCATTTCAAACTCCTTAAAACTTAGGAATACCAAAACTAGAATGATGGAATATTTAATAAACAGCATAAATAGTGAGCCAGTAGTTAATTTATCCAATGTAAATACTTTATCATCCTCTGGAGCCACCTCTCCATCAAGTCGCCATTTGTTCTTGGTAGTAATACCCAACCCAGGGCTTTCATCTATATTTATCTGAAAGTCCATGGCATTATAACTATCGCGATCCACTTGAATATAAATCAATAAGGTGCTCATAGCCAAGAAAAGTAAAACACAAAGTATTTTGCAAAACCTGCATAGGAGAATTACCACATTGAGCAATCTATTTTTTGTCATAATCCTTATATTAAATCTTCTTGAAAATTAATATAAAAATATCGATAAACAATATATAATTATCATTTATCAACAAATGTTTTCATTTGTGGAACTATTAGGCGATTACCAGCACAAAATAATTCTTCTTCCCGCGCTGCAACAAAACAAATTTATTGTTGATCAGATCTTCTGAAGAAATGATATAATCCTCTTTGACTTTTTCCTTATTAACGGAAATGGAATTTTGTTTCAATTCGCGCCTAGCTTCCCCATTCGAAGCTAAAAAACCTGTTTTCGCCGCCAAGGCCGCAATCATATCCAGGCCATTGTTTATGTCCTCTTTGGATACCTCCGCCTGTGGTACACCTTCAAACACTTCCAAAAATGTCTTTTCATTAAGCTTTTTCAAATCGCTCGAGGTAGATTTTCCAAAGAGGATGTCACTTGCCTTTACGGCATTGTCCAAATCTTCCCGGGAATGTACCATTACCGTAACCTCATCGGCCAAACGCTTTTGAAGGACCCTTAAATGCGGGGCTTCATGGTGGGTTTTTACCAAATTTTCTATTTCGTCCTTTGGTAAAAAGGTGAAAATTTTAATATATTTTTCGGCATCCCCATCCGAGGTGTTCAGCCAATATTGATAAAATTTATAAGGAGATGTTCTTTCCGGATCCAACCAAATATTCCCCCCTTCAGATTTCCCAAATTTGGTGCCATCGGCCTTTGTAATCAATGGACAGGTAAGGGCAAATCCCTTTCCGCCTCCTATTCTACGAATAAGTTCCGTACCTGTGGTAATATTTCCCCATTGATCACTACCCCCCATTTGCAGGGTACAATTATACTCTTTGTACAGGTGTAAAAAATCATACCCCTGAACCAATTGATAGGTAAATTCGGTAAAGGACATTCCTTCCTTGGCTTCGGCCGATAAACGTTTTTTTACAGAATCCTTGGCCATCATATAATTTACCGTAATGTGCTTTCCTACATCCCGTATAAATTCCAAAAAGGAAAAACCCTTCATCCAATCATAGTTGTTTACCAGTACGGCACTGTTATCCTTTCCGTTATTAAAATCCAAAAAACGGGAAAGTTGTGCTTTTATGCCGGCCTGGTTATGTGCCAAAGTGGCCTCATCCAAAAGGTTCCGCTCTGTAGATTTTCCAGAGGGATCACCGATCATACCGGTTGCCCCACCGATCAACGCATAAGGCTTATGGCCTGCCAACTGAAAATGGCGAAGCATCATAACGCCAACCAAATGTCCAATATGTAGTGAGTCTGCTGTTGGGTCTATGCCCACATAGGCCGATTGCATCCCACTTAACAAATGTTCTTCCGTACCGGGCATTGCATCGTGCAACATTCCTCTCCAAGTTAATTCTTCTACAAAGTTCGTAGTCATGCTTAAGATCTTCTAATTCAATAATTGTGGCAAATATAAAATAATAGGTTGTTTAACTCCTCCCATAAACGGAATAAATTGGAGGCAATTGAGTAAATTAGCGCTATGATTTTAGTTACAGGAGGAACAGGTTTGGTAGGAGCGCACCTTCTTTTGCACTTATTGCAAACAGGTGCCACGGTAAAAGCCATCCATAGAGAAAAGAGCAACCTAAGGGAGGTTGAAAAGGTATTTGGATATTACACCGACCAAGCGCAGGAACTGTTTCAAAAAATTGAATGGGTAAAGGCCGATCTCACGGACCTACCTGCCCTGGAAATAGCTTTTGAAAACGTGACCCATGTTTATCATTGTGCGGCCTTAATTTCTTTTAACCCCAATGACTATGACCTATTGCGCTCGGTAAATTATGAAGGCACCAAAAATATTGTCAATCTTTGTATTGCCAAGGGTGTTAAAAAGTTGTGCTATACCAGTTCTATTGGCGCCATAGGGAGAACAGTAGGTAACCAAGAGGCTACTGAAGAAACGGATTGGACCAGCCAACAAAGCAATGTATACGCCATTACCAAGATGGATGCCGAACTGGAAGTTTGGAGGGGAGCACAGGAAAACGTTCCTGTGGTTATTGTAAACCCAGGGGTTATTTTAGGGCCTGGATTCTGGGAAACGGGAACCGGAGTTTTATTTAAAACCGCTTATAAGGCCCGTAAATATTATCCGCCGGGAGGAACCGGTTTCGTTACGGTCAGTGATGTAGTCAAGGTCATGACGCAGTTAATGCAGTCTTCCATAATCAATGAAAAGTTTATCCTCGTGGCCCAAAATCTGACCTACCAAGAAATGCTAACAATGATTACAAAGGCCTTTGGCAAACCAGCCCCAAGCAGGGTAATCAAATTTTGGCAATTAGAGGTGTTTAGGAGATTGGATTGGCTTAGAAATATTTTCTGGAACAGCGGAAGAAAACTTACCAAAAATTCGATTCAATCTTTGCGTAAAAACCAATTGTTCAGTGCGGACAAGATCCAAAAACAATTAGGGCACTCCTTTGAAGCCTTGGACAGCGCCATTGAGCTATCCTGCAAAAAATTTATGGAAGAGAATCCTTAGAACCCACTGGCTTTTTTTTAGTATTGGGATTCAACTTTTCTTTAGCCTCCTTTATAGAATCTTGTTTCTGCTGCCTTTTTTCTTCAAAGAACTTTTCATCCCGCTCCAATCTATCCTTTACCTTCGTATAGATGGCCTCGTACTCAGTAGGAATGGAGGCATAATACGTATCACTTTTTACAAATTGAACACTGTCTATCCCATACTTGTTATAGATATAGGCCATAGGCTGTATATCATATTCGTTTAAAGTGCTTTCATTTATTATTTTTCCGGCATTTAATAATGCCACGTCGTATAAAATGGTGGCCATTTTATCTTCCGGGATAAGGTTTTCCGGTTTCTCCACTACCTTTTCATTACATGAAAGCAGCAACCCCAGGAAAATAACAATTACATATTTTAGCATTAGTCTCTATTAAAAGTTAACCTCATGGCTTTTCGCTCTTGCGAAAAATTACCATTCCCATAGGCCAAATGGCCATTTACAAAAGTATGGGTTATCCTGGATTTGAACGAATTTCCTTCAAAAGGGGACCATCCACATTTATAGGCTATATTTTCCTTGGTCACTTTCCAGGAATCATTAAGATCCAAGACCACCAAATCGGCATAATATCCCTCCCGAATAAAACCACGTTTTTTTATCTGGAACAATTTAGCCGGATTATGGCACATTTTCTCCACAATTTTCTCCAAGCTTATCTGTCCACTATGAAACCTCTCCAACATTGCCGGCAAGGCATGTTGCACCAAAGGGCCTCCAGAGGGAGCGGAAGTGTACACATTGTTCTTTTCCTCCAAGGTATGCGGTGCATGGTCCGTGGCAATAACATCTATTCGATCGTCCAATAAAGCCTCCCAAAGTTGTCTCCTGTCCGTTGCCGTTTTAACGGCTGGATTCCATTTAATTAAGGTTCCCTTGGCATCGTAGTCCTCATCCGAAAACCAAAGATGGTGAATACAGACCTCAGCTGTAATTTTTTTATCCTCTAGCGGGATATCATTCCTAAAAAGCTCCGTTTCCTTTCCAGTGGAAAGGTGAAAAACGTGAAATCTTGCCCCAGTTTTTTTGGCCAAGGCAATGGCCCTGGAAGAAGAAAGATAACAGGCTTCGGCACTTCTGATCAAAGGATGGTATTTTAAAGGGATATCGTCTCCAAACTGCTCTTTATATTTGGCCAGGTTGGCCTTAATTGTGGACTCATCCTCGCAATGTGCAGAAATGACCATCTCGGTATTCCTAAATATTTTTTCGATCACCTCTTCATTGTCTACCAACATATTCCCCGTAGAGGAACCTAAAAAGAGTTTAATCCCGGAACAGGCTTTCTTGTCCAATTTCTTGATCTCTTCCAAATTATCATTGGTTCCTCCGAATAAAAAAGAGTAATTGGCAAAGGCAGAATTTCTCGCTATTTCAAACTTATCCTCCAAAGCCTCAATGGTAGTAGTTTGCGGATTGGTGTTGGGCTGTTCCATAAAGGAAGTTATTCCGCCGGCTACCGCTGCCCTACTTTCCGTAGCAATGGTACCCTTATGGGTGAGACCGGGCTCCCTAAAATGTACTTGATCGTCTATGGCCCCCGGTATAACATACTTGCCTTTCAAATCCATTACCTTCACTGCGCCCTCCGATGAAATCCGATCCTCGATTTTTAGAATAAGCTCATCCTCCAGCAGTATATCGGCAGGGAATATTCTATTGTCGTTAACGACCGTAGCGTTTTTTAAAAGTATTCTTCCCATCTTTAAAACTTCTTTTTGTGAAACAAACTTCGCAACTTCATCTGCAGTACCCCAAACACGGCTTCATTGATAATGGAAGCGCTCATTTTGGATTTCCCCCTGATTCTATCGGTAAAAATAATAGGCACCTCCTGAATTTTATACTTTTGAAGATGGGCCCTGAACTTCATTTCTATTTGAAACGCATAGCCAATAAATTTAATGGAATCCAAATTGATGGTTTCCAAGACCTTTCTCCTATAACAAACAAATCCGGCCGTAGGATCGTCTACCTTCATACCTGTTATCAACTTAACGTAAAAGGAGGCTCCATAGGACAACAATATTCTGTGCAAGGGCCAATTTACCACATTGATTCCCTTTTTGTACCGCGACCCTACGGCCACGTCCGCCCCATCCATACATGCCTGTCGCAGTCTTATAAGATCTGCAGGGGCATGCGAGAAATCGGCATCCATCTCAAAAATATATTCATATTTTTTTTCTATGGCCCATTTAAAACCGTGGATATAGGCTGTTCCCAAGCCAAATTTATCCTGTCTTACCTCTAAAAATAGTTTATTAAAACATTGATCCTGCAGAGCTTTTACCGCTTCAGCTGTGCCGTCCGGCGAATTATCATCTACAACCAGTATATGAAAATCCTGCTCCAAAGCAAAGACGGAATGAATAATGAGCTCAATGTTTTCAATTTCATTGAAGGTAGGAATAATGACCAAGCTATCCGCCATCTTAGGTATTGCAATTTTAGCAAAAATAGTATTTTAAAAACTGTAGGGAAATATCAGGGAAGTTTTATGATTTTTTTAAAGATTACATTTAGGGACAAATGTATGGTTTTGACCTCCGTTTGGAGCACCTGGACAAGACCTTTGCAATTCTACCGAAAAAATAGGCCAGATTGGATTATATTTGATGCGTGACCAATGACCAAGTGTTTTTAAAAGGGGAAAGAGTTCCTATAAACCCAATGGCATTGGCCTTCACGGGCTTATTTCACAGCCTGAAATGGTTTCTTATCTTTTTCCATGGATTTGGCTCTAAAAAAGCTTAGGTTTGGACTGATTTATCCAATCGCCCTGAAAAATGGCAAGTATCCCGAGTCCGGCCCATAGGATTCTATTATTTGGCCAATGGCACTAAAGGAGCCCAAATGTACGTTGTTAACAATAATGCCGCCAAAGCATAGGGCCATGCGTAACATGAAGATCGGGAGGGATATTTTGAAATTTGATTTTTTTGGATATATCGGGAAATAAAAACTAGACCGTATAAATGGAAGCAATATTAAGAAATGTGCATACCGTAGATTGGATAACCATTATCCTATTTTCCAGTATTTTTTTTATGGTGCTTGCCAAAACCATTTTTTATAGCCGTTTCCTCAACTATATCATCCTACCTTTCAACAACAAATATATCTTCCTTTACCAAAAGAAAGACAAACTCTTTAATTGGTTTAGTATTATTTTCAGCATTTTCCAATTGCTTAATTTTTCCCTTTTCCTGTATTTTACCTATATAATTTTTTTTAAGATTCCAGAAGAGCAACAGTTTGTTGCATACGGCATTATTTTTATAACGCTTTTATTATTTTTTACCATAAAGATTCTCCTGCAACTGGGCAACGGTATAATTTTCAATATCAATAAGATCATTTCCGAGATAATTTTTAAAAAACTCTCCTACCTTAACTATAGTGGTATTGTAATGTTATTTGCCAATCTTCTATTAAATTATGTTTTCAAGGAATCAAAAGCAGTTATTTTTATAAGTCTTTTATTGGTATTCCTAATAAACGTCATTGGTTGGATAACAACATTGAGAAATCATCAAAAATTCATCGCCAGTAATTTTGTGTATTTTATTTTGTACCTTTGCGCTCTTGAAATAGCTCCAATTATTATAGTTGGAAACTATCTAATAGATCGAAACCTATGAAAGTAAAAACGATTTTGGTTTCACAGCCAGAACCCAAGATGGAAAATTCTCCCTACTCCAAACTTATTGATAAGGAGAAAATAAAGGTAGATTTTAGACCTTTTATCCACGTGGAAGGTGTTGATGCAAAAATGGTCCGACAACAAAAAATTGACCTTAAAAATTTTACCGCCATTATACTCACCAGTAGGAATGCGGTGGATCATTTTTTTAGGATTGCGGAGGAAATGAGGTTTAAGGTACCAGATACCATGAAATATTTTTGTCAATCAGAGGCAGTAGCCTACTATTTACAAAAGTACGTTGTATACCGTAAGCGTAAAATTTATGTTGGGAAAATGAATTTTCCAGATTTAAATTCTTTGTTCAAGAAATATAAGGACGAAAAATTTTTATTGCCATCCTCAGATGTTCTTAAACCGATAGTTCCCGAAACTTTGAATAGTCTGGGAATAGATTGGACCAGGGGCATATTTTACAAAACTGTAATTAGTGATCTTTCCGATTTAAGGGATGTGTACTATGATGTATTGGTATTCTTTAGTCCGTCCGGAATAGAATCATTGCTAAAGAATTTCCCTGATTTTAAGCAGAACGAAACCAGAATAGCTGTATTTGGAAATTCAACGGTCAAAGCGGCCACGGAAGCGGGCCTAAGAATAGATATTCAGGCTCCCACCCCGGAAACGCCGTCCATGACCATGGCACTACAGAGGTACATTACTAGTGTAAACAAGAAGTAATTATTGCCAAAGAAGTAATTGGGCAATACACCATTATTAAAAACCCCGAGGCAAGCCTCGGGGTTTTTTCTTTTAGAATGCATATCGTTGCGGCCCTCCACGCCGTATTTCCTCATTGGCATAGGCCTCAAATTTTTTAAAGTTTTCCCGAAAGGCATTGGTTAATTTAAAGGCCGTTTTGTAATAGGCCTTGTCATTATTCCAGGTTGCCCGTGGACTTAACACACTGGTGGGAACTCCTGGGCATTCCCTAGGCTGTGCCACACCAAAAACGGAGTGGATGTGGTATTTATCATAACTGTACAATCCCAATTCGCCACTTAAGGCCGCATGGATCATCGCCCTGGTATATTTCAATTTCATTCTGGTACCCACCCCATAAGGGCCACCGGTCCAGCCAGTATTTACCAACCAAACGTTTACCCCTGCATCCAACATTTTTTTACTGAGCATTTCTGCGTATTTCGTAGGGTGCAATGGCATGAACGGTGCACCAAAACAAGCAGAAAAACTGGGTACTGGCTCCACCACCCCTGCCTCGGTACCGGCCACCTTGGCCGTATATCCGGAAATAAAATGATAGGCAGCCTGACTGGGGGTCAGTTTGGAAATAGGGGGCAATACCCCAAAGGCATCCGCAGTTAAAAAGAAAATATTCCTCGGATTCTTACCAATGGACGGCACCTGTATATTGTCTATATTATAAATGGGATAACTTACCCTGGTATTTTGGGTAATGGAGGTATTTGCAAAGTCTACAACCCCATTGGCATCCAGGATCACATTCTCCAAGAGCGCCCCTTTCTTTATAGCTCCGTAAATTTCAGGCTCATTTTCTTCCGAAAGATTAATGACTTTGGCGTAACACCCTCCCTCAAAATTAAAAACGGTATTCTCCTTGGTCCACCCATGTTCATCATCCCCTATCAATTTTCTATGTGGATCCGCCGATAAGGTAGTCTTACCAGTACCTGAAAGTCCGAAAAAGATAGCAGTGTCCCCATCCTCGCCTACATTGGCCGAACAATGCATGGGAAGGCAATTCTTAAATACTGGAAGTATAAAATTCAATGCCGAGAATATTCCCTTTTTAATTTCCCCGGTATATCCGGTTCCTCCTATCAATACAATTTTTCGAGTAAAATTCAAAATAGCAAAATTATGCTGTCTTGTCCCGTCCTCCTTTGCATTGGCCATAAACCCGGGTGCATTGATTACCGTCCATTCCGGATCAAAATCGATCAACTCCTCTTCCGTAGGCCTTAAGAACATATTATAGGCAAACATATTGGACCATGGGTATTCTGTGATGACCCTAATGTTCATCCTATAATCATCGTCGGCACAGGCAAAGCAATCCCTTACATAAAGCTCCCTTTTATTAAGATAGTTGATAACCTTGTCGTAAAGGGCATCAAACTTTTCACTTTCAAAGGGTATATTCACATTTCCCCACCAAATTTTATCGGCCGTAATATCATCCTTAACAATAAACCTGTCCATTGGGGACCTGCCTGTAAATTCTCCCGTATCAATAGCCAAAGCTCCTGTAGACGAGGTGGTGCCCATTCCTTTTTCCACGGTAATTTCATGTAGCCTTGAAGGTGATAATTGATAATGGATTTTTGTATTGGCTATACCATACGTCTCCAGCGCAATCGATTTAGTTGAGGGTGTTGATGAATTCATAATAGTTAAGTTTTATTAGAAAAATATAAGTGCTCTATGAGCTTGTTAGTTTCAATTTGATGGCTTTTGATTTAGAACCCTTATGCCCAAAAGTAGCCATCCCGTCACTAGGAGGACACCTCCGAGCGGAGTCAATAACGCCAATTTCTTGAAGTCAAAACTAAACAATTCATTAAGGGCCAATAAGTAAATTGAAAAAGAGAAACATACCACTCCAGCCACGATAAAATAATAAACTGTCTTTTTGCGTTCGTTTATCAATACGTTGCAACCGCCCAAAATCATAAGGAACAAGGCATGGTACATCTGGTATCTGACTCCGGTTTCAAAGGTTTCTATGGCTTTGGCGTCAATCATTTTTTCCAAACCATGTGCCCCAAAAGCCCCCAAAAGAACGGCTGTTAGACCAAAAAATACACCTGTACCGAAAATTGTTTTGTTCATAACTTTAAAGGTCTTATTTCTTACAAATATAACAATTTGATACCTTAGTAACCGTAAAATTGAAAAGCAAAAAACCAATGCGTCGAAAAATACTTGTTGTGGGCAGCGGAAAATCCACTGCATATTTGTTGGATTATTTATTGCAAAAAGCGGAGGCTGAAAATTTACATATTACTATATGCGACCTAAATCCGGAAGCCCTTCCTGAGAGAATAAAATTAGACCCCTCCTGCACAGTATTTAAATTGGATATCTTCAATGATAGGGAAAGAAGTAAGGTCATAGAGCAGTCGGATATTGTCATATCCATGCTCCCTGCCCGCTTTCATATCAAGGTAGCCGTGGATTGCATTCAATTTTCAAAACATTTGGTTACTGCCTCCTATATCAGCGATGACATATTGGCGTTGGACCAACAGGCCAAGGAAAAAGGTCTAGTTTTTATGAATGAAATTGGTTTGGATCCCGGTATAGACCACATGAGCGCCATGCAGGTAATAGATAATATTAGGAAACGCGGCGGTAAAATAATTCTCTTCGAATCTTTCACTGGAGGATTGGTAGCCCCGGAAAGCGACAACAACCTGTGGAACTATAAATTTACTTGGAACCCCAGAAATGTTGTACTGGCCGGCCAGGGGGGTGTGGCAAAATTTATTCAGGAAGGCACCTACAAATACATTCCCTATCACAAGCTATTTAGAAGGACCGAATTCCTGGATGTAGAGGGTTACGGGAAGTTTGAAGTGTACGCCAATAGGGACTCTCTAAAATACAGGGAAGCCTATGGCCTGGACAATGTGCTAACCCTCTATAGGGGTACTATGAGAAGGGTGGGCTTTTCCAAGGCGTGGAATATGTTCGTCCAATTGGGCATGACCGATGACAGCTATACCATTGAGAATTCAGAAGGAATGTCTTACCGCGAATTTGTGAACCTATTTCTACCCTATTCCCCTACCAATACGGTAGAACTAAAACTGAGGCATTATCTTAAAATAGATCAGGACGATATAATGTGGGAAAAATTAATGGAATTGCGCTTATTTGATTCGAATAGGAAAATTGAATTAAAAAACGCTACCCCCGCACAAATTTTACAAAAAATTTTGGAGGACAGCTGGACCTTGGGCCATACGGACAAGGATATGATTGTTATGTACCATAAATTTGGGTACGAGCTTCATGGAAAAAAAGAACAGATAGATTCCAATACAGTGGTTATCGGGGAAGACAGGACCTATACTGCAATGGCCAAAACCGTTGGGTTACCGGTAGCCATGGCCACCTTGTTGATATTAAACAAAAAAATCACTACCCCTGGGGTACAATTACCATTAAGACAGGAGGTCTACGAACCTATATTAAAGCAACTTAAAAGCTATGGAATCCACTTTAAGGAGTACCAGGTCCCTTACCTGGGTTATAATCCAGATTCTGTTGCTAGTTAAGATGTAAAACCATTTTGGTATCTTTATATTGAATTTGAAGTATAGACCATGAAATCCAATAACGAAAACATAAAAATTGATGGTATCGACAAAAAGATACTTAGATTTTTAATGGCCGATGCCAGAAAACCAGTTCTGGAAATTGCCAGAAAAATTGGAATTTCAGGTGCCGCCATTCATCAGAGGTTACGAAAATTGGAAGCTTCAGGCCTTATAGCAGGCTCTAAATTTATTATTAACCCCAAAGTTTTGGGATACACCACCATGGCCTATATTGGTATTTATTTGGACAAGGCCATGAGCAATCCATTGGCCGTAAAGGAACTTGAAAAAATCCCCGAGGTTTTGGAATGCCATTATACTACCGGAAACTGGTCCATTCTAATAAAGGTACTATGTAGGGACAACGAACATCTTATGCATGTACTCAATAGGGATATACAACAGATTGAAGGGGTTTCCAGAACAGAGACCTTCATTTCTTTGGACCAACAAATAGACCGACAAATAACGATATAAAAAAAGGACATCAAAAGATGCCCTTTTTATTGATTTATCACAAGTCCTAGTCCCTACTTCCCAGAACCTGCATGGCCCAATACACCAAAGTGGCCAAAGATCCTATAGCTGCAACCAAGTAGGTCCTGGCAGCCCATTTTAAGGCATCCTCAGATCCTTTGTATTCCTCCTGGGTTACCATATTCTTGTTCTTTAACCAAGCAAGGGCGCGATTACTGGCATCGTATTCAACAGGTAAGGTAATAAAGCTGAACAAGGTTGCGAGTCCCATCATTATTAGACCTGCCACGGCTACCCAATATCCAAGGCCAACTCCCGCTGCAGCTCCCAACATAATTCCACCAAAAACCACCCACATGGACATTCCCGAGGTAACACTTACCACCGGTACCAATTTGGATCGCAGGGTCAACCATTCATACGCCGTAGCATGTTGAACCGCATGTCCACATTCGTGGGCCGCAACCGCTGCTGCCGAAGCGTTTCTTTGGCTATAGACCCCTTCACTTAAATTCACCGTTTTGTTTACCGGATTGTAATGGTCTGTTAACATTCCCGGGGTAGAAATTACCTTCACATCGGTTATTCCATGGTCCGCCAACATTTTTTCCGCAATCTCGGCACCGCTCATACCATTGCGCAGATGCACTTTGGAATAGAACTTAAATTTACTTTTTAGCTTATTACTAACCAACCAACTTACCAGAGCTATGGCTCCCAGTAATATATAATACATCATCATAACAATTCTCTTTTAAATTAATCCAATATACTAAAGTTTTTATTTCTTAATATACAGTAATCCATTCTTTTCTAAATAATCAAAAACCCGGCCAAATTACACACACCTTAACAGGACAGCATAAAGGCATATTTATCTGACAATTTGTCCCTACCTACTTATATTTCAACTTAAGGACTATCATAATAAATAGTAACACCGCGGTAATGAAATTGGCCAAGATCATGGGCACACTTTCATGGTAAATACCATATATCAACCAAAGGACCACCCCAAGGAACATAGCCAAGTACATGGTAAGTGAAATATCTTTGGTAGATTTATTGGCCCAGGTCTTTTGTACCTGTGGTACAATGGAATAGGTAGTAAGCACGGCCGCTACCAAACCCATGATTTCGATGTTTTCCATTCCGCTAGATACAATTTTATGGACAGCCCCACATAGTGAAATTAAGTCCAAAATATTCCCAAAACAAACTTAACCTTTGGAACAATCCACTTATCCCACTATATTGACAATTTTACCCGGTACCACGATCACCTTTTTAGGGGTACGGCCCTGTAGTTGTTCCTGGGTCTTATCGTGGGCCATAACTGCTGCCTCTATATCCTCTTTGGAGAGATCTGCAGGCAACTCCAATTTAAAGCGCATTTTCCCATTAAACGAAATAGGGTATTCCTTACTGCTTTCCACCAAATACTTCCCTTCAAATTTAGGAAAGGGTGCAGTGGCAATAGAGGTAGTGTATCCCAATTTACTCCAAAGCTCTTCCGCTATATGGGGCGCATAGGGAGAAACCAAAATGGCCAATGGTTCCAATATCTCCCTACTATTGCATTTTTGGGCAGACAATTCGTTCACGGCGATCATAAAGGTAGAAACAGAGGTGTTAAAAGAAAAATGCTCTATGTCCTCTTCCACCTTCTTGATGGTCTTGTGCAACGTCTTTAAATTATCTGCGGTAGGTTGGGCATCGGTAACTAAAAAAGCCCCGTCACTTCCCCCGTGGAACAAACGCCACATTTTCTTAAGAAAACTGTGAACCCCGGTAATACCTGCGGTATTCCAAGGCTTGGATTGCTCCAAAGGGCCTAGGAACATCTCGTACAGACGCAGGGAATCCGCCCCGTACTCCTGGCAGATGCTATCCGGACTCACCACATTGTATTTGGATTTGGACATTTTTTCTACCTCCCGACCTACAATGTACTTCCCGTCCTCTAGAACAAATTTCGCATCTTCATACTCTGGCCTCCATTTTTTAAATGCTTCAATATCCAGTTCATCTGATGCATTTAAAAGAGAAACATCTGCATGTATTAAGGCTATATCAGAACTCCTAAATCTTCCATTATGAAAAGAATCTGGTATATAATCACCTAAAACATCAATTACAAGATTATTATCTAAACTGTACTCTTCAGAATTTAACCATTTGTAATATTTTTTAGAAACTATCAGTGTAACTTGATCATTATTCTCACTCTTAGAATCCCATTCCTCAGAATCTCCAGTATACCAATTCAAGACATATCTATATACAAAAGCACTCGTACCCGTAATCATCCCCTGATTGATCAGTTTTTTGGCAAATTCCGGCTTTGGCACTATCCCCTTATCAAACAAAAACTTTTGCCAAAATCGGCTGTACAGCAAATGTCCCGTGGCATGCTCGCTTCCTCCTATATATAAATCCACATCCTGCCAGTAATTAATGGCTTCTTGCGAAAAGACTTCCTCCTTATTATTCGGATCCATATATCGGTTAAAATAATACGAGCTTCCCGCCCAACCCGGCATGGTATTCAGCTCCAATGGGAATACGGTTTTATGATCTATTAGTTCATTGCCAACAACTGCCGACTTCTTTATGTCCCAGGCCCAAACCGTAGCATTCCCCAAAGGCGGTTCACCGGTTTCAGTTGGCAGGTATTTTTCAACTTCGGGCAACACTATAGGTAAATGTTCGGCACCGATCATTTGGGGCATCCCGTCCACATAATATACCGGAAAGGGCTCTCCCCAATAGCGTTGCCGACTAAACACGGCATCGCGCAACCTATAGTTGATCTTTCCTTTCCCCTGTTCCAATTTCTCCAATTCAAAAATAACGCGTTTAACGGCCTTTTTATAGGAGAGTCCATTTAAAAAATCGGAATTGGCAATAACCGTCTTTTCCTTATCGGCAAAGGCCTCTTCGGAAATATCCACACCCTCAAAAATATTTGGAATGGGAATCTTGAAATGCTTTGCAAAATCGTAATCGCGCTGATCTCCACAGGGAACGGACATTACCGCCCCGGTACCGTAGCCTGCCAAAACATAGTCGCCTATCCAAATAGGAATAGGCTCTTTGCTAAATGGGTGTTCTGCATAAGCTCCTGTAAAAGCTCCCGTAATAGTCTTTACATCGGCCATACGATCGCGCTCACTGCGTTTGGCCGTAGCCGCTATATAGGCCTCTACTTCCTCCTTTTGCTCAGAGGTGGTTATTTTGGCAACCAATTCGTGCTCTGGAGCCAGGGTCATAAAACTCACCCCAAAAATGGTATCTGGTCTGGTGGTGAAAACCGAAATTTCCATATCTTTCGTATTGACCTCCCCCCTGCCCCCTCCCAAGGAGGGGGAGCTAAGTGACTTCTCGATTTTTAAAATTACTTCATCAATATTATTGAGGACTTCATAATTAGTAAATCTTATTACGGTGTAGCCTTTTTTCTGCTCCAACAACAATTGCCTTTCGGCATCCTTGTTCAACTGATATTGGTGAATTTCTCCATCAACCTCCACGATCAATTCCTTTTCAAGGCAAACGAAATCAACTATATATCTAGAAATTGGATGCTGCCTCCTAAATTTCGAATTCAAATTTCTATTTCTTAGAGCTTCCCATAGTAAAGCTTCAGCCTTTGTGGGATTCTTACGCATTTCTTGAGCCCTTTCCAATAAAACTCCGTAAATGTCAGAATCGGCCGTATGAAATTTTGGTGAAGACGTATCCGCCCCCCCTCCTTGGGAGGGGGCAGGGGGGAGGACCCTAAACGTAACTTCCGCTCCCTCGGACCTACCGATCCAATTGGTTTGTGAGTCCTTTAGGGGTTGGGGCCAATCTACCATAGCCAAATCGTCCAACAACCGCTGGGCATAGGCAGAAATGCGCATGCTCCACTGCGTCATTTTTTTGCGGACAACCGGATGTCCGCCACGTTCCGAAACCCCGTTGACCATCTCGTCATTTGCCAAAACCGTTCCCAAGGCCGGACACCAATTAACCTCGGTCTCCGCCAAATATGTCAACCTATATTGCAATAAAACTTCCTGTTGTTCCTTTGCCGTAAAGGCCTTCCAATCGGCTGCTGAAAATACTGCAACATCGTCATCACAAACAGCATTTACACTTTGGTTTCCCTCTTTTTCAAAAATAGCGATGAGACTGGAAATATCTTCCGCCCTATCGGCATCCTTGTTGTACCAGGAATTAAAAAGTTGGATAAAGATCCACTGTGTCCATTTGTAATAATTGGGATCGGAGGTACGAACTTCCCGGCTCCAATCGAAAGAAAAACCAATTTTATCCAACTGCTCCCTATATCTGTTGATATTGGTCTCCGTTGTTATGGCAGGATGCTGCCCTGTCTGAATGGCATATTGCTCCGCAGGCAAGCCAAAGGAATCATACCCCATAGGATGCAATACATTAAAACCTTTGTGCCTTTTGTAGCGCGCATAAATATCGCTGGCGATATAGCCCAAAGGATGTCCTACATGTAAACCGGCACCGGAAGGATAGGGAAACATATCCAGCACATAAAACTTTTCCTTTTGGGAATCGTTTTCTGCTTTAAAGGTTTGGTTTTCCGCCCAAAATTTTTGCCACTTTTCTTCAATTTTCCTGAAATCGTAAGTCATTCTATCTTGTTTGTCTTAATATCCAGCGCACCAAGGGTACACGCTCCATTAATTTTATGCTCGGCAAAAATAAGTTTAATCTATGAAAGCAAAAAGATATTATCTACTTACCTACTATGGCAACTAACCACAACACTGTATTCCCCTTTGCCATTATTTACAAATACACCTACCATCGCAAAAGGTTACTTCAAAATATATATCTTTAAAACGTGATTAAAATATTATGGCGCCTTGGTTCGCGCATTCTTCTATTATACCTCCTTTGTTCCACTACCGCAAAGGCCCAATTTGGATTTTGTACCGGAAACACCGGTGACCCTATCTTTACGGAAACTTTTGGTGAAGGGCTTTTTTACGGACCACCTTTGGCAAACGGAAGTACTTCCTACCAATATGTTGGCGGTTCCCCAATAGACGGTAGTTATACGATCTCCAATGCCACCCCTTTTTACAATTGGCACAATATTAGTGACCACACCCCGAACGATACCAATGGAAAGTCTTTTGTGGTTAATGCCGATTACACCCCAGGGGAATTCTTTAAACGAAAGGTAGCAGGACTCTGTGAAAACACCTCCTACGAATTCTCCTCATGGCTTATTAATTTATTACCTGCCTCCGGATGCAACGGGAACGGAATCCCAATAAATGTGAAATTTCAAATTTGGGATGACACGGAAACCAACTTGTTGGCCTCGGGAGACACTGGAAACATACATGGAACAGAGACCCCCATATGGCGCCAATACGGTCTGGTATTTCAAACTTTGCCCTCACAGACATCGGTAGTACTAAAAATGCTGAACAACGGCGTTGGCGGTTGTGGAAACGATCTTGCCATAGACGACATTGTTTTTAAATCTTGTGGCGATTATATTGAGCTTACGGATGCCCAGAACAAGGGCTATCTTACACAATGTGAAACAGCGCCTGCCACTAACATACAACTTACCGCCACCCCTGACTTTTCCATTTACAACACTCATGCCTACCAATGGCAACAGAGCTCGGACAGGGTTAATTGGACGGACCTTTCAGGGGAAAACAGTGCCACCTACACCTCGGCACTTCTGACCAGCTCCACCTATTTTAGAGTTAAAATGGCCGAAGATGCCATTAACTTGGCCAATTCCCTATGCAGTACCATTTCGGATGTTTACGAGGTTCTAATAGTTCCCCAACCCGATCCCCCACAAAGTGATGGCGACATTCTAAGCTGTGTGGACCAGAACAGGGCATTATCGGTCTCCGTCCCGGAATATATTCAAGTAGACTGGTACGACGCTCCCATTGGAGGTAATCTTTTGCTATCCAATAGCAACACCTACACCCCCCAAGTGTCCGGCACCTATTATGCCGAGGCTGTATCTACCTTGGCAAATTGTTATGCAGACCAGAGAACAGCTATCAGCATGACTTTATTCGACTTGCCAGAAGTAAGCGATGAGACCCTTAGTTTCTGTGAAAATACCACCACCACCCTTTCTGCCAAAATCAGCAATATGGCCTATGAATGGAATACAGGTGAAACAACCGAAAGTATCAATGTAACCGCTCCCGGAATTTATACTGTCAAAGTAACCAATGCCAACGGATGCTCCAGTATAAAAACAATTAGCCTGCAACAGATTGATGCCCCAAAAATCCAAACCGCTGTTTCCGAGGAGTACACCATCTCCATATTGACCGAAAACAGTGGGGAATTTGAATTTTCGTTGGATGGTTTTAACTACCAAAACGCAAACGTATTTAATAATACGGAAGGGGGATTGTATACGCTATATGTACGGGAACGGAACAATTGTGGCATTGCCACCTTGGCCTATATACACCTGGTGATACCCAAATTCTTTACGCCCAATGGGGATGGCATCAATGACCTTTTTAAAATTAACGGCCTGGAAAAATTTAATTTTTCAAAAATGAGCTTGTTCGATCGCTATGGCAACCTCATAAAAACCTCTCTAAACAGTCCGTTTGAATGGGACGGAACCTTTAATGGAAAATCCTTGCCGGCATCCGACTATTGGTTCCAAATTACAATAAACGACACCATTAAAAAAGGGCATTTTACATTAAAAAGATAATCCATTATGCAAAATGAAGACCTTGGTGGCCAAAGCATCACTTAACTTTCAACTGTACCTAAATAAAGGAGGAAAGAGGGCTCTTTTATTTCTAATTCAATTTACTTTCCTATTTTTACATATTGATTTTCAACTATGAGTACATCTTTTGAACGTTTTCAAAAAAGAAAGCTTATTTCCTCTTATTTCTCAGTAGTCCTAAGTATTGGCCTAGTCCTTTTTTTATTGGGCATATTGGGGCTTTTGGTTTTGAACACCAAAAAACTGGCCGATCATTTTAAGGAGCAGATCACCATATCGGTCTTTCTTAAGGACAATGCCAAAGAAGTGGAGGTTGACCAATTGCAAAAAAGTTTGGCCATGGCCGAATATACCAAAAGGGCCACCTATGTTTCCAAAGAAGAGGCGGCAGAACAACACAGTCAGGAAATTGGAGAGAATTTTTTGGATTTCCTGGGGTATAACCCCCTTAAAAATTCCATTGACGTGCAACTTAAGGCCGATTATGTGTCTACGGAAAAGATTGCCGAAATAGCAGAGGAAATTTCAAGCAGGGACTATATTGAAGAAGTAAGCTACGACAAACCTTTGATTTCCCTTTTAAACGATAATGTAAAAAAAATAAGCTTCTGGATATTGGTCGCCAGTGGTGTTTTTACCTTTATCGCCGTGTTATTGATAAACAGTTCCATTAGACTTTCCATTTACTCCAAGCGATTTATCATAAAGACCATGCAGATGGTTGGGGCCACTAAAACGTTTATCCGTAAACCTTTTATTTGGACCAACATAAAATTGGGGGTCCTTGGAGCTGTGCTGGCATTAATTGCTTTGGGCTTTGTCATCTACTATGTAAATATCAATTTCCCGGAACTCAACCTTTTTCAAGACCCGACAATTCTCATATTCCTTTTTGCAAGTGTCTTTCTTTTAGGAGTTTTGATTTCTTATATAAGTACATTTTTTGCAACACAACGTTTCTTAAATCTTAGAACAGACGATTTATATTATTAACTTTGCGGCATGAGTAAAAAACAAAACAATAATCAAGCACAAAAGCCTAGACAGGAATTTATTTTCCAGAAAAAAAATTACCTATTTATGTTTGTTGGTTTGGCCTTTATTAGCCTAGGATTTATCCTCATGAGCGGTGGAGGAAGTGACGATCCCAATGTGTTTAATCCTGAAATTTATAATTTCAGAAGAATACGCTTGGCCCCAACATTGGTATTGATCGGGCTAGGGATAGAAGTTTACGCCATTCTGTTGAATCCGCATAAGAAAAGATAAATTTTGGACATATTTGAGGCTATTATTCTTGCCATTATTGAAGGTATAACCGAGTATTTACCGGTTTCCTCAACTGGACACATGATCATTACATCTTCCTTTTTTGGTATTGCCCAGGAAGATTTCACCAAATTGTTTACTATCGTTATTCAATTGGGCACTATACTTTCTGTAGTGGTTCTATACTTTAAAAGATTCTTTCAAAGCATTGATTTTTATTATAAACTTTTAGTCGCCTTTATTCCAGCAGTGGTATTAGGTTTACTTTTAAGTGATGTCATAGACGCCTTACTGGAAAGTCCCATTGTAGTAGCCGTTTCCTTGGTTATAGGAGGGTTCATCCTGTTAAAGGTGGATGACTGGTTCGGAAATTCGGAGAACACCGACATTTCATATGCCACGGCCTTTAAGATTGGACTCTTTCAGTGTTTGGCAATGATTCCAGGAGTCTCTAGAAGTGGCGCCAGCATTGTTGGGGGTATGACCCAAAAATTATCCAGGACAGCGGCAGCAGAATTCTCTTTCTTTCTGGCCTTGCCTACCATGCTTGGTGCTACCCTTAAAAAGAGTTATGACTATTACCAGGCAGGCTTTACCCTAACGTCCGAACAAATAAATTTATTGATTATAGGCAATGTAGTAGGGTTTGTTGTGGCACTTTTCGCCATTAAGACCTTTATTGGGTATTTGAGCAAACATGGCTTTAAGGTTTTTGGCTACTACAGAATAGTAGTGGGTATCGCCATTATTATCATACATTATTTTATTAGTCCGCTAACGGTAATGTAATGACTAAGGAAGACTTTTTAGAGGGGCAGGTATTGCTGATAGACAAACCGCTTGGTTGGTCATCCTTTCAAGCAGTTAATTCCTTAAAATGGAAAATAAGAAAGAAATTTCAGCTAAAAAAAATTAAGATAGGCCACGCTGGCACCCTAGACCCGTTGGCGACAGGATTATTACTTGTCTGTACGGGAAAATCCACTAAAACCATTAACGAACTTCAGGGCCAGGAAAAAGAGTATACCGGTACTATAACCTTGGGTGGAACAACCCCATCCTATGATTTGGAAACGGAGATAGACGAACACTTCCCCATAGATCATATTACCAAGGAATTGATCCACAGTACCACTGCCCAATTTATTGGGGATATAGAACAAATTCCGCCCGTTTTCTCTGCACTAAAAAAAGACGGGAAAAGACTATATGAATACGCAAGGGAAGGGAAGGAAGTAGAGATTAAAAAAAGAGGGGTCACAATTACCGAATTTGAAATTACCTCTATTGAGCTACCAACGGTACACTTCAGAGTGGTCTGCAGTAAAGGGACATATATTAGGTCTTTGGCACATGATTTTGGAAAAGCCTTGCAATCCGGAGCACATTTATCCTCCTTGAAAAGAACCAAAATAGGGGATTACAACGTAAATAAAGCCATAACCCCCGAGGAATTTGGTAACTTACTGCAAATCGACCGTTAAACTTCGATATTAAAAGTGGTAACCCAACCGTTCGTCGATAATTTGAAATATTTTTGATAAAACGTGGTTATATCACTATGCATCTGAACCGAAAGCAACTTTCTTTTTTAATAACATTCTTTTCCATGGCCTTGGTGGTACTAGGTTTGTACAACATCCACCTGGGGCAGGAAGAAAAGGAAGAATATGTTATTGAATTAAGTTTGTTGGAAGAGGAAGATCTGGAAAAGCAAATTGAGGAAGATTTAAAAGAAATGGAGGAAATGGCCAAGGCCGATCCCGTTAAAAGTCATATGGCCTATAACGAAGCCAATAAACCAAGTTTTGGAAATCCTGAGCCTCTAAAAACATTGGAGGAAATAATGGAAGAACAGGAGTTATCCTCTGATAGTGACGATCCTACGGACTATCTAAGTTCCAACTCCGAATACGCCGCAAGGGTAAAAGAATTGGCCAAGAGAAGAAGGGAAAAACAAGAATTATTGGGAGAAAAGGAAGCTAGTAAGGAAGTAATGACCAACAATTTGGCAAAGAGAAAGACTTCCATATCCTACTCCTTGGTAGACAGAAGACATTCCAGCCTTCCCATACCTATTTACACCTGTATAGAAGGAGGTAAGGTAGTCATTAATATTAAGGTAGACCCATTGGGAAAAGTGATAGAGGCCGACGTAAACAAAAAAAGTTCCAGTACCCTCAATGGTTGTCTAGTGGAAAATGCCATTGAATATGCCTTAAAGTCCAAATTTAATACCGGAGTAAAAGCAGAACAAATGGGCACCATTACCTATCTATTCCAAGGAAAGCAACGATAATAGGTCGCTCACCGTATTTTGCCCTTTATCCTTATTATACCAAAGTTGTAGATCCTGTTTAAATTCTGCCGTCAACTTCCCATGGGTATGTTTGTAATCCTGCACCATTCCTTTGGCAATGGAGGGTCGGGAACCCCATTCCCCAATAACCTTTCCCGTAGTGTCCGCAATGGAAATCAATTTAGGAATGGCCATGGCCCCATTGGTCAAAAACTGCTCCATTAGTGCCGGATTTTCATCACGTAATAGTAGCCTTAAAGATATATTCCTATTTAAAACCGCCATCTTATTCATTACAGGGAGTGTTTGGGCGGCATCGCCACACCAACTTTCAGTAAGCACCAACCAGGTAATTTTTTTATCAATCGCTTTAATTTTGGCTTCGGAAACAGCATCGATCTTAATAGTCTTGTCCAAACGTTTCATCCTTTGATCGTTAAGACGTGTATAGTTAACAAGTTCTTCACTTTGTACGGGTCCCGTAGATTTTCCTTCTAGGGCTAATTTGGCAACCATTTGTCTGTAATCCCCATAACCCATAGCAGTCTTTAAACCACCCTGAACCAATTCCTCTTTCGTTTTCCGTATTGTTTGTTCCATAAACATTTACACTATTTATCCCCAAAATTAGCCCTTCTTAGGGCAGCAATCGGTAACAATAGTTACATTGGTAGTATTACTTTCGCAATACTTACAAATCTGTTGTACAATGAAAGATTTTAGTGGTTCAAAGCCCGTTTTTTGATCATCCCCCCTTTGGTATCATTTATACTATTCATAACAACAAAGGCATTAGGGTCTATCTTTTCCAGTTCCGTATTCAATTTACTAATCTCCAATCTGGTAATTACCGCATAAATAATGTCGTACTCATTGTGTGCGCCACTTTTACCATATCCGCCATGACCTTTGTATATGGTAAGCCCCCTACCCAATTTTTCAGTAATCATAAGTCTAATCTCCTCACTACGGGCAGAAATAATGGTAACCCCCGTATATTCCTCGATCCCATCCACCACAAAATCCAAAGTTTTAGAGGCCGATAAATAGGTCAACATAGAATAAAGAGCAGTCTCCAAGGAGAGGAAATAAGCAGCTGCCAAGAATATTATTATATTTATTACAATGATATTATCCCCAATTTTGGTTCTCAATTTCCTACTCAGGTAAATAGCGAGTACCTCGGTGCCATCCAAAACACCGCCTCCCCTAATGGAAAGACCTATTCCGGCCCCCAGGAAGAATCCGCCAAAAACTGCTACCAAGAGTTTGTCCTCGGTGACTTCTGGGAAGTGTACCGTGGCCAAAACTATGGCCAAGCCAATAATCGCAAATGAGGCTTTCATGGCAAATTGTTTGCCTATTACCTTAAAACCAAGAAATATAAATGGAATATTTACAAGAATAATCAATATATATAAGGGCATAGACGAGATTTCCGAGATCAAAAGTGAAATTCCCGTCGCCCCACCATCAATAAAGCTATTGGGCAACAAAAAACTCTCCAAGCCAAAAGCTGCAGAAAATATCCCGGCTATTATAAACAGGGCATCACGTATATCTGCAAAAATCCCAACCCTAAACCTTCTGGATTTTTTCCAATAAAAATACATATTGGATCTAAAATCATGACTCTTTTTCTTTTTATCGGGCATATTTTAATATTAAAATAAGATTTACTAATTGCATAGACAGCCTATAAAAGCGGCTGCCAAAAAATATTTTCCAAGTATAATAGAGAACAACTTGCACAATTAAGGAACCGTGAAATTAAATAATCAAATTTTAATAATGGAGATCCCTTCGGTCATAAATGAAACAAAATTTGTTGTCCATTGGCTATGGTGGCTAAAGGTTATGACACCAATACACTATCTTTACCCTGTTATTTATGTCTGCCAATGAAATATCCAATCCATATTATCATAAGCCTTTTTTGCCTTTACGGACTGAGGGGGCAAAGTGACATAGACCTGACATTGAAGAGGTTGAATAATAATAGTGTGCCCTATATTGGGGCAGAAAGATTACTGGGGAACAAGGAGTTTCTCCTTTTGGACGCTAGGGAAAAAGTGGAATTTGAGATAAGCCATATAGCAAATGCAATCTGGGTAGGCGATAAGATTTTTGATGGGGACAAAATTTCTGCCATCATTCCCAACAAGAATAGACCCATCGTAGTTTATTGCTCCATAGGAATTCGCTCTGAAGTTTTTGGGGAAAAGCTTTTAAAAAAAGGCTATACAGAAGTCTACAACCTTTATGGCGGTATTTTCCAATGGAAAAACATGGGCTTTCCTGTTTATGATACCATTGGTCAAGAAACGGATAGAGTACATGCATATAACAAGCAATGGGGCAGGATGTTGAACAATGCCACCAAAGTATACAAACAAAAAAAATGAAAGCTAAAGGCTGATATTGCCAATAAACCAATCTGTTTTAATGGGTTGGTTAAGGACATGGAGTTCCACCCATTTATCAATTTCTTACCTACAATTACGTAATGAATACAAAGCTATAACGACCATAAGACCAAGTCCATCAAATTAGAAAGATATTTAAAAGCCAAAATGAACCACCCCAAACCCTTACTTATCATATTTACACGTAATCCTGAACTTGGCCGGTGCAAAACCAGATTGGCGGCAACGGTGGGCGACGAAACTGCCCTTAACATTTATAAATTTTTACTTGACCATACCAAGAATATGACCAAGGGCTTAAATATGGCCAAGTGGGTGTACTATTCCGATAACATTTGGGAAAATGATATTTGGGATACCTCCATTTATGAAAAAAAAGTACAATCCGGTAAGGACTTGGGCGAGCGTATGTCCAATGCCTTTAAAGATGGATTTAATGCAGGCCATGAAAAAATTGTTATTATCGGCAGTGATATGTACGATCTAAGCGAAAACGATTTGTTGGAAGCTTTTCAAATCTTGGACCATCATGGGTACGTAATAGGTCCGGCCATTGATGGCGGCTATTACCTGTTGGGGATGAAAGTCTTGAACCCCTCACTATTTAAAGATAAAACATGGGGCACCGACACAGTATTGAAGGCCACCTTGCAGGATTTGCACAATGAAAACTACAGCCTTTTGGGGCCTAAAAATGATATAGACTATTTTGAGGATATCAAGGACATTGAAATCTTCCAAACCTTTTTAAAAAATTGAAATTATATGACGGGTAAACTACTTAAGGAATCTACTGATTATCTATTTGGCAAAGGATTTGAAGCCCCTGAAATTGGCATTGTACTCGGTACAGGTTTGGGCAAACTGGCAGATGAAATTGAAAATCCCATAGAAGCGCATTACAACCATATACCCTATTTTCCTCTGGCTACCGTAGAATTCCATTCCGGCAAATTGATCTATGGAACCTTGGAAGGCAAAAAAGTTGTAGTGATGCAGGGAAGGTTTCACTTTTACGAAGGATACGATCTTTTGGACGTTACCTACCCTATTCGCGTAATGCATATGTTAGGGATAAAAAACTTATTTATATCCAATGCTGCAGGAGCCATAAATCCCGATTTTAAAAAAGGGGACCTCATGCTAATCGAGGACCATATTAACCTTCAAGGAGGGTCTCCCCTAGCATTTAAAAATGTAAGCCAATTTGGGGATCGTTTTACGGATATGAGCGAACCATACGACATTCCAATGCGCCAAAGTTTGGAAAAAATAGCCGAAAAGGAAAATATAAACCTACAGAAGGGAGTTTACGCCTCCGTTGTAGGACCTCAACTGGAAACGAAGGCGGAATACCGAATGCTGAAAATTATCGGTGCCGATGCCGTAGGAATGAGCACTGTGCCAGAGGTAATCGTTGCCAACCACCTGAAATTACCTGTAGTGGCAGTATCGGTGCTAACGGACGAGTGCGACCCGGACAATCTTAAACCTGTCAACATTTCCGAAATAATTGCTATTGCAGGGAAAACAGAACCAAAAATGATAAAATTATTTAGGGAATTAATCAAAGCAATATAATTTTTGAAGTAGTGGGTAGTGAAATTACAAACCCGAAGACCAACTATTAAGCATATACACATGAGTTATTTAGAAGCAACCAATGAATTATATAAGAATGCCGCATTGACCCCCGATGTTGGATTGTGCTGCACCACTAATCCTATTTGGCAATTCCCTGGCTTGTCCGTCCCAATAATTATGCAAGAGATGAATTACGGGTGTGGAAGTACGGTTTCTGCCCAGGATTTGGTAAACAATCCAAAGGTACTATATGTGGGTGTTGGAGGCGGAATGGAGCTGTTGCAGTTTTCATATTTCTCCAGACAAACGGGCGGCGTAACCGGAGTAGATGTTGTAGATGAAATGTTGGAAGCCTCAAAAGAAAATTTCAAAATTGCCGAACGGGAGAACCCATGGTTTAAGAGCGAGTTTGTAAACCTTGTGAAAGGGGATGCCCTCCACCTACCCATTGAGGACAAAAGTATAGATGTTGCGGCACAGAACTGCCTATTTAACATCTTTAAGACAGAAGACCTGAAGAAGGCTGTTTCTGAGATGTATCGCGTTTTAAAACCACATGGCAGATTGGTTATGAGCGATCCCATATGTGAACAGCCTATGAACGAAACCCTTCGCAACGATGACCGATTAAGGGCCCTGTGCTTAAGTGGAAGTATCCCGTTGAAAGAGTATATAAAGGTATTAACGGATGCCGGTTTCGGAACCATTGAAATAAGGGCGCGAAAATCATACCGCGTTCTCTCTCCCAATCACTATCCTACGGATGAGTTGATCTTTATTGAATCTATTGAAATAGCTGCGATAAAAGATCCCATGCCCCAAGATGGCCCCTGTGTTTTTACAGGAAAAACAGCCATTTATTACGGGAATGAAGAATATTTTGATGATAAAAACGGCCATGTGCTAATGCAAAACCAACCCTTGGCGGTATGTGACAAAACCGCAGCCGCACTCAAAAAAAGCAACACCGAAATCCATATAAGCAACAGTACTTGGCATTATAATGGCGGTGGTTGCTGCTAATTATACCCATCTTGTAAGGTTTATACAGCTAAGCGCACTAATTAGAGGTAAATAAAAAACCATGCACCTTAAATCAACATTATTACTGATCCTGTTTCTAACGGAAAGTGTTGTTAATTTTGTGCCTACCCCAAGGTATGTGGAAAATATTGCCGTAGATATTGTTCCACAACTAGATCATTCCAAATGGGATGGATTACTCAAAAAGTATGTAGACGATAGGGGGAATGTTGACTACAACAGCTTTGCCAAGGATATTTCGGAGCTGCAAAATTACTTGGATCATTTAGCCAAGGACCGTCCAATGGATATGGCTCCCAAACCAGAAAAGCTGGCTTATTACATTAACCTCTACAATGCCGCTACGGTGAAGCTGATATTGGATAATTATCCTACCAAAAGTATTAAGGACATCAAAAATCCATGGGGAAAGGATATTGTGCAAATGGGAGGTGAAAAAGTTTCCTTGGGCGATCTGGAACACAAAATATTGCGCAAAATGGATGAACCGCGAATTCATTTTGCCATTAATTGTGCCTCTTATTCCTGCCCCAAATTATTGAACAAAGCCTTTACTGCCAACAACCTTGAAATTTTGCTGGAACGGACGGCCAAGGATTTTATCAATGATCCACAAAGGAATGTGCTAACAAAAGAAAAAGCCTCCCTGTCGCAAATTTTTAACTGGTACAAAAAAGATTTTACCAAAAATGGTTCCTTGATAGATTATCTGAACAAGTATGCCGCCCAAAAATTGACATCCAATACCAAAATAAGTTATTTGAACTACAATTGGGGATTAAATGAAATTGAGTAATTCCACAAACCTTAGCATAATAATTCCAACCTTAAATGAAGCCGCCCAAATTGGTAATTTGTTGGCGTATTTAAAAGCGAATAGTAGCCCTGGAAATATCAAGGAAATAATTGTAGTGGATGGTGGCAGTACGGACGGCACCCCGAGATTGGCAAAAACTTTGGGTGCCAAGACAATAACCTCAGAGAGGGGGCGTGCCAAACAAATGAACAAAGGTGCGGAATTGGCCACGGGCCATGTACTTTACTTTCTACATGCCGACACCTACCCGCCCAAAAATTTTGACCTTTACATCCTAAAGGCAATACACCTCAATATGTCTTCTGGTTGTTTTAGGATGAAGTTCGATACCTCTAAAAATTTTTTACGGTTCTTCGCCTGGTTCAGCAGGATAAATAGCCGGCTATGTAGGGGAGGTGATCAGTCCTTATTTATTTCCAAGGCCCTATTCCATAGGTCGGGTGGCTTTAATGAAGAGTATATCATCTACGAGGATACGGAATTTATTAGCCGCCTATACAAAATATCAAAATTCCAGGTATTACCACAACCTGTGGTAACTTCGGCCAGAAAATATGAACAGATTGGCACCTTAAAATTACAGTATCACTTTGGGATAATCCACCTGAAGAATTTACTGGGTGTTGGTCCCGAACAATTGTACCGATATTACAAGAAAAATATTACCTCTTAATTTTTATTGTCAAAATCCAACAACACCCCTTCCGATATCCATTTGGCCAGGGCTTGTCTATTGTCCGGATCTAGGATGCGCCTTTGGTCCTTTTTGCTCTTAATATTCCCAACCTCTATATAGGCCATGGCAGGTAAGGTATTCTTCACCAAATACAATCCACTACGATCGGCAAAGGTTCCCTCATAATTCCTGTTAGGCTGATATTGTCTGTATTTTTTTAAAAAAGTTTCATGGATGCTTTCCGCCAAACGTTTACCGTTCATACTGTTCTCATGATGATAGAAAAACACGTCTATATTCTGTCCCCTGCTTCGGCTATCTACATGGGTCACTAATAGCCGCTGGTATTTTCCCATATTTTCCAAATAGAGTTTGTTCACCACATCAACACGCTGTTTTAAACGCATTAATTGGTTCAATGGAATTTCCTCGTTAGGATATACCACCTCATCCCTATCTATTTCCAAGATCCGCTGATCCCTTATTCCATCATTGGAATCCCGCACTATAATGTAGGTCTTGGCCCCATGGGATATAAGCTCCTTGGCCAAACGAAGCGTAATATCGTAGGCATATTCGTCCTCTGCAATAATTTTGCCATCATATTTTTCAACAGCTCCGGGATCCGGCCCGCCATGACCAGATATCAAATAATATACGGCACCCTGTAACTTATTACTTTTTATTTCCGTGGCGGCATAATCCTTACCAAAAATATCATCGTTGAGGATATTGGAAACGGCCTTGATTTCAGTAGCCTTTTTTGCAACGGTTTCCTCTATGGGCACTGTATCTACGGGCACAGGGGGTATAATATACTCCCTTCCTTCGTACAAATGAATACTATCCCTTAAATTATCTTGATTAAGGTCTACAAAATGCCCGTAGTGCCTCACCGGATTCATCCCTTGCTTCCTAAGAATGGAATAAATACCATCCCCCTTTTCAGCAATTACGGTTTTAACCGCCGTTTGGGCAATTAAAGGGAGTCCTATTAACCCCACCATCCACGATAAAATAAAAGTTCTTTTGGCAGACACGGTACATATTTTGTACAAATATTATCAAAAATACTGCCATATTCCAAAAACAATCCATAATGATGGAATACTTGTATTGTGCAAACCAGGAATTTAGGCCACTACAATGCAACACAACAACAAAATGAAGACCTATTAAAATAGGTATGGGGCTTAATGAATCTTGTAAAAACTCTTAATCACCTCTTGTGCCGGTTTATTCTGAGGAGTAAATCGATTGTCATTTACCCCTCCCGCCGTTTCATGATCAATGAACCATTTCCAAACAAATCCGCCTGCAAACCAATCTTCTTTCCAAAATTCTTCAAAAATGGCCTTGGTTGCGTTGGTTTGGGCCTCAAGGTTTACATCGTCCTGACTATGGTCTACCAACCAAGGTTTTTTGGCGGTATAATTATTGCTCCTATAACCGTATTCAGTGAAGATAATGGGTTTGTTCTTTGCCACGGACAAAGATCTTATTTTCTCTTTGTGCGGTTGCCACCCCTTTCTTAATTGTTCCACTGTTGGGGTTTTTTCATCACTCAACGGGAAGTAGGCATCTATCCCGATAAAATCCAGATCCTCCCAAAAAGGGGTTCTGCCATATTCGTCCCAATTGGCCGCATAGGTAAGTTTTCCTTTATAAACACTCCTTATTTTTTTGATCAGTTGGGTCCAATACCCAGGTCTGTGACTTACAAATTGCTCCAACTCCGTCCCAATACAAAACGCATCGGCATTTGTTTCCTGGGCCAGGGAAACATATGCCATTATGAATTTCTCATAAGACTCCTCCAGAAGTTGCCAATTTTCTTCCGAATCCATTTTTAAATTACCCGTAAATGCTCCTCTGGAAATCCAAATCTGGGGTTTCAACATTACTTTTAAACCATTCTGATGTAAGATGTCTATGTATTGTCTGGCTCCGGTCCTTGTTTCCCCGAACCACTGCCTTGAGGTATCGAAAATTATTTCTGGGGAATCCGCATCCCTGATAAAGCCAAAGGGCATAACTGCCGCACATTTGGCATTTACATTCCTAACGGCATCCACGTGTTCTTGGGCTACCATATCTCTAGAGGCTACAAAACTCACGCCATTGAATTTCTCCATTGCCTGGCCACTACAGCCAAGTTGCAATAACAATAAGAAAAGAAGACCTAATTTTTGCATTTACAATTTGATTATAGCTCTAAATTAATCCTTTTCAGGCTCATAATAAAGAATAGCAGGTGAATCCGTACTAAATATGTGGGTACTGCCAACACATTTTAAGTCTCCCTTTTAATTCCGATAACATTGAACAACGAACGGTCCGTTCCTAAGAAACAAATTTAGATTTCATTAGCTTTGCCAAAATTTAAATTATAAAACTACCGTGGGAAGTAAGAATAAGCTGAAGCGATTCAAAGAGAATGAAACTTTCAAGAATGTAATTCAACCCTCTAGGGAAGAAATTACCAAAGGTTCGTTTTCTTTAAAGGGAAAATGGAATGAATTTTTCGGCAATGACAATCCTTTGGTTTTGGAATTGGGCTGTGGCAAAGGCGAGTATACCATTGGAATGGCCAGACAAAATAAAAACAAAAACTTCATTGGAATAGATATCAAGGGAGCCCGCTTTTGGCGTGGTGCCAAAACTGCCATTGAAGAGAATGTATCCAACGCCGCCTTTTTAAGAACCCAAATAGAATTGATCGACGGGCTTTTTGCTCCTGAAGAAGTTTCTGAAATCTGGATTACCTTTCCAGACCCCCAAATAAAATATAAACGTACCAAGCACCGACTTACCAACGAAGTTTTCTTGGATAAGTATAAATTAATTCTAAAGGAAGATGGTGTAATGAATCTCAAGACCGATAGTGAATTTATGCACGGCTATACCCTAGGCCTATTACATGGCAAAGGTTATGAAGTGCTCTATGCCAATCACGACATCTACAAAAATGAAGGGAGCCCCAAAGAAGTGTTGGAAATACAAACTTTCTATGAAAAACAGTATCTTGAAAAAGGAAAACCGATCACCTATATCAAATTTAGAATAAGGTAAACCATGGAGCATTTACTTACCCTTTTTTTTGCCACTTTTTCAGCTGCCTTCATGGCCACAGTCCCACCAGGCCTATTAAATATGAACGCCGCCAAGATCAGTGTGGAGAAAGGTAAGACCAATGGTATTATTTTTAGTCTGGGAGTTTCTACCATGATCATTATTCAGGCCTATATTTCTGTGCTGATTTCCAAATTTCTATTCAAAAACCCGGAGATCATAGACCTGCTTTTAAAAATAGCCCTTATTGTCTTCGCTTTTTTTGCCGTTTACTTCTTTGTCAAAGCCAAGAAAAAAAAACTACAAAGGCCCAAAATAGTCAAGGTAAGTAAGAAAAATAGCTTCTTTAAAGGAATATTGCTGGCAGCGGTAAACCTTTTGACCATTCCGTACTACAGCGGACTGAATGCCATGTGGAACGCCTCGGGATGGATACAATTTCAATTCCGGGATATAGCTACCTTTATTCTTGCTGCGGGATGCGGTACCTTTACGGTACTCTATTTGTACACGGTCTATTTTACAAAATTGGAAACCAAGAACAATCGGTTTTCAAAAAATTCCAATTACATCTTAAGTGCCCTAATGTTGTTACTTTTAGTGATTACGCTAATTCGAATATTTTATACCTGATGAAACCAGAAAATGAGAACTTTTTTGAAAAAGTGTACACAGTGGCCAGGCAAATACCATTTGGGCGGGTTACTTCCTATGGTGCCATTGCCAAATATTTAGGAACTGCAAGAAGCGCTAGGATGGTGGGATGGGCCATGAACGGCGCCCACAAAATTGGGGATATCCCAGCCCATAGGGTTGTTAACAGAAAAGGGTTATTGACCGGGAAACATCATTTTGAAGGCACCAATCTAATGCAGCAGTTATTGGAAAATGAGGGGATAAAAGTGGTGGATAACCAAATCGTGAATTTCGAAGTCCATTTCTGGGATCCCTGGCAGGAACTAAAACAATTTTCCTGATTGAAATTGCCCGTATTTTTGCCTTTATCCCATTATATAGAATATACTTATTGCCTTATTTTACTTTTCAATTCCCTTCCTTCCTAATCTCGCTCCTAAGCCCTATCTTTGTAATTTAGAATCAGTTTTAATAATGACTGAATAAGAATGGTTTAGGATGAAATTAGACAAGAAAGACATACTTAAGGCCCTTGAGAACATCACTGTCCCCGGAGAAGGACAAAATATGGTGGAAAGTGGTGCCGTTAAAAATATTATGGTTTTTGGGGATGAGGTAGTTGTAGATATTACCATTTCCAACCCGAGCTTACAGGCGCGAAAGAAAACCGAAGTTGAAATTCTCAAGGTGATACATGAGAAGGTGTACAACAAGGCCAAAATTACCGTCAATGTAAAGGTGGATGCCCCCGCTGCCAAGCCTAAGGTTAATGAAATAAAGGGAAAACCCGTCCCAGGGATCAAAAATATTATTGCTGTTGCTTCAGGAAAAGGAGGGGTAGGAAAATCCACGGTCACCGCAAATTTGGCAGTAACCCTAGCTAAAATGGGATTTAAGGTGGGCCTATTGGATGCGGACATTTATGGTCCATCCATGCCCATCATGTTCGATGTTGCCCAAGAAAAACCTTTGGCCGTAAATATTGAAGGGAAATCCAAAATGAAGCCGATAGAAAATTATGGCGTAAAACTCTTGTCCATTGGTTTTTTCACCCAACCGAATCAGGCAGTAATCTGGAGAGGCCCTATGGCCGCCAAGGCACTCAATCAAATGATTTTTGATGCCCATTGGGGGGAATTGGATTTTATGTTGCTGGATCTTCCTCCAGGGACAGGGGATATACATTTAAGCATTATGCAATCCTTACCAATAACAGGGGCAGTGGTCGTAAGTACCCCGCAGGAAGTGGCCTTGGCCGATGCTCGAAAGGGAGTGGCCATGTTCCAACAAGATTCCATAAATGTACCGGTATTGGGAATCGTAGAAAATATGGCGTATTTTACACCAGAGGAATTACCCAACAACAAATATTATATTTTTGGCAAAGAAGGTGCCAAGCATTTGTCCGACGACTTAAACGTTCCTTTTTTAGGGGAGATTCCCTTGGTACAAAGTATTAGGGAGGCAGGTGATGTAGGAAGGCCGGCGGCACTTCAAACGGCAACCTCAATTGAAACCGCTTTTGAGGAAATTACAAAAAATGTAGTTCGGGAAGTGGTGGATAGAAACAAAAGTTTACCTCCAACGGAGGCTATTAAAATAACTACAATGGCAGGTTGTTCGGCTGTTAAAAAGAAGTAATTATGACATCGATTGAACTTAAAAATAATGTTGAAAAAGCCTTGGAGGAAATCCGTCCTTTTTTGCAAAGTGATGGTGGGGACATTTCCCTAATTTCCATAGACAACGATAACTCGGTTAAGGTAAAATTGGAAGGGGCCTGTGTTGGCTGTTCGGTTAACCAAATGACCCTAAAAAGCGGTGTGGAAATGACCATAAAAAAATATGCCCCACAAATACAGGAGGTCATTAATGTGGTGCAATAAGCTGACTTTTATCATAATCCAATACCAATTCCTTTTTTAGCTTTGTAGCTATTTTAAGTTTTTCTTCCATGATTAAAACAGATATTCTGATTATAGGTGCCGGCCCAACCGGTCTTTTTGCAGTTTTTGAAGCAGGCCTATTACAGCTTAAATGTCATTTAATTGACGCATTGCCACAGGCTGGTGGGCAGTGTTCCGAAATTTACCCTAAGAAGCCTATTTACGATATCCCAGGATTCCCAGAAGTGTTGGCAGGCGATCTGGTAAACAACCTTATGGAACAGATAAAAGCGTTCCAACCTGGATTTACTTTGGGGGAACGGGCCAATACCATTGAAAAATTGGAAGATGGCACTTTTTTGGTTACCACCAACAAGGGTACCAAGCACAATGCCCCCATCGTGGCAATTGCCGGAGGTCTTGGTAGTTTTGAGCCCAGAAAACCCCTGATAGATAAAATAAAGGATTATGAGGACAAGGGGGTTGCCTATTTTATAAAAGACCCGGAAGTATATCGTAACAAGAAGGTGCTTATTGCCGGGGGCGGAGATTCTGCCCTGGACTGGAGTATCTTTTTGGCCGATGTAGCTTCGGAAGTAAACTTGGTACACAGAAGAAATGAGTTTAGAGGTGCTTTGGATTCTGTAGAGAAGGTACAGTCCTTAAAAAATCTTGGAAAAATAAACCTTATTACCCCTGCAGAAGTGGTAGGCCTTAAGGGATCCGGAAAATTAGAGGCCGTGGTAATCAATAAATCCGGGGATGAAGATGAAGAAATCACCAAAGAAATAGATCATTTTATCCCTTTGTTCGGACTGTCGCCCAAACTGGGGCCCATTGCCGATTGGGGATTGGAAATTGAAAAGAATGCCATAAAAGTGGACACCTTCGATTATCAGACCAACATTCCAGGTATATATGCCATTGGGGACGTAAATACGTATCCCGGAAAACTAAAATTGATCCTTTGCGGCTTTCACGAGGCAACCCTAATGTGCCAGAGTGCCTATCAGCGTATTTTCCCGGACAAAAAATATGTTATGAAATATACCACCGTTGGCGGTGTATCCGGTTTTGATGGCAGCAAAAAAGAAGCCCCTAAGGCAGTAGTAAAGGCCATTGATTAAAAAAAACAACCAAATCCTAAAGTAAATCCCTTAAATTTGCTGGCTATTAGCAAAAAAGAATATTTCTGGCATGAGCGATGTTAAAATAAAAATTAAGGACAGGGATGGGGTTGTTCACGAGGTAGACGCACCCACGGACATGAATATGAATCTAATGGAAATAGTACGTTCCTACGAACTTGCCCCAGAGGGAACCATTGGTATATGTGGGGGCATGGCCATGTGCGCATCCTGCCAGTGCTATATAGAGTCTGACCACCAATTGCCCGAAATGTCCGATGATGAGGACGCCATGCTTGCCGAAGCTTTCAACGTAAAGAATAACAGCCGTTTGGGTTGCCAGATCCATATTACAGAAGATTTGGAAGGCCTGGAAGTGGAATTGGCCCCTGAGAGCTAAAAGGCAATCACCTGCTTTTGATTGAACCACCTTTTTCCCTAAAACCTAAGACTAATTTTTGTTTTGGTCCGCCCAATGGGCCATCATAATTATGGAGCCGGCAGTACCATCCATGGTAGGTTCATTGGTAGAATAGTCACCAATATCATCATGGTACACCACAAACTCATTTTGAAAGGCTTCAAATTCATCCGGATTATCCATACGTAAGCCCTTTAAGGAATTAAAAATCGAGGCATAGACCGGACCGTCCACCAAACCTCCAGCAACTTCCTTTCCGGTCAGTGCCCATGTACTGGTATGCACATCCATAGGATACTCCCCAGTTTCCGGCATCTTGGTAAACATAGAAGTTCCCCATGGATTTCTACCAAAAAGCCAATCCCTTTGTTCCACCAAAAATTGATGGTAACTTTTATCCCCGGTCATTTTTTCATAGAGAATCCCCTGGGTAATTAAACTGCTGAGCAAATTATTGGAGCACCAGATAAATGGGACCCCAATATTATAGGCATTTTTGGACGCCCTCTTCAAATTATCCTCCAAACCACTTTTGTAGTAGGCAGCCAACGTATTTTGAAAATTTTCATCCACCAGATCATGTAGGGCAAAATGGCCCAAATTAACAAATGGATAATATTCATAATGCCCCACCGAATCCTTGGGCATCCACGATATCGTATTCGCCTTTAGGGCATACTCCTTGGCCTCTTTCAAATAGCTACTGTTTCCCGTACTTTTGTAAAGCTCTGCAGCTCCCCATTCCATATCGTCCGCCCAGGTCTTCTCTGAATATCTATACGGGGCGCCATAGGAGTTCCCCTGTTGAAAACCTTCCTTCTCCTTTCCCAAACGATATAAGGATTTGGCAGCCTCCAAACAGTTTTGCGCAAAAACGGAATCCTTTACATCCCGTAACCAAATTCTTGAGGCCAAGGCCAGCGCCGCGGCTGAGCGTCCTGCCAAATTAGAAACACCACTGGCCTCACTTTTATATTTGTTAAGACCTTGTGGTTCCCCAGTCGCAAAATATGCCACCCTATAACTATTTTTGCCCCAGCCGTAGTCCGAGCTGTCCTCATCAGGCATTTTCCACCCAATATGATCGCGATCATCTGCAATTTGATGTATCAATTGATCGGTATCGGGGTGCAATTTTAAAATCCAATCCAAACCCCACTTGGCCTCATCCAAAACATCCGCAATACCATTGGGCCGTGGTTGACCTAAGGCGTTTACCCGGTCTTCAAAAGTATCGGGGTATAATTCATAGGCCATCAACATATGGGCCGTGGCATAACTTCCGGTTATTAGATATTTAAGCTGATCTCCTGCATCATGCCAACCTCCGGAAGCATCCACAAAGGTTCCTTCGGGCATAGGGCCATAGGCCGAACGCCCGTCCCTTTGATGGCATACCATATCAAAATAAGGATTATAGCCGCAACGTTGTTGACGCATAAACCCTAACAATACCTCAGATTTTTGCTTATAAACATCATTCCCTATCTTAAAAAGTTCTGATCGAGAATTGGATTTTTTTGCCTTTATAAAGTAAGTCCCCTTGACGGTTACATGTGAAAAATCCAGTTCATAATAACTCTTAAAAGTCCCCCAACCCTTCTGTTTGGATTTAATTGGCCTTAATGTAGCTACCACCTTGTTCTTATCATCTATCAACTGGAACACTTCGTTTACCCTGGTATTTGAAAAAACAATTGCCTTTTTGTGTTCATCCAATAAATACCCCAACTGATTTATTCTAATAAACGGGCCTTGGGGAATTTCGTTTCCCATAAGGAATTGCCCTATGGACAATAACAAAAAGATGAATTGTTTCATAGAATAGGAAGATTATAAAACTTAAAGATAAAAAAATTGATTCTTAATTACCATCAAGTAAACGCTCAATCCGCTGCAATTGATAGCCCCTTTTTTTCAAATGTTTGATCAAGGGTTCCAAATAATGATAAAGCTTGTCCGTACGGGAGGTATCCGTACCGATATGCATCAAGAGCAAAAATCCATTTAGACCAGTACTGTTTTGTTCTTCATATTGTACTATATTTTGGATAATTTCTGTACTGGATCTATAATTTTTCATTTCAGGGGTAGTATAATCTGCATGTGACAGGGTTCCATGGGTCATATTTACCAATATAAGCCCCATATTCCCTGTCCATTTGGCAATGCTATCGTTGTACCACTCATAAGGTGGAAGAAAATAGCGGGCATTCTCTTTCCCTATACCAAATACTTTCATCTTCCCATAATTAGCCAGTAGATCCTGTTTAAATTCCTCTTGTGAAACCAATAGGCTGTCCCGTTGTGTCCAATCACAATACAAAAGATGTTTATTGGAATGTGCGCCCAAATAATGTCCATCACTATATAACTTTTTGATCGTTCGGGTAAATTTTGGATTACTATAAAAGTTTCCTGTAAAAAAGAAGGAGGCCAATACCTGTTCCTTTTTAAGGATCCTTCGTATGTGCTTGGCACCATCTCCAAATTGATCCCCTGTAAATACTAGGGATAAGGCCGGATGTGTACTATCCCCCCTTACCAAGGCCCCATCTATATAAGAATATTTTTCCGATTTCAGTCCTTGACCATTGCCAACCAGAATACCTCCGGTTAAAAATAAAGAAAACAAGCACCTTCTCATCGCCTGGACCATTTTTTACTAAATCCTCGCTTGGTAAGTAAATAGGTTGTAATATCTACCTTCTTTTGCAATAAGCTCATCGTGGGTTCCCTTTTCAGCAATACGACCATTTTCTATGACGAGAATTTGATCGGCTTTCCTTATGGTACTCAATCTATGGGCGATGACAAAGGTTGTCCTTCCCTCGGTCAGGGTGGCCAAACTTTTTTGAATAAGGGCTTCACTTTCCGTATCCAGATTGGAAGTAGCTTCGTCCAAAATCAAAATTTTAGGATTGGCCAAGACCGCCCTGGCTATTGCAATACGTTGCCGCTGTCCACCGGAAAGTTTCACTCCCCGTTCCCCGATCAGCGTGTCCAATCCCTTATCAAACCTATCTGTAAATTCGTCCACATAGGCTGCTTTCACGGCCATAATAACTTCTTCCTCCGATGCATTGGGCCTTGGGAACATTATATTTTCCCTAATGGTACCTTCAAACAAAAATTCATCTTGTAGTACAACCCCCAAATTCTGGCGATAACTTCTCAGATCAACTTTGGAAAGATCTTGATTATCCACTGTAATGGTTCCTGATAAGGGATTTAAAAAGGTTGCCGCCAAACCGGCTATAGTGGATTTCCCGGAACCGGAACTACCCACCAGCGCAACCACATCACCGGACTTAACCTCAAAACTAACGCTATGCAATACTTCATTATCCTCCTCATAGGCGAAGGAAACCTCCTTAAAGGCTATATCCCCCTTTATTTCTTCAAGAACAATTGTTCTTTCCCCTTCATTGGCTTCCGGTATCATATTCATTAATTCTTCCGTACGGTCCAGACCTGCAAGCGCTTCGGTAAGCTGACTCCCTATATTGCTCATTTGTACAATGGGGGCGATCATGATACCCAAAACAAAGGTGAAGGACAGGAATTCTCCAAGACTCAATCCTTCATACATAATTTTATAACCCCCGATCCCCATAATTCCTGTGGTAGCAATCCCGATTAAAAAAGTTGCCGAACTGGTCATAAAAGCAGTTGCCGTAAGGCTCTTTTTTACATTTTGGAACAACAGTTCCACTCCATTCTCGAAGACCTTGGTCTCCTGCTCCTCCGCATTAAAGCCTTTGATTACCCTTATACCTCCGAGTGTTTCGGTAAGCCTACCCGTAACCTCAGCATTTATTTTTCCCCGATTTCTAAAAATAGGTCTTATAATCTTGAATGCCTTTAAAGCAATGAAGGCAAAAATGGCCAATGGAATAAAGGTAAAGAAGGTCATTGACGGACTAATCCATAACATGTAGACCAAGGCACCTATGGCCGTAATACTCCCCCCTACCAATTGGACCAATCCTGTCCCAATAAGGTTTCGAACCCCTTCCACGTCGGACATTATACGAGAGACCAAAGCCCCCGATTTGGTATTATCAAAAAAACGGATCGGGAGTGAAAGCACTTTTTTTTGCACCTGTGCCCTAAGCTCCGAGATAAGGTATTGTGCTTGCACACTCAATATTTTTGTCAACAAAAATGAAGTTACGGCCCGCACCAAAATAGATAGTATTACCAACCCTACCAATATTTTGAGCATATCCATATCCTTGTTTGGAATAACATCGTCCATAAAATATTTTAGGGAAATAGGACCTACAAAATTTGCAGCATTACTTATTACGATCAACAGCAGACCAATAAGTACCAAATTGCGACGTGGCCAAATTATTGTTTTAAAGGCGGTAAGAATACTTACTTTTTTATTGGGCATTATATAGTTTATTTTGATTTTGGGAATTATAAGGTATAAATGTAATTAAAGTTATTGGTAGGCGAACCATGAAACTTTCCATGTTATTACATAATTATGGTACACAGCTAGCATCACAAAAGAACGAATAACCCAGGATATGATTGCAAATCCCAATGGTTGGGAATTATCATTAATCAAAGATAGGAAGTACAACTGGGTATAGTTTATCCACAAATCGCTTATAAGTTTCGCCTGATGGATGCAGGCCATCCCCTGCTACTAAATTGGGATTGGACAATCCATTTCGTGTTATATCCGTAATATTAATAAATGACACCCCCATTTGAAGGGCCGTTGCTTCCGCAAAGGCATTGTATTCATCAATTTCTTTGGAAATTTTGTCAGTATTTCTGCCTTCCCCAAAAGGGGTATAGGCATAATCCGGAATGGAAACAACTACAACATTTTTTGGATTGCCATAGGCCAAAGCCATTGCAGCTTCCAATAATAAAGGAAACTCTTGGGTATATACCCTAAATGGCTTGCCTTGATATTGGTTATTGACCCCAATTAAAAGGGTTACCAAATCATAGGAAGGCAATTGGGCTCCCTTCTTAACTGCATCCAGTAAATTATCCGTGCGCCATCCGGTGACGGCAATAATCTCTGTATTGACCTTAACCTTAAGTCCCTGCTCCAATCTAGTCTTTAACTGAATGGGGAAGCTTACAGCACTTTCTACACTTGCGCCAATGGTATAGCTATCTCCCAAGGCCAAATAGTTATAAATGTCCCATTTATTTAAATGAGGTCCAGGCATATCATCAGGGACGGCAACAGTGGACCCAGGTTCCATTAGCAGGTCTATGGAGGGCCCATCGGTAGGTATGTCCCTTTCTTGGGAACAACTGAAGAAAATTATGGCAAATAAAAATAGTAAACTACCTCGGGGCAAGCCCGCGAGGCATTCGTAGGAAACGATCTTTAATTTTCCAGGCAAGCCTCGGGGTATTATACCCTTTGGCGGTGCCAATAAAGTCAACCACATCATTCAGTTTTTACATTGTTTAGAAAAAAAATGGCACTGAGGTTTTCAGTAATTCGAACAACCCAAATTCGTTATAATCCCGCGGCCTCCATCCCAAAAAAACTGGAATGGGTTTAAAAGGGTAGATGCAGTAAAGTCACCGGACCATTAAGTTGGAAGGTCAATAAAAGGTATTAAACCTCTGGGCAAGCCTGTCTGCCGACAAAGGCAGGCCCTGAACCCAATAATGGGAATCGACCCTAGGGTCGAGGTATGGAACCTAGATCCCGCCAAAAAAGGTGGGATTAGTTCAATTTGCAATTTTAAGTGCGTCTTACCGTCTTCTCTAAATTGAGTTTCACTAATGAAATACCAATTTAAAACGGTGGAATCAGTTCTTGTTCCGTTTATAATCCCTAAGCATCCTTAAGGTATACGGGATTAAAATAAGCAAGAGGTTAATAATCAACAAATAGTAATATCCTTTCATATGGGCCAGTGTTTGATAATCCTATGGGTTATTCCTTTATGATTATTATGGTGGCTTTGGACCCAGTGGATAAATTCCACATATTGGAATGTATCATTTTACCTTCATCATCATATACATTAACTTGCGCCGTATTGGGTCCTGAAGTACCTTGGTTCAATGCCTCGAAATCTATTCTATTAAAACCCTTCTGTAAATCGAGATTAATTCCTTTAAAGGATCCGGTTAAAAAAATATTGGGTTCCACCACCTTATCGTTGAGCAATATTCTTACCCTATCACCATCAACATATTCATGGTCCCGGCAAACAATACCTACGAACTTGCCATTGCTTTTAATATCCCCCAAATACATATTCCCAAAAAACGTAGAAGAGCCTTCCTTTTCTTTTTCACCAATTTTGGGATCTATTTTTAGACCATAACCAGCCTGTACCAGTTCCCTATCCGGGAGCATCTTAATATTTCTAGCGGTAAGGGAGTCCCTGAGATTGGTAGTGGGCTTTAAGGTAATAATGGACGGCATTTTCAAAGCTGTCCCCTGATTTGGATTTTCCCTAACCCCTTTGTCCCCTTCTATTTTAAGTGGATTGGTGGTGGGAAGATCTGTTTGGGACATACCCAACTGCGAAATTAAAAATAGAATGCAAAATATATATACTATTCTCATATAACGATTTAAGGTACTTATCAGTTACAAAAATATCAAATACCTTGCCATGTGTCACTAAATTGCTGTTAAATTCATAGTATAATAAAAAACCGGTTTAAGTAACCCTTAAACCGGCATTGACATTTTTTGGAAGTTATCCCTAATTGGCAACCGTATCTACTGACTCCAATTGGGCAAGCTCGTCCTCCGTAAATAAACGGGACATCGTAACGAATCGCAATCCCAGCGGTATTTCCAAGGAAAAACTTGAGCCACGGCCCTTGGTGACATCTATCGTCAATTGGGTATGTTTCCAATATTCAAATTGATCCTTGGACATATAAAAAGGACAGTTTGCAATAGCCCCCAAACAAACATCGGTTTCATTTAGCATTAATTCCCCTTTTGAAAAACACATGGGCGATGACCCATCGCAACAACCTCCACTTTGATGGAACATGAGCTCACCATGTTGGGACTTTAGTTGCTCCAATACCTGCCTTGCCCTATCTGAAATCAATACCCTATTTACCATATCCTTCTACTAATTTCTTAAAAGAATCCAAGTGCTTTTTTATCGTATGAAATAAGCATGTTTTTGGTCTGCCTGTAGTGGTTCAACATCATTTTATGGGTTTCCCGACCAATTCCCGATTTCTTATAACCACCAAAAGGGGCATGTGCTGGATAGGTATGATAGCTATTTACCCATACCCTTCCGGCTTTGATGGCTCTTGCTACCTTATAAGCTTGGTGGGTGTCCCTTGTCCATACGCCAGCTCCCAGTCCATATAAGGTGTCATTGGCTATCTCAATGGCCTCGGCCTCATCCTTAAAGGTTGTTAGGCACACCACAGGACCAAAGATCTCTTCCTGAAAGACCCTCATTTTATTGTTTCCCTTTAAAATGGTAGGTTGAATGTAGTAACCCCCTTCCAAACCTTCATTATAGGCCGCATTACCCCCTGTAAGTACTTCACAACCCTCCTCTTTTCCAATTTTGATATAATTCAGAATTTTTTCATATTGATCATTGGAAGCTTGGGCCCCCATCATGGTTTCAGGATCTAGCGGATGTCCCAACCTTATTTTGTTGGTACGTGCCACAACCCGCTCAATAAATTTATCATAAATACTTTCCTGTACCAATATACGTGATGGTGAGGTACACACTTCACCTTGATTGAAGGCAAACATTGCGGCTCCCTCCAAACATTTATCGAAGAATTCATCATCTGCCTCCATAATACTTTCAAAAAACACATTGGGCGATTTACCCCCCAATTCCAAAGTAACAGGGATTATGTTTTTGGAGGCATACTGCATAATAAGTTGCCCAGTCGTTGTCTCGCCTGTAAAAGCAATCTTATTAATTCTAGGGTTGGAAGCCAAGGGTTTTCCCGCCTCAATTCCAAATCCGTTTACCACATTAAGAACACCTGCCGGCAATACATTTTCTATTAGCTCCATTAACACTAAAATACCCACTGGGGTTTGTTCTGCCGGTTTCAAAACTACACAGTTTCCTGCTGCCAGTGCAGGTGCCACCTTCCAAGCGGCCATAAGTAGTGGAAAGTTCCAAGGTATAATTTGCCCAACTACCCCTAAAGGCTCCGGAATGTTTAGCGAAACCGTATTGGCATCCAGCTCACTGGCAGTACCTTCCTCCGCTCTTATGACCCCTGCAAAATATCTGAAATGATCTATGGCCAAAGGTAGGTCGGCTGCCATGGTTTCCCTGATGGGCTTACCATTATCCCAGGTTTCGGCCCGTGCCAAAACTTCCAAATTTTGCTCCATAATATCCGCAATCTTCAATAACAAATTGCTCCTGGACGCCGCTGAGGAGTTGTTCCATTCCGGGGCTATAGCCCATGCTGCATCCAATGCCAGTTCAATATCCTCTGCAGTGGATCGTGCTATTTTCGTAAAACTATTGCCATCCACAGGTGAAATATTATCAAAATACTCCCCTTTGGTGGGCGACACCCATTTACCCCCAATGAAGTTTTCATACTGACTTTTAAATACTGGTCTTTCAACCCTATTCTGTGTTGTGGTCTTTACATTTCCCATGATATTATATTTTTAATTAACAATGATTATTATTTCGCCAATCGTTGTTGGCAGTGCCATATTTTGAGCTAAGTGGCTTGTTTTCAAATGTATGAAGCGCTTTTGTTAAAATCCTGAACCATTCTATCAATATCATGAACGATCCTATCAATAATTGACTATATCCCAATTTGGTGGGATTAATTTTGTATTTTTATTAAAATAGCCTCATTGAATCACAATTAATGACAATTTAAACAAGTCAGGAATGCAGCTGTCCAACGCGTACTTTAATAATAGGAGATTGGAAACTTTGGTCGAGAATCAAACCACTTATACCTTGAACAATGCTGCCATGCACGTTTTTGAAACCCATCAGCAGGCGGAACAGGTATTGCTCCAGTTTGACCAGCCCGTCTTGGCAAGTATGTTAAGCGGCAAGAAAATTATGCACCTCAGGGACCATGAGTCATTTAACTTCTTACCCGGTGAGTCGCTTATACTCCCTTCCAAAGAAGTAATGTGCATTGACTTTCCCGAAGCAAAGGCTACGAACCCTACCCGTTGTCTCGCCATGGCCATTTCTGAAGATAAAATTATGCAGATGCTGAGGGTAATGAATGAAACCATGCCCAAAATGGATGGCAAGGAATGGGCTTTGATGGATTATAATTTTCATTTCACCAATGATATAGGCCTCTATCAAATTTTACAGCGGTTGCTCTTTCTATTTACAGAGAACCATCCGTCCAAAGACCTTTTTGTGGACAATATGCTAAGTGAATTGATCGTGCGGATATTACAGAGCAATGAGCGCAAAATTTACACGGAACAAACACTGGAGATCAACAACAATAGTAGGTTAGGATATATAGTCTCCTTTATAAGGGAAAACATATACCAGCCCCTAAGTATTGAAACATTGAGCAAAAAGGCCCATATGAGCGAGTCGCATTTTTACAGGGTCTTTAAAAATGAACTTGGCATTTCTCCTGTAGAATTTATTAATAATGAACGAATTAAACTGGCGGTTAGCCTTTTACAGGATCCAAAACGCACTATAAAAGAAGTATTCTTGGAGTGCGGCTTTGAAAGTAGATCATATTTTAACCGTGTATTTAAGAGAAAAAAAAATGTGTCCCCAGGTGAATATCAGGCCAATGTGGTTCGAAAAAAGAGCTATTAAACTTAACAAAACCACCAGTTAATCAGCCCCACACCTTTCTTAAAAACCGAATAAAATTATTGCTCATTATATTTTCAATATCCATTTCCGAATACCCCTTTCCCAATAGTAGTCCAGGGATCTTCTGAAGGTCTGCGATGGTATTTAGGTCGGTAGGACATTGCTCTTTTCCAAAGCCTCCATCCAGATCTGTCCCAATACCAACGTGCAGGGAATTACCGGCCAACTGACAAATATGGTCTATGTTGTTGACCATTTGATCCAAAGTAACACCCATTTCTTTTGGGGTGGAAATACCCCTCACCCAATTGGGGACCATCATCCAGGCATCCAGGGCCATTCCAATAACGCCTTCCCTACCAATAAGTTCCATTAATTGTTCATCTGAAAATTGTCTGTTATGGTCTACAAATTTTCTGCAATTGTTGTGGCTTGCCCATACCGGACCATTGTAAACCTTCATTGTTTCCCAAAAACTAAGATCGCATAAATGGGTAGCATCCAAAATTAGGTTCAATCGCTCTATTTCTTTTAATAGCGCCTTACCTTTATGTCCAATGCCCCCTACCGAATCGGTACCATGGGCATAGGTCCCCGGTCCATAATGTGCGGGGCCAATAGCCCTGAGTCCCTGTTCGTAGGAACGTTCCAAATGGTCCAAGGTCATTATGGAATCGGCTCCTTCCAAACTAAGTATATAGCCAATGGGATTTTTGCCTTTGTCCGTCTTCCATAAATCCAAATGCGCCTCCAGCTCGGCCAAATTCCTAATTTGGACCATTTCCCCTACTTCCTCCATAGCCCTGTACCAAGCCAACTGTCCCTGGGTCTGTGCCCAGGCCTGATGGGGAGAGTTCCATCCGGGCATGGGGTTTTCCTTCTTTACATATCTTGCTATTTGGGTGGCCACGCACAATCCAATATTCCCATTGCGCATAGCATCTAAAGACACTGTATTTTTCGCTCTGTCCGGTTTATCGGTCATGCCCTTTTCACTCTCCCTAATATCGGCTACACTATTTGTTAGATCCCTGTTCCATTCAAGGGCGTTCATAGCCAGATCCAAATGGGCATCAAATACGAACATATTTTAAAATTTATCCCAACTGTAGGCCCAACCTATAATTATTGGGCCTTTTATAGGAGCGGTTTATATATTAATTCTAAGATTTCTTGCGGCGATCTGCCAGGCGCCGGTTATGCTTCCTTCAACAACGGTAAGCACTTCCTTATATTTGGCTACGGTTGGACAAATATGTACCGGTATAGCATAGGTGACACCCCCTACTTCAAAAATTTCATCATTGGGGCACTGTACGATCAAATGCTCTTCGCTCTGCCCTATCTGGGTACAACCTTCCCCTTCCAATAACAGCACTCTTGGAAAATTCATCTCTGAAGCCAGGTGTTTATGTCCCAAATCGAAACAGACTAATTTAGTGTTTGGCTTACTGATAACCCTCGTGATTAAAACAGCGGCCGGAAGAAACTTCATGTCCTTATAGGAGGCATTATACCCAGCATCCCATAAAAGTGTAGTTCCCGGGCTAGTTTCCACCCCTTCTCGTTTTAAATGAATGGGAAAGGTTGGCGTACCACCGGCCACAATGGTAGGAATGGAGTAACCTTGTGCCTCCAAAGAACTTTTCAAATCAAAAACCACTACGAAGTCTTCATTGCATTTCTTCTCCCTTTCAAGCAGGTCTTTATTGAGGATATGCCCATCGTATACATGTAATCCCAAGGCCTGCAAGTTTGGTTCGTCATAAATTTTTTTATACAATTCCACAGCATCCGCATTGGGCGGAATACCCGATCTGTTCATTCCATTGTTTATATCCAACCAAAGTGAAACCCGGATACCTTTGGCCCTGGCGGTTTCAGCAATTTTTTCAACCATTTGGGCATTATCGACAATTGCTGAAAAAGTACTGTTGGGAAATTCCGACATTAGGCTAAAAAATCGGTTTATATTGGGACCTACCGGTTGTAAAGCAAGTAGTACGTCCGCTGCACCACAATGTCCCAAGAGTTCGGCCTCGGCAATAGTAGCACATTTAAATTTCTTAATGCCATGCTTTAACTGTAGCTGAACGATCTCTGCCGTTTTATGTGTTTTTATATGTGGTCTTAGGTTGCGGGTACCACCGGCCATGGCTATCATGGTCTTTATATTTTTTTCTATCCGATCCGGATAAACCAAAAGGGCAGGGGTAACTATATCCTCCGGGTCCATAATTCTATACCATTCCTTGTTCATTCCAGCATTGTATTTAACATCAATGAAGCTCAAACATAGCCTCAACCTCTACGGGTATATTATCGGGTAGCATCATCCCGACAGCACTGCGCACGCCAATGCCATTTTCCTTCCCGAAAACATCGGCCATCAATTCACTAAAGCCATTTATTACAAAGGGTTGTTTTGCAAAATCCGGGGTTGAATTTACCATTCCCAATACCTTTACTACCCGTTTTATTTTGTCCAAACTGCCAAAATGTGTCATAATCGTTGAGAGCATAGTAAGGCCTACCTGCCTCGCAGCCAGTTTTGCCTCATCGGCATTCATATCAAAACCAGCTACCCCGATCATTAAGGAGCCATCATTTTGTATTGGGCCCTGTCCCGAAACATATAAAAACTTATCTACCACCAAAATAGGTCTATATACTCCGGCCGGTTTCGGGGCTGGAGGAAAAACCAATCCCAATTCCTTAATTCTTTCTGTGGTTGTACTACTCATAAATAATTTTTGGATTAAACAAACAAACTTAAAATCATCACGCCTATCAACCCCATTACTCCCACAGTGGTTTCCATAACCGTCCATGTTTTTAGGGTGTCCTTTATGGATAGGTTAAAATATTCCTTGAACAACCAGAATCCCCCATCATTTACATGGGAAAGCATTAAACTCCCGGACCCAATGGCGAGCACCATTAATTCCGGACTTACCCCTGTAGTGCTTATCAGGGGCATTACAATACCTGCAGTGGTTAATCCGGCAACGGTTGCCGAACCCACACATACCCTAGCCACAAACCAGGCCAACAAGAGTGGCGATACACTGGAGTCCTTTAAACTTTCTGCTATATATAAACTTACACCACTGTCTATTAAAACCTCCTTTAGCGCTCCTGCTCCTGCGATTATTAGAAGTACCATGGTAATTCCAGAAATAGAGCTGGACATAGACCCCATAATGTCGGCCATCCGTTTGCCCCTGGCCAAGCCCAAGGTATAAATTGCCACCAATACGGAAATCAACATTGCTATTACAGGATTTCCCAAAAAGTTTACAAAAGGCATAAATCCATAATCCTTAGGAAATAATAGATCTGCTATGGTGGAAAACATTATTAAAATAATGGGGAGCAAGGCCGTAAAAATACTGGTGTTTATCCCTGGCATTTCCTCTTCAGTTAAAACTGTGGGGTTAACAAAATCCTTTAAGGGAGTGGCCTTGACATTTTTAATGGTACGCGAAAACCATGGTCCGGCAACCGTAATGGCCGGGATAGCAATGATAATACCGTATAAAAGTGTTTTTCCCAAATCGGCATTGAACATAGCGGTTATGGCCGTTGGGGCAGGGTGTGGCGGGAGATAGCCATGTGTTACGGACAAGGAAGCTATCATTGGTAGGCCCACATACAAAAGTGGCAATCCAGTAGAGGCCGTAATCGTAAAAATCAAAGGGATCAATATCACAAAGCCAACCTCATAGAACAATGGAATACCCACAATAAATCCGGTAAGCACCAAAGCCCATTGAATATTTTTAATCCCAAATTTGGCCACCAATTTGGTCGTTATCTGTTGGGCTGCCCCGCTATCTGCCACCAGCTTGCCCAACATGGCTCCCAACCCCAAAATCATTACCAAGAAACCAAGGGTATTGCCTATTCCATGTTCAATGGATTTTACAACCTGGTCCAAATCCATTCCTTCCGCCATTCCCACGGCAAGAGATACAATTATAAATGCAATAAAGGCATTCAGTTTAAATTTGGCAATGAGTAAAAAGAGGAGTATTAATCCGAGTACAACTATAAGTAAAGGCATAGTAATGGTTTGGCGGTTAATTGTATACAATTCCTAAATATACTATATCATCCAAAAAAATTAATGTCCTTTTTGATAATTAATTAAAACTTATACAAAAATCCTATAGAATAGGTATTGTACAAATCCGAAAAACTAAAGAATTTTGTTTCTTTTGATAGGTTTTGTGAACATTTAACTGCTGTCATTTCCAAAAGCAATCCCGGTAACCCGTACAAGACTACCCATATTACCTAAAACAACGGGGCTTACCAGAAGATAGAAGGCAATATCGTAGTTTCAAGTATACCTGAGCACTATAAATAATGTTCCAAAAAAGAAGAACTAGGTACAACCTTTATTTGCAAATCAATTTTAGGAAACTATTATTTTCACCTGCCCCGTAATTTTCGTAACTTTCAGTAAATCTGCCCCTTACAGAATTGGAGTTTTATAATCTTTTTCTGATGTTGACAATGGACCGAGAAATAAGCAACTAATTTTCCATTCCGTCCGAATACTTTTTTTAAGAGTTAATTACAAATTTTAATCCACGATAATCATGGCACCACCTTTCATTCTCAGTATTATTACCGTACTATTCCTATTGGCCGGCATACGGGTAGTCTTCGAATACAAAAGAGCATTAAAATTTAGGTTTGGCAAATATGTAAAGACCTTACAACCTGGTTTCAGGTGGATTATTCCCATTGTGGAGACCATACAGGTTGTGGATATACGGGTAATCACGATCAATATTGTTTCCCAGGAAGTAATGACCGAGGACAATGTTCCCTGTAGCATAGATGGAGTTGTTTTCTTTAAAATAAAAAATCCTGAAAAAGCTGTTTTGGAAGTGGAGGAATACCGCTTTGCCATTACCCAATTGGCCCAAGCCGCCTTAAGGGATGTTTGTGGTAAGGTTGAACTGGACACTATCCTTTCCAAACGTGAGGAAATGGGAAAAAACATCAAGGCCATTGTTGAATTGGAGACTAAGGAATGGGGCATTGAAATTATCGATGTTAAAATCAAGGACATTCAACTACCGGAAAACATGAAGCGTATGATGGCCAACCAAGCAGAAGCCGAAAGGTCCCGTAGGGCGCGAATTATCCTGGCCCTTGCCGAGGAACAGGCAGCGGGCAAATTATTGGAAGCAGGTAAATTGATCGATCAATCGCCTTCCGCCATAAAGCTAAGGTTATACCAAACCCTTTCCAATATAGCGGCAGAAAAGAATTCCACCATCCTATTTCCCTTCCCGGAAGAGGTTTTGCCAAGAAACCCAGTAAAAAAATCCAAAAACAAAAAGTAGGTAAATCCCATTATTAAAATCAAGGTTTCTTTATCTTTAAAAAAAAGTTTGAATATTAAAAATGGAAAAACATAGATGTGGCTGGTGTAAGGGCGATGCCCTATACGAAAAGTACCACGACGAAGAATGGGGAGTCCCTATAAAGGATGATGAACTGTTATTTGAATTTTTGATCTTGGAAACCTTCCAGGCAGGATTAAGCTGGATTACCATTTTGAGAAAAAGGGAAAATTTCAGACAGGCGTTTGATCATTTTGATTACAAAAAAATAGCTAAATACGGGGAATCCAAAATTGACTCCTTGTTGCAGGATACCGGGATAATCAGGAACAAGCTGAAGATAAGGGCCACTATTACCAACGCCCAGGCATATATAGCCCTTCAAAAGGAATTTGGTAGTTTTAGTAATTATATCTGGGGATTTGTCAACGGCCAACCTATTAAGAACAGTCATAGGGACTATAAAAATGCCCCGGCCAATACCCCTTTGTCCGATGCCATAAGTAAAGATTTAAAAAAACGCGGTTTCAAATTTGTTGGGAGTACCGTAATTTATGCCCATATGCAGGCCACCGGTATGGTAAATGACCATGAGATAAATTGTTTTAGATATAATGAAGTATAGCTATATTGCCTTGGTGTTATTAATGATGCTCGGCCCAACATGTTTTTCCCAAACAAAATTGGAACGGGAGCATCGCATAAAAAAATCACAATTTCCTTCCATAAACAAGGACAACCTACCCATGGAGAGTGCCAGATACATAAGGTACTATCGAGAAGTTGATTCTTCCAAGATTACCTATATCCTAAAATTTAGGATAAAAAAAATGCACTATCATATCGATTTCAACGAAAAGGGAGCCATTCAAAATACGGGGTTCACAGTTAAGGAAGTTGATATCCCAACCGATACATATGCCCATATAGACTCATATTTAAGGGAGAATTTTAAAAACATTAGAATTAAATATATCCAACAACGTTACCCGGGAACCTCAAAAAATATACTGAAAAATACTTTTCAAAACTTGATATTGCCCAGCAACACTTATAGACTTATGTTTCGTGGAAAAAAAGTGGATAAAAAAGAAGACTTTATAGCAATTTTCGATGCCGAGGGAAATTTAACAAATATTGCAGTTGCCTTACCTGCCAACTATGACCGCGTTTTATATTGAAAGCGTAAAAAGTAATTTACGGACTAACCTTTTAAAATTTTGATGAATTGCTTTCTAGGGATTTCTTTTGCGCCAAGACTTTCCAAATGGGTAGTGTACACCTGACAGTCGATTAACCTATACTCCTTTTGCTGCAACTCTTTGGCCAGACATATAAAAGCGTATTTGGAAGCGTTACTGGTTTTGCTGAACATACTTTCCCCACAAAATACGTTTCCAAGGTCTATTCCATAAAGCCCTCCTACCAAAAGATCGTTTTCCCATACTTCCATAGACTTTGCAATTCCCATTTGATATAAGCGCAAGTATGCGCTTTTCATTTCCGGGGTTATCCAAGTTCCTTCCTGACCTTTGCGTTTTATAGCAGAGCAGGAATCAATAACCTTTTCAAATTGGGTATTCCATGAAATTGTAAATCTATTGGATTTTATAACCTGCCGCATACTTTTAGAAATCCTAATTTCGTTTGGAAAAAGTACCATCCGAGGATCTGGACTCCACCAAAGAATCATGGAATCTTCATTGAACCATGGAAATATCCCATTCCGATATGCCAAGAGCAATCGCTCCGGGGACAAATCGCCCCCCACTGCCAACAATCCGTCATCATCGGCATTTTCTACATCGGGAAACAGTAAGCGATGATTAAGGAAAAACATTTTGAAATTGATTTATAGCCCTAAAATTAAGAAAACCCATTCGGTTACAAACTGAATAGGTTTTCCTTATATTGAAAATACACCCTCCAAAAAAAGGGTGCAATTCTGCTGCACATGATTTTTAGGCCCTAATTAGAAAGGCAAATCGTCATGATCATCGTTATTTACATCATCCGCTGGTTCAAAAGCTTCCATTGGCGGCACAGGAGGCATTCCAGGAGCATTTGCTTCATCCTGTAAACTTTCTATTCTCCAACCTTGTATGGAATTGAAATATTTGGTCTCCCCCTGTGGGTTCACCCATTCCCGACCTCTCAGATTAATACTTATTTTTACCGCATGGCCAGCTGCATAATTATTTAAAAGGTCGCATTTATCCTGTACAAACTCCACCATTATATGTTGTGGATACTGCTCCTCCGTAGTCACCACTACTTCCCTCTTTCTAAATCCGTTGCTCCCAAAGGTTTGGGTCTCACCTACCATTTTAATTTTCCCTTGTACTTCCATTTTGCTATTTATATAATTCTACTTTCAATTCTTTTCTTGTCAATATTAAGCATTTTGATCAGGAACACCTAAAACAAAATATCACATCTTCGTTATTAGCGGTTATGCTCTTAAAATATTACTTGTCCTCAATCTACTTTGCTTCCCACAATTACTTCAATAAAAACAAATAAATGATAAAAATCCAATATTAATTCTACTATGAGGGTATCTCCGCCAATAAAACCTTCCATGCAGAAAGCACATCCTTAGCCTTTAACAGCTCTTGGGCCTTTGTATGGAGCAACCTTATATTACCCGAACTCAGAATAGACCTTAAATTCACGTTATTATCAACGTACTGTCCCACCTCCTCCCGGGATGGTAATTTTTCTATATTGCCCAACATTCCCAAATCATTGCCAGTAAGTACATTGCTCAACCGAATATGTTCAGGGATTTGGTCAACGCCAATTCCCAAGTTGGAAACTGGTTTGGGCACTTCAAACAATCCCATATTGGCCCTGCTGTACCAATTGCCCCCCATCCGGGCTACCTGATCTATCTTATATTGATCAATGACCCCATTTTCATCCAAGATATCGGCATCTATATGTATTTTTAGCACTTCCGAAAAAATTAGATTACCTGCACCGCCCTCGTTTCCCAGAGGTTCCACTTTAATTACCTTGCACTCAAACTGCACTGGTGATTCAGCCACCCTAAAAGGTTTTACCAAATCTGAAGGCAACATGCTTAGACCGGACTTGATAAATTCGTTCTCGCCCTCCTTGTACTCCGTACTTGCCAGAGACATTTGTTGCACCATGTCATAGTTCACTACATTTATGACCACCTCCATATTGTTCAACACATTCTCCAAGGTATGTTTAGTGCTATTGTCCCTGACCCTTCGGGAGGGAGAAAAAATCAAAATAGGCGGATTGGAACCAAAGACATTAAAAAAACTAAAGGGGGATAAATTAGGTCTCCCTTTACCATCAACGGTACTGGCAAAAGCAATAGGCCTTGGCCCAACACTACCCAATAAATACCCATGCAATCTAGCGGTGGATACTTCTGAAACCGTGATGGAAACCATTTTTTTCATAGCATGCAAAGGTACATAAAATGTAGGCAAAATGAAATAAAGAGGGAGATATCAAAATAGAATATCTTTGTCCAAATTACGTTATATTTAAGTATAATTTTATAGATGGATGGATTTTAGTCCTAAAAAGAAAACTTCGAACCTTCTGCTATTAATAGCCTCCTTTGCTATTGTGAGCTTAATACTGTGGAACACCAACAGTTTTTTTAAGAAGTTTAAAGAAGAGGAACGTCATAAAATGGAAATTTGGGCTACGGCACAATCTGAATTTCTGTCCCTTCCCGTTGACGCCGATCCAGGGAATCTTCACATCAAAATATTTCAGAACAATACCTCCACCCCCATGATACTGGTAAACAAGGACAGTACCATAAAAGTGAACAATATGCCCGGGGTCCAGAAAACCGATACTACTTTCATCCACGGAAAAATAAATAGATTCAAAGCGGAAAACAAACCTATCTCCATCGAGTACAAGGGAGAAAACTTGGCCACCTTATATTACGGCAATTCCGAAGTGCTTACCAAGTTAAAATATTACCCAATTGCCCTTTTATTGATCATCTTCCTTTTTGGCACAGTAATCTATTTTTTGTTCAGGACCAATAAAACTTCCGAACAAAATAAACTTTGGGCCGGTATGGCCAAAGAAACAGCACACCAGATTGGTACCCCCCTTTCCTCACTCTTGGGATGGAACGAATTATTGAGATCCGAAAATATTAACCCGGAAATTACCAAGGAAATTGAAAAGGATATTAGCCGATTGGAAACCATAACGGAACGTTTTTCAAAAATTGGATCCCTACCCATACTGAATGAGCACGATATTGTTGAAGAAACTAAAAATGCATTTGATTATTTAAAATTAAGAAGTTCCAAACTCATCCGGTTTTCGTTCAATTCACAAGTGGACCGTGTACCAGTGCTCTTGAACAAGGCTTTATACAATTGGACCATTGAAAACTTGGTAAAAAATGGTATTGATGCCATGAGGGGAAAGGGTAATATTGCCATTGAGATAGTTCCTAACGGCAACTGGGTCAAGGTCTTAATTTCAGATACGGGCAGTGGTATACCAAAAAAGAATTTTCAGACTATATTTAATCCAGGGGTGACCTCAAAAAAAAGGGGGTGGGGCCTGGGGCTCTCCTTGGTAAAAAGAATTGTGGAAGAATACCATAAAGGGAAAATTAAAGTACTGACCTCCACTAAGGAGGGCACTATAATGCAAATTACATTTAAAGTTAAAAATTAAGGTGATGGCAAAGGAGAAATTAGTAGTAATTAAGGAAGCGGATTTAACGAACAATTGTCCCGAATGTTTTAACCAGGAGTTAAAATTGACCTTTTATCAAAGGCATACCTATGGCCGACTATATGACCGGACCACCAAGGACATCACCCACGAAATAAAATGCAAAAAATGCAATTCCATGATCTATCCGGTTGCCTGGACAGAGGACATAGAACGGGTATATGATTACTACCAAAAAATGATTGCACCAGACCGTGCCTCCATACGCTTCACCACCTTGTTTTATGTGCTAACCCTGCTACTTATAGTGGTCGTTGCTGCCGGTATTTATATTGCCCTGGAAGGGATTATTTAATATTGGACTTGATTTTTTCCGCTATCTCCGTAAAATCCTTGGGGGTCAGCGAGGCCTTGTGCTGAAAAGTAGCATCGCGCATTCCATTTAAAGGAATTAAATGTACGTGTACATGGGGAACTTCCAAGCCAATTACGGTTAAACCAACCCTGTTACAAGGAATACTGGCTTCAATGGCCAAGCCTATTTTCCGGGAAAAGGCCATGAGCCCCAAATAGGTTTGCTCATCCAGGTCCAAAAGTTTGTCCACCTCTTTTTTGGGGACGCATAAAGTGTGCCCCGGCGCATTGGGATTAATATCCAAAAAGGCATAATAATTGTCGTCCTCGGCAATTTTATAGGACGGAATCTCTCCGTTGATAATTTTGGTAAATATTGATGACATATTTCTGAAATAAAAGGTATTAAACCTAAGGGCAGGCCTGCCTGCCGTCAAAGGCAGGCCCCGAACCCAATAATAGGAATCGACCCTAGGGTCGAGGTATTGAACCTAGATCCCGCCGAAAAAGGCGGGATTAGATCAACTTGCAATTTTAAGTGCGTCTTACCGACTTCCCAAAATTGGGTTTCACTAATAAAATCAACTTAAAAGATAGGCAAATATTTTAAAATATGTACCCTAACCTGTTCTTTGCCTTCCTTGACCAACTTTACTGCTGCTAATGTAGCCACAGACAAAAGTCATAAAACACAAGGCCTCAATTAAATAAATCAACTGAGGCCCCTTCTTTGTTATTTAAAATCATCTATCTGGAAATTTCCAAAATTTCAAATTTCAATGTCCCATTGGGAACGGTAATTTCCGCTGTATCTCCTACTTTTTTACCCAGTAGCCCCTTACCTATTGGCGAACTCACAGAAATTTTTGACGTCTTGAGATCTGCTTCACTTTCTGCTACAAGAGTATATTTCATTTCCATTCCGTTATTCAAATTCTTCAATTTAACGGTAGAGAGTACCAGCACCTTGGAGGTATCAAGTTGTGATTCATCTATTAACCTTGCATTGGCCAAAGTCTCTTCCATCTTGGAGATTTTCATCTCCAACAAACCTTGTGCCTCCTTGGCGGCATCATATTCGGCATTTTCGGATAGATCCCCCTTATCCCTGGCCTCACCAATTGCCTGGGAAGCCTTTGGGCGCTCAACATCCTTTAGATAATTAAGTTCCTCTCTCAATTTTTTTAGCCCTTCTGCTGTATAATAAGATACCTTACTCATAAGTTCTACATTAAATAAATAGGAAAATCCTCTTTTTTTAAAGAGGATTTAAGACAAATATACATAAATTTTGTTCAATTTTGTTCAAGTTATTTAAATAGGCACAGCCATATGAAACGCATATTGGGAATATTACTTTTCTTTTTTTTCTTGTCCTGCGACAAGAACTCTACCAATAGAAATCCGTACCTACAGGAGATTAGCTTTAGGTTTGATCTTAATTTGAACCTACCTTCTTACAGCGCCTTGACCAATACGGGTAGTGCCATCTATGTGAGTAACGCAGCAGTGGGCACCAGAGGTGCATTTGTTATCAATACCGGATTTAATTCCTTCATGGCCTGGGAGGCCAGCTGTCCCAACCATGCCCCGAACGACTGTTCCACAATGTCATTGGAGGGCCAATTGGTGACCTGCTCCTGTGAAGGTTATAAATACAATTTGTTTACCGGACAATTAATGAACAGGCCGGACGATGGCAAGACTTATCACGACCTGCTATTTTACCGTGCCACCTATAGCGGTAATTCAGTGATCATCTCCAATTGACTCCTTTAGAGCTGCCCTAAGATTTTGTCCATTACCCAACTGGTGTGCAACCCAGATAGTCCTGTAGAAGGATGTTCCCCGTTTTCCAGCAAATGCATCCGTATATTTTCCACATGAAACTGTTGCACATGCTTAGGATGATCTATAAAGAGATTTATTGTTCCGTTTGCATTGGTCAAGATAATATCCTCTTCATTAAATACGGAGAATACTATTTTACCCTCGCTGCCAATAATCTCCACTTTATCCTCCCTATCGGAGGTGCCAAAATTCCAACTGCCTTCCCCTGTAACTCCATTTTTATATATCCAACAAGCCGCGATGGCATCTTTTGCGGTATATAGACCTTGTTGGTTGGTGCTTACCCCAAAGACATTTTCAATATCCCCAAGATAATAGGAAAACAAGTCCAACCCGTGGCTGGCCAGATCATCAAAATAGCCCCCGGGCGCAATTTCACCATCGGTTCTCCAATTGTACGTTTTTGCCAGATCTTCCTTACTCGGAGGCTTGGAAAGGTGCCAACGGATATGTCTTACAGCTCCAATCGCACCATTGCTTAACCATTCCTTAATTTTTAAAAACCTTGGCAAGGAACGCCTATAATAAGCCACAAAAAGAGGCAATTCCCTTTCCCTGAAAACATTGTACATCTCTAAGCTATCCGCATAACTGGGCGCCATGGGTTTCTCCACACAACATGGCTTGCCGGCTTTGGCTACCATTAAGGCATAATGTTTATGGGTGTCCGGGGGCGTTGCAATGTACACAGCATCTACCTCTGGATCCAGAATCAAATCCTCCGCCTTGGCATAAAATTTTGGGACACCATGTCTCTTGGCATAGTCCTTCGCCTTTTCCTCATCCCTGCGCATTACGGCTATCAATTGAAAATCTTTGGTCTGTTGATAAGGTGGCCCGCTTTTTACCTCGGTAACAGCTCCGCAACCAATTATACCCCAACGAAGAGGCTTCGTATACTTGCTTTTGCTCATTGTCTAAAAATTATAGGTTATGGTTACTTACTGTATTCACAAAAATAACAGTTAAAAAACGAATGAAACAACCCCAATATAAGAATTGCCGTAATGCCTTAAAAATCACCCAATATTTTAAAAACCAAATCCAATTGATAATTTCCCAATGGTATCTTATGGAATACCGGTTTAATTGTCCAGGATAAAAGACAAGGCCTTAGGTTCTTTTCTACTAAGACGATGCTTAACTTCACAATTCTTAACTCTACTTAATGGTATTTTACCATTACTTAGGTTTCCTATAAATTTTGGCAGTTAAAATTGGAATTTGACATAGTTTTTAAATAGTTTTATAAAAAAACGCTGCCACATTAACGATAGTTTAATGTAATGCTCAATAAATTAAGAACTCTTTTAGGTAGTCATTGACCGCATTCCAATTTATAGAATCACCGTTAAAACCATAATTAAATGAAAACAAAAATTATTTATACGTTTCTTATAGTCAGTTTTATTACGTTAAACATGTTCGCACAGGACCCGGTTCTTAAAAGTGCTTTTAACGGAAAAAATCTCAAAGGGTGGGTTGTTCCGGAAAACAACATATGGTGGTCCGTGGAAAACGGAGTATTACGGGCCAAAAGTGGTCCTGACAAAAAGGGATCCATATTGTGGACGGACAAGGAATATACCGATTTTGTGTTAGAAACCGATTTTAGATACGAGGAAGGAACTGTAGATACTGGAATCTTCATCAGGAACGATTCGCAACAAATACAGATGGGCATTTCGGGCTCTTTAAAGCGCGATATGACCGGCTCTCCCTATATTGCGGGAAAAGGATATCCCATAGAGGCCCAAAATGTCAAGGAAATCCTAAAGCCCAACGACTGGAACACCATAAAAGTGATAGCCATTGCGGGATATTATGAAGTATGGCTCAATAACAAACACGTTATGAGCTACACCTCTGACAATTATGTTAAAACCGGCCCCATAGGATTGCAATTACACCCCAACACAGAGATGACCACCAGCTTCCGAAACATCAAAATTGGAAAAATGTAGTGGAATTATCACCACCTGAAACTAATTAATCCAATACCGATCAACAAGTATGAACACACCAACACTACTTCTTAAATCGGGCTTATACAGTGTTATGGCCCTACTCTTTATGGTTTCCTGTAAGCAGGCCAAGTCCAACAAAACGACCGATAGCGATTTACAAACCAAGGCGGAAAAAAGAATAAAACTGGTTCGAAACGACCAAGAAAAAAAGGTGGATGTCTTTATTGATGGCAATCTATTTACCTCCTATATCTATCCTACCAACATTAAAAAACCGGTACTATATCCCCTAATTACCCCCAAGGGCACCAAGATTACCAGAAAATATCCCTTGGAGCCGTCTGTGGGAGAAAGGGTGGACCATCCCCATCACGTAGGAGTGTGGTTTAATTACGGCGATGTGAACGGATTGGACTTTTGGAACAATTCAGATTCCATAAAGGTTGAAAAAAGAGGAAGTTACGGCACCATTCTTCACAAGGAAATACTGGGCACTGAAGACGGGAACGAGGAAGCGAGCCTAAAGGTGGCCATGGATTGGGTTTCTAACGAAGGAAAGGTTTTGCTCAAAGAAAATACCACTTTTATTTTTAGAGGTGACCACGACGAATACTCCATAGATCGTATCACCAACCTTAGTGCTCCCAATGAAAAAGTAATATTTAAGGACAATAAGGAAGGAGTCTTGGGCATAAGGGTAACACGCGAATTGGAGCACCCCTCGGACAAGCCAGATATTTTTACCGATTCCAATGGAATCCCCACCGGTGTCCCCGTCCTAAACAATGAAGGTGTAAATGGGAATTACATTAACAGCGAGAATATTGAAGGGAACGACTGTTGGGGAAAAAGATCCAATTGGGTAAATTTAAGATCCAATATTGGCGATGAAAAAATATCCCTGGCAATATTGGACCACACTTCCAATGCCGGTTATCCTACCTATTGGCATACGCGTGGTTATGGCCTTTTTGCTGCCAATCCCCTAGGACAGGAAGTCTTTAGTGATGGCAAGGAAGCGTTAAACCTAAGTCTGGATCAAGGGGAGGATATAACCTTTAAACATCGAATTATTGTTGCCAGTAAAAATTTGGAAAAGACCCAATTGGATTCCGAATTTGACAAATTTTCAAATCAATAGTTCGCCATTTGGCTTATCAAAAAATAAAAAAACAATCATCAATACTATTTATAAAATATAATTATGGACAACAGAAGAGACTTTATTAAAAAAACTACCCTTGCCAGTACCGGTGTTGTTGTTGGTGCATCTGCCTTTTCCGCAAAATCTTACGGAAATATTCTGGGTGCCAATGACCGCGTGGTCCTGGGATCAATTGGCGTAAGGGGTCGTGGAAGTAATTTGTTGGAAAATTTTTCGGAGATGTACGATGATGGAGTGCGAATTAAAACCGTTTGTGATGTAGATTCAGCCGTTTTGGGCGACAATGTAAAAACGGCTACCAAGAATCAAAAAGGCAATAAACCCGGTACCGAAGAGGATATGCGACGTGTTTTTGACGACAAGGAAATAGATGCCGTAGTAGTAGCAGTCCCCAATCATTGGCATGCCCTGGCCACCATCTGGGCCTGCCAGGCCGGAAAACATGTGTATGTTGAAAAACCTAGCTCCCATAATGTATGGGAAGGGAGAAAAATGGTAGAGGCCGCACGAAAATATAATAGGGTAGTACAGGTAGGGTTCCAAAACAGGTCCATAAGCAATGTAATGCAGGCCATGGACTTCCTGCATCGCGGTGGCATTGGGGACGTATTTTTATCCCGAGGCACCTGTTTTAAACCTAGGGATTCCTTCGGTATTTCCCCAGATAGTGTATCCCCATCCACCTTGAATTATGATCTTTGGCTGGGACCGGCCACCTATAGACCTTACAATGAAAAAAAGGGGCACTATAATTGGCATTGGCACTGGGACACGGGCAATGGTGACACAGGCAACCAAGGGCCACATCAGTTTGATATAGCCCGATGGGGTCTCAATAAAAAAGTGCATCCTGTTAAAGTTCAGTCCATGGGAGGTATTTTTGGATTTACACCTCAGGAATGTTCCCAAGAAACGCCAAACACCCAAACTTCTGTATTTGAATATGAAGATGGAAAAATATTGGAATTTGAAACCAGGGGCAGATATACCAATCATGAAGCCAATTTGGGCGTCAAAATCGGTAATTTGTTTTACGGCACGGAAGGCTGGATGGAAGTAAATGGTTCTACCTGGAAAGCATACAGAGGCAAGGAAACTGAGCCTTTTGCAGGTTCGGAAATGGCCGGTAGCGCTGCCGTTGGTGGCGACACCTCTTTTTTGACCGCCCCTGATAGCAAAGGGCATTATGGTAACTTTATTGATGGAGTCCGTTCAGGAAACCGTCATATTTTAAATTGCGATATTGAAACTGGGCATATGTCCACAGTTCTACCGTTGATCGCCAATATAGCATATCGGCTTGGGGATACTTTAAAATTTAATGGGGAATTCGAAAAATTTATAAATAACGAGGAAGCTGACCTCATGCTTACCAGAAAGTACAGGTATCCATATATAGTACCGGAAAATGTATAATTTTTGGATTCTGCAATAATCATAGTTATTCCTTATATAAAAGACTATTTACAATTAAAAGAAATATATAAACAAACCCCTATGTTAGCTGAACAAGCCAACATAGGGGTTTTTAAGTTGCCTAATAAAACAGTAACCCGTACCTAGAAGCTTATGGATGCCCCAAGAAGGAAATTAATCCCTGCCTGCGGATAGTATCCAGCACCTTCATAAGTGGTAACGGTTCCAGGCACTGTATAATCATCGTCAAAAGTATAGAAGTATCCATTGGACACATATAAGGAATCAAATATATTATTGACCAATCCAGACAGGACTATGCTCTTAACAAAACCGTTGGTGTTGATTTCATACTGCACATTGAAATCGGTTTGCGAATATGAATCCAACTTAGACCCTTCGGAATCTATATTGCCCATATACTGCTCTCCAACAAACTTGGTCAACAAGCTTAATTGGACATTTTCCTTAGGCTGATAGGTTAAAACGTTCCCTACAATAATATCTGGCGAAAAGGAAATATGGGTATCCCCCAGTTCTTGAAGCTCCCCATCCCGTTGAAACACAAAATCCCTGTTCCTATTTTTACTCAATGCCACATTGGGACGTATTTTAAATTGATTCCCCAAGGCTATGGTAGCATCTACCTCCAAGCCTAAGCGATAACTATCCCCTACATTGGCCCGTAAAGGAGCCCCAACATCATTTAACTCGCCGGTTAGCACCAACTGATCCTTATAGCCCATAAAGTACACATTGGTGTTCAACTGTACATCTGGAGTAATATAGCGCCAACCCAGCTCATAATCGTTCAACTTCTCAGGCTTGGGACTACCACTTTCATAATCGTTTCTATTGGGTTCACGATTGGCCCTGGCATATGAGAGGTAGAAATTATTGTTCATGTTTAGATCGTAGGTAATCCCAAGCTTGGGATTGAAAAAATCAAAGGTATCATCAACAAGGCCGGTGTCTTCCCCATTGGCCTTATAACCTATTGTCCTATATTGCAAATCTCCATAAGCACTCCATTGGTCGCTAAACTTGTAATTGGCCTTGGCAAAAAGATTTAAATCTGTTTTGGTGGAACTGTTATCATAATACCTATCTTCAAAATTCTTATTGTTGGAAAAACGGGCCCAAATAATTTCCCCAAAATGACTTCCTTCATATTTGTTCCAACCTCCGCCAAGAATTAAATTCAAACTTTCTTTATCATAATTTGCAGAAAAAGTTGTGCCGTAAAAATCATTGACCAGCCAGCGTCTTCGTATTAGATCGGTCTTATCCACTTCTTCCCCATCAACCGTTATAGGTTCAATTCCATAGGTACTAAAGTCATCTTCTTCCTTATATTGCTCAAAATACCCCCTCCCCTTGGTAAAATGGAAGGCCAGATTGGTATTCCAGTAATTTGAAATTTGTTCGTTCCAATGCAATTGAAAATGGTTTTGCCTATAATTATCCACTTCGTTCTTATAAAACTGGGTGTTTCCGTTTTCATCGGTATAGATTCCTGCAGAATTAAATGTTCTGTCAGACTCCAATGTAGCAGCATCTATCCCGTTCCAAGCTTGATAAGTAATCTCATGGCCACCGAACAGCAATGCCTTCACCAAGGTATTGTCATCAATATATGACCCTTGTAAGAAGTAGGAATCCAATTCGGAGGAAGCCCTATCAATGTAACCATCGGAAGTTATCCTGGACAAACGACCGGCAATTTCCACATGATCGTTCAATAAACCGGTACTAAATTTCAAATTATTCCTAAGGGTTCCAAAACTACCTAAGGAAGAAGAAATCTGACCAAAAGCTTCATTGGAAACGGCATCGGTAAGTAAATTTAAACTGGCGCCAAAGGCTCCCGATCCATTAGTTGACGTCCCTACCCCACGCTGCAGTTGCAAGCTTTCTGTGGAAGAGGCAAAATCGGGCATGTTTACCCAAAAAGAACCATGGGATTCCGCATCGTTGTAAGGAATTCCATTAATGGTAACATTAACACGTGTACCATCACTACCGCGAACCCGGATACCTGTGTATCCCACACCTGCCCCAGCATCCGAAGTGGTAACCACAGCTGGAAGAAAATTCATTAGAATAGGAATATCCTGTCCTAAGTTTCTGGGTTTGATCTGTTCCTTGGTCAAGTTGGTGAAGGTTACCGGAGATTGCTTGGTTACCCTAACTGCGGATACCAATACCTCATCCAAGGTAATTTCTTTTCCTTCCAAAGAATCTTTGGGTTTCTCTTGGCCAATAGCCAAAAGCGTTGTCGCTACCATAGCGACCGTTGTGAACATAGTTTTCATCCGTAATACATTTGTTACGAATAAAAGGGGCTATTATTCTTGTTAAAAATTGATTTTTGTTTTTTTCCGATTACAAAATTGCATCGAAAATAAAACGTTGGAAATTCCAAAACGCGATTTTCGCATCCCTTGGCAGCATTACCTGCCCAGGTTCCTTGGGTATAATCTCAGCCTGACCTAACAAGCACCCCTTTGAGACGGGCGCAAATTTACATACCACCAATCTAATTTCATAATAAAAAGAGATAAATAATTAACTATTATTTATAGACCAACCGGACTTGAAATCCGTACATTAGGATAACAGCTGTAAAAACTGGTATTATTAATGAATAAAACAAAGAACAAATTTACCTTTAAAATCATGTTCAGCTACCTAATGCTCGGGATTTTGACCCTTGTAGTGGCCTATTTTATATTTTCTGAAATAAAGGTATTTGTATCTACGGACACCGCCACGGAAAACGATGCCAAATTACTTAAAACCGGTTCCCTTCTTACAGACCTATATGAGGCGGAGAGTCTCTCTAAATTGGCCCTCCAAAAAAAGACCCCAAAAAGCTTTACGGCCTATGCCCAAAAAATAGATTCCATTTTTGTCACCATAGACTCGCTAAAACTCCTAACGGATAGTGACTATCAAAAAGGAATGCTGGATAGTGTTCAAGGACTTCTTAAAAAAAAGGTATTCAACAGCAACGAACTCCTAAGATTAAAAAGAAAAAGTGAAGCCAACAATTCTATAGACAATGCCTTAAAGGAATTCAGTAAAATAGAGGAGTCTCTTGGAAAAATAACTCCGGAGAGCCTTAATCCCAACTATTTGGACCTGCCCCCGGATGCACAGAATACAATAAAAAAATGGGCCGAATACCTTAGTGAAAATGTCCCAAAAGACACCAATAACGTTCAAGTTTCACAGCAGGTAGATTCAGTATTAACAGTATCCAAGTCGCTTTTGGCCGAGGCCAAACAGAGCAACACCAAAAACCTCCGCTCGGTAGCGCAGAAAGAATATCAATTAAGCAGGGCCGATCTGGAAATTTCACAACAGCTTAGAAGTATTATTTCTGCCTTTGAACAGGAAGTAATCACCAAATCCTATAATGACAACCTCAAAAAACAAACTGCCCTAAAAAGAAGCCTACGTGTAGCAGGTTTTGCAAGCTTACTTGGTTTAGCGATTGTGGGACTTTTTACTTTTTTGATCACCAAAGATTATTGGAAAGTACAATTATATAGGCAACAATTGGAAAAGGAAAAGAAATTTTCAGAATCCCTTTTAAAGAGTCGGGAGCAATTGATTTCTACGGTCAGCCATGACCTTCGCACCCCCTTAAATACCATTACCGGTTATTCCGAACTTATGGAAAGTACCGGTCTTACCGGCAAACAGGTTTCTTATTTAAAGAATGTAAAATCCGCGTCAAAATATGTGGATAGCTTAGTAAACGATCTATTGGATTTTTCCAAATTGGAGGCAGGAAAAATTAAAATAGAGAAGACGGCATTTATACTCTCGGACCTTATCCGTGAAACTTCCGAAAACCTCAAGGAAATTCATTTAAAGAAACCCTTGGAACTCATTGTAAATATAGATGGTAAATTGAACAATCCCGTTTTGGGGGATCCTTTTCGGATAAGACAAATATTGACCAACCTTATCGGCAATGCCTATAAATTTACCAATGAAGGTTTCGTAAAAATTGATGCTAAGGTAATAAGCGAGGCAAACGGGAACTACCACATCTTAATTCAGGTTGCAGATTCCGGCATAGGAATTAAAAAAGAGAAACAAGAACACATTTTTAAAGAGTTCACCCAAGCGGAGGACCACATGGATAAGAAATATGGTGGCTATGGACTAGGACTCACTATCTCAAAGAAACTCACCGAACTTTTGGGAGGAGCAATAAGTCTTCAGAGCGAGGAGAATAAAGGAAGTACATTTTCGGTTGAAATTCCACTGGAAATATCAACAAAACCTTTGAATACTCCCACGAAAATTGAAATAAACCCAAGGGTCAAGTTAGCCCTCCTTATCATTGATGACGACCCTGCTATGCTTAAACTGCTCAAGGAAGTCTGTCAACATTTGGGTTTCGCAACCCATATCTACAATAATTTTTATGAAATTTCAAAACGCGGGGAGCTGCCCTACGACATGGTTTTGACCGACATACAAATGCCGAACATTACGGGTTTTGAAGTCTTGGGAGAGTTACAAAACGGCACCTATTCACATTATGCCGGACAACCAGTAGTAGCCATGACCGGCAGAAAGGATTTGGGCAAGGAGGAGTATCATAAAGCAGGTTTTACGGATATACTACAAAAGCCCTTTACCAAGGAAGCTTTGGTAAAGGTAATTTCCGCCTTGTTTCCCAAGGTGATTCAGCAAAATACCGAGAAAAAGATCAAACCAAATATTACCTCCGGCTCCATCTTATTCCATTTAGGGGTCATCTCTTCCTTTTTAGGTGATGATGAGGAGGGAATAGCCGATGTTTTACGGACCTTTATTACCGACACCGAAACCAATATGGAAAAATTGAAATGGGCGGTAGAGGCTATGGACTACGGGCAGATCAACAATATATCACACCGAATGCTACCTATGTTCCGCCAATTGAATAGTACCGAAATTATTCCCATCTTGGAACAACTGGAAATTTTGGAAATAGGCCAAATACCACCTAAAATACTAAAGCAGACCTACAGGGACCTTCTTAATAAGTCCACCGTATTGATCCTGGCCATTAAATCGTATTTGACTACAAGTCCAAATTATAGTGATTAATTTTATTATAGAGCGTTTTTCTCGTAATCTGGAGCAATTTGGCCGCTTTGGACTTATTGAAATTTGATTGCTTTAAGGCCTTTACTATTTGTTCCTTCTCATAATCCGCCTTGGAAAAGTTATCAACTTTGACATTGTTTTCCTTGCTCCGATATACTTCTTTAGGCAGGGCACCTTTCTCCACCAAATCCCCGCTTGTCAACAAAACCGCCCTTTTTATCACATTCTGTAATTCCCGTAGATTTCCGGGCCAATGATATTGCTTAAATATATCCTCCACATCCTCAGAAAAACCTTTTACCTTTTTTCCTAGGGATTGGTTGGCCTTTCTCAAAAAGAAATCTGCGAAAAGTGGCAGGTCCTCATAACGTTCCTCCAAAGAAGGTATTTCCACAGAAAATTCGTTGATCCTGTGAAAAAGATCTTCCCTAAAACTACCGTTTTCAACAGCCTCTGTCAAGTCTTCGTTAGTGGCCGTCACAATTCGGATATCTACCTCTATCTCCTTGTTGCTGCCTACTCTTTTAATTTTTCTTTCCTGTAAGGCCCTTAACAACTGTATTTGGTTTTCATAAGAGAGATTCCCTATTTCATCCAAAAACAAAGTACCACCGTTGGCGGCTTCAAAATGCCCCTTCTTATCCTCCACGGCTCCGGTAAAGCTACCTTTAACATGCCCAAAAAATTCACTGGTCGCTATTTCTTTGGGAATGGCTCCACAGTCTACCGCCACAAAATTGTGTGCCGTCCGTTTGCTATTGTCGTGAATGGCCCTTGCCGTAACTTCCTTTCCAGTTCCACTTTCCCCTGTAATTAGAACGGACATGTCCGTTGGGGCCACCAACTTAATGTACTCGTGCAATTTTTTGGAAGCTTCACTTATGCCAACGACAACCCTATAGTCCTGGGTCCCATCTTCCCCACTTTCAACCTTAAGGCTTTCTTTTGGGGTATTATCCAGCTGCAGCTTGGTCTCTTGGCTTAAGGCGCTTTTAATCTGCATTAAAATTTCCTCAGGAGTAAAGGGTTTGGAAATATAGTCGTAGGCCCCTTTTTTCATGGCCTCCACGGCAGAACCTACCTCCGCATAACCCGTCATTACAATAACCTGTGTCTTTGGATTTACCTCCTTGATATCGGACAACAATTGCAGCCCGTCATAATTGGGGAGCCGTAAATCTGTCAGCACTAGGTTATAGGCGCTTGCCTTGAATTTGGTTTTGGCATCCTGTGCCGTAAAACTAACGTCTACATCGTATCCGTTTCTAATCAGGAATTTTTGAAGCATTTGACAAAAAGCGGCGTCATCTTCAATGATAAGGAGTTTGGGCATACCTTTCTTTTACAATTTACATTGGATAGTAAAAATACCATAAGAAAGTTAGTTGCCTTTAAAAATTTTCATAAAAAAGAAGGGGGATTGTTTAAAACAATCCCCCTCTTACCAAACCTACTTGATACAAAACAAATAATTCAGGTTTTACTATAGTTCTATCCAGTTACCATCTTTATCTGCATACAAGGTTCCTGTAGTACCGTCTTCCAAGGTTACTTCCAACTTATATTGCTCCTGCTTGTTCACATAAGCCTTACTGATGGTCCCAGAAGGATATTCCTTGGAAACAGCTGTTGTAACCGCTTCAGGTAAATCACTTGCCTCTATTTCAGAGAAGTCGTCCTGAGCTATTGCGGTCTGTGTTGCTTCAAGAGCTACGTTCCCTCCGCCATTGGCAAATGCGGTTAGACTTCCGAATGATAATACTGCTACAAAAAATAATTTTTTCATGATTTTCATTTTAATAGTTAAACTTGTTATACCTATTGAAAATATGATACCAAAATAAAATTCGCGCCAGATTTAAACACAAACAACTGTTTTTTAAATGATTACAAAATACACTAGAAATTAAGACCTGTGTAATTTTGTATATCGTTCTTTTTTATTGGGTAAAAACTAAACACTCCGTCTTCCACATCCTGTTTAAATCCACAAAGAGAATTCTTAAGCCTGTGACCCCCTTCGTAAAGCCGTCAATCAAATGAATAGAGCTAATTTGAATATGGGAATTGGCCTTTTAAGGTTCCCGAAACAAAAAATGGAATCGTTAAGACGATCCCATTTTTTTCATTGGTCATACCAATAATATCTATACAAACCTTTACTATCTTTCAATCCAATCCCCATCCTTATCTGCATATATAGTACCTCTCTTGCCTTCCTTCAAAGTTATATCCAACCTAAATTGTTGGGAATTATTCACGTAGGCCCTACCTATTACAGCAGAAGGATAATAAGTATCTATTGCCTTTATCACTGCTTCGGGCAGTTCTGCCCTACTTATTTCGGAGAACTTATCTTGGGCTACGCTCATTTCCATAACAGCCCCCTTTACTACTTTGTTCTCCTGTGCACAGGCGGTTAAACTTGTTATTGATAATGCAATTCCAAAAAATAGCTTTCTCATGATTCCAATTTTATAATTATACCATTACCAAATGAAAAAACGATACCAAAATCAATACAACATTTCATTTAACTCATTATCAATAACTTAAAGAAGTAATACTATAGTAATGATACTGTGTAATACTGGGTATGCAGCCTTTCAATTGTGTTAAAAATACACACCTTCGCTATTGGGTAAATGAGAGGGCAGTACCCTGAAAATACTTGAAAAGAACCTTATAGGCCTAAAAACACAATAAGCTTAATATAGCATAGGTTATCACTATAATGGAAACTATAATTGGCAGCAGTAACACCCTTCTTCCTCTATAAAACTAAAGAGTTTGGAGGCGCTGGTTCCCTTATAAACGCAAAAGGGCCACCTTACGGTAGCCCTTTTAACCCAACATAATTATACAATTCTCTTTTTCAACGTCTTACATATCAATCCAGTTACCTTCGGCATCAGCGTATAATTCGGAATTGGTTCCGTCCGAAAAAGTAACCTCCAATTTATATTCAGCTTCCTCATTTACATATGCCTTGTTTATCACAGCACCTGCATGATCTTTTTCCAAGGCTTTTCTGATGGTATCCGGCAATTGATCAAGGTCTATTTCAGTAAATTCTTGAGCAATTATTACTTCCATAATCCCATCGTGAAATATTGGAGGGGATGCCAAAACTGGACTTAGACTTCCCATTGCCAACGCTGTGGCGAAAACCAGGCTTTTCATATCGTTTTTCATATCTCTTGTGTTTTGTGTAAATACTAATTTTTTTCTCACAGAACAAAGAAGGAAAATTGTGCCAACTTATATATTTAAACAATTACATTTTCAATATGTTTAAAATCAGATGTTTACGGTATTGTTGCCATCTATGGGGAATGTATAATTATGTATAGCATCCCAAAAAGTGTATAAAAATTATACACTTTTTGGGTACAATACCTGATATATGTTTACAATGGAAAACCAGCTAGACAAAAAATGGATGATAATCCAAAATGTTGACCGCAAATCTATTTTACCTGGTGGGCAGGTTTCTGAAGGTCGTTTACCGTTTTTACAGGATTGAAAGTCACCAAGGGGACCTCAACAAAAATAGTATTCCAAAAGGCCATGGCACCGTTCCACAGACCTGGAAGCTCCAAAGCCTTTAGGTCCTTGCCCTCCTTGGTTTTTTGCGTAATGAATCCTTGCTTGGCATCTACAAAATTGAGCAAATTATATTTCTCTCCCTTATAATTTCTGACCCCACAGACCAAATCTACCGGGTTAAAATGGGTAGAATTCTTTAGGATTTCAACCTGTTCAGGATTATCCATATCTACTTGTGCAGATTCAATGATTTGTAATGAAATATGATCATGGGCATCCTTTATCCAAAATGGACCACCCCCTGGCTCGCCTTCATTCTTGACCATACCGCAAATGCGAATGGGACGATTGATTTTATCCTTTAAAATTTCTATTTGCTGCCCAATACTAAACCCCCCGAATTTATCTGAAAAACGAACATTTAAATCCCGTTCCAAAAACAATTTTATAGTTTCCAAAATTTCGGAAGTTAAATTGTCCCCATCCAATATTTTGGCATATTCAAAAGCTTTGCCTTGTAATTCCAAAAGCAGTCCGGCCAATATCTTTTTACTTTTGGCAACCTCGTTGGAGAATCTGGGAACCACCACATTATCGATATTCTTAATAAAAATAATATCCGCATCCTGCTCGTTAAGGTTCTCTATCAATGAGCCATGACCAGCTGGTCTAAACAACAGTGAACCATCGGAATTCCTGAACGGCTTATTGTCCAATGTAACCGCGATAGTGTCTGTTGAGGGTTTCTGGAAAGAGTAATTTACGGTAAAGGAGGTTTTGGTATCCTTGGACACCCGCTCTCCGGCAGTCTTAAATTCCTTGTTAAACATTTCTCCATGCTGCTCAGAAATGGTAAAATGTAGATTTGCCTCGTTATTCACCTGTGCATAGGCAACTGCCTCTTTTAAATGTTCTTCGAAAGGCGTAGCTGTATATTGGCCATAGTCATGAAAGGGTAAAAGTCCTTTTGGGTAAAATCCGAAATTCAATCCTTCCGACAATAGCATCTCCTGCACAAAAAAGTACTTTTCCTCATCCTTGGAGCTTGTTCTACCAGCTATACGATTTTGAATAAGGGAATAAAATGCGAATTTTTTGTACCCATCAAAAAAGGCTTTAACATCCTTATCCTTGGTCCTGTCCAAATAGGCGTCAAATTTTTCAGCTTTGGGATCATAAGTGTCCAAAAAATTGAACATAGCCTTGAACATTCGGGATGCAGCACCTGAAGCCGGCACAAATTTCAGAAGGGATTTCTTCTTTTTTGCCTCCTCAAATTTCTTTATAAACTTTTGCTCCTCAGCCTCCGAAAATTTAGAAATTCCATCGGATACCACTGCGGCCTTTTCCAATCTCACAAAAGGAATCCCCTCTTTAAATGTTTCAATTTGACCAAGAACTTTTTCCTTAGAAATACCTTTTTTTTCTAATTGTTTTTTGTCTGCTTCCGTTAATTCCATTATTTTCTCAGTAATTGATTAATATAGTTCCGGGCCGTTCTAAGCCTTGTTTTTTTATCACCCTTTAAGATAATAAAATTCCTGTTATATTTTTCCAAAGTATCCTTGAAATATAGAAACATTCGTTCACGATCATTGGGTTTATCCCTTAAGTCATCCTTTTCCCACGGAATGTCTATATAGGTCAGAAAATAAATATCGTAACTATTCTGTAGCGCGTAAGTTTCCAAAATTGGATCACAGTACCCCAAATAATAAGCTTCGGAATATACCTTGGTCTCCAAAAGATCGGTGTCGCATATTAATAATTCATTTGCTTTTTTGGTCAAGGAATTTTCCAATTTTATCTGGCCCTCTGCAATGGGCAATAAATCCTTGGGTTCACAGGTTTTCTTCTCATTATCCCATTTTTTCTGAAGGTAATCGCGTGCATATTCAGGTACCCAAACAGTATTGTAATGAGTGGCCAACTCTTGGGACAAGGTGGTCTTCCCGGTAGATTCGGGACCAAATAAAACTACTTTAACAATACTTGAGGGCTCTTGTTTAAACTTTTCTTCCATGCAAGGTATCCGAAAATCGCAATAATAGTGAACAATAAATATTGCAGAGATGTAAATATAAGTCCTTTATAAAGATATAATGGAACCGATATTACATCGCCAATGATCCAATATACCCAATTTTCAAGTTTTTTCTTAGCCATAAGCCACATTCCTACAAAGAATATAGCCGTCGTAAAGGTATCCACATAAGCTGTCCAATTATCCAACCTATCAAATACTACGTATACCAAAACAACGAATATAACGGTAGACCCGAATAAAACAGCTGACCATTTTTTCTCCAGGGCAGTCGTTGTTGTTATGGGAATAAAATGGGTCTCATCTATCTTTCTAGTCCAAATATACCATCCGTAGACACTCATGGCAAAATAATAGGCATTGATCAACATATCTCCCAATAACCCAAAAACCAAAAGAATATAAACGAACAGCCCTGTGCTTAGGATTCCTGTAGGGAAAACCAAAATATTCTCGCGCATGGAGTACCAAACACTTAAAAATCCGAAAAACACCCCTACCATTTCCAAAATTATCAAATGGGTGGAAGTGTCCTGGTACTGGGCAAAAATCCAATCAAAAATGGGGCTCATAATTACTCGGGTCAGATTTAACAATTTTCAACATTATACAACTCTTTTCCAACCACTCCAATGAGGATCCATTTCCAGTTAAAACGGCTCTTATAGCTGATCGTATTGCCTATAAGTCTTTACGCCCAAAGTACTTGCCATAATATAAGGTCCAGATTTCAAGTTTTTACAAAATTAACTTTTCCATTAAAAGACTTGGAATTTATCTAGAAAAAATATTTCCGAATTGGCAGATGTATTACATTGATTACCAAATAGGACAATTGACCAAACCCAAGAAAAAGAAGCTGCAATATTGGATTGGGAAACAGCGCCAACAGCGCATTTTAAAGGCCCCTAATTTTTAACGGCGTACACACAGGTATAACCTTCGAATTCCAAAAATTTAATATCGTAATGGGAGGTTTTTCCCTTATAAAGAATGGTGCCCGTAGTCTCCGTGTCCGACAATGAAAAATCCGTAATATCAATATGGTGCAAAAAACTAAGTCCATGTTGTGCATATATCTTGTACAAGGATTCCTTGGCACCCCAAACAATGGTAAGCTTTCTAATTAAGGCTTCTGCATTTGCAACAGTTTTATACTCCTCCAAAGGAGTATACTTGTTGGCTATCCTTAGAATTTTTTCACGTTGCATTTCAATATCGATTCCCACCTCTTTGGTATCCGAAATTATAATTCCAGTGAATTCGTGCGAATGTGTAATGGAGATGAACTTGCCATCGGTTAAATGGGGTTTGCCGGCATCATCGTAAAATAGATCATGATCCACATAGCCCTCCACCCCCATTAAATGTCTAATGCTCAAAAACCCCCTTCTGTGCAATTCGGACTTCATTCCCATCATACGTTTTTGGCAATGGGGCGTTAGTACAATTCCTTCAGAAAGCTGGGTTTCCGTTTCTTCAACCTTCCAAATCAAGAGCTTGGAGTTGTCTCCAACGGTTATTGTTTTATAAAGAGGCATTAGATTATTTAAGTTATTACTACCTTTGCAAATGCAAATTATAAGAAAATTGTTCTATTACTAAAATAAAAATAAAAAAGGAGAAGGAATAGGCTAATCGAAGATATTCTTCATTTATATTATTTTTAATCCAATCCTCCAGTTTATTTGAAGACGAATACGAACAATTAACAATAACAAAAAAGTTTATGAGTACTAAAACCATTCCATACATACCCTATAAGGTAAAAGATATTGGCTTAGCCAAATGGGGAAGAAAAGAAATTGAACTTGCGGAAGCCGAAATGCCAGGCCTAATGTCCTTAAGGGAAGAATACGGAAAAGAACAGCCCCTTAAAGGCGCCCGTATAGCCGGGTGTTTGCATATGACTATACAAACAGCGGTGCTTATTGAGACTTTAGTAGCTTTGGGCGCAGATGTAACTTGGAGTTCCTGTAATATTTTCTCTACCCAAGATCAGGCGGCTGCTGCTATTGCGGCAGCCGGAGTACCCGTTTATGCCTGGAAGGGAATGAGCGAAGAAGAATTTAATTGGGCCATTGAACAGACCTTATTTTTCGGTGAAGATCGCCAACCCTTAAACATGATCTTGGATGACGGCGGCGACCTTACCAATATGGTATTGGACAAATACCCAGAATTGGCTTCAGGTATCAAGGGCCTTTCCGAAGAGACTACCACTGGTGTCCATAGATTATATGAGAGGGTAAAAAAGGGAACCTTACCAATGCCGGCCATTAATGTCAACGATTCTGTTACCAAATCCAAATTCGACAACAAATACGGTTGTAGGGAAAGTGCAGTAGACGCTATTAGAAGGGCTACAGATACCATGCTTGCGGGCAAAAGGGTTGTAGTTGCAGGATATGGCGATGTAGGGAAGGGCACGGCAGCTTCTTTCAAAGGTGCAGGTTCCATTGTTACGGTTACCGAAATTGATCCTATTTGTGCCCTTCAGGCAGCAATGGACGGATTTGAGGTAAAGAGAATGGATACTGTCATTGGAAATGCAGATATCGTAATAACCACTACTGGAAATAAGGATATTATACAGTCGCAGCATTTTAAAGCGATGAAGGACAAAATCATCGTTTGTAATATTGGCCATTTCGACAATGAAATAGACATGGCTTGGTTGAACAAAAATTACGGACATACCAAGGATGAAATAAAACCACAAGTAGATAAATACACGCTTGACGGAAAGGATATAATTGTTTTGGCCGAAGGTAGATTGGTAAACTTGGGATGTGCTACCGGACATCCAAGTTTTGTAATGAGCAACTCGTTCACCAACCAAACCTTAGCTCAAATGGAACTTTGGAACCATAGTGACAAATACAAGAATGATGTGTATATGCTTCCAAAACATTTGGATGAAAAAGTAGCAGCGTTGCACCTATCCCGATTGGGAGTAGAATTGGAAACTTTAAGACCGGAACAGGCTGAATATATTGGGGTAACCGTTCAGGGACCATTTAAGCCCGACTATTACAGGTACTAATTGCAATCCCATTTGGAAGATTCCAAAAACTATTTTAATACAAAACCAAAATCCTTATCACAGTCAAAGAGATAAGGATTTTGATTTTTTAATTCCTACACCAACCTAATGAACATACTCATAACCGGAGCAACCGGAACCTTAGGTTCTAGAGTATTATTTTCTATTTTGGAGCTTCGCTTTCAAAGTATTGAAACCATTTATCTTCCTGTACGCAGGAAAACTACGGTTAGCCCTGAACAACGTATCAAAAATGTAGTAACCAGTGAATTCGCAACAGATTTTGTAAAGAAGAACCTTGCCGATGTCTTAAAAAAAATAGTCACGGTAGATGCGGAAGAATTATTAAATCCTACGTCCTTTCTAGGAAACACCAAATTGGATTATTTTATACACTCGGCCGGGCTCGTCAATTTATCTACGGATCCCGCCGCCAAAGAGGAAATATTCAGTCAAAATTTAGAGTTTACCAAAGAAATATTCAATGCATACCGCAGTAGCATTGTAAAATTCGTTTTTATTAGTACTGCATTTGCGGCAGGAAATATGGCCGGAATAATGCACAATGATTATACCCAAATAAAAAATGGCGACTATCGCAACCATTACGAAGCCTCCAAACACGCTTCTGAGAAATTCCTATTAAAAGCCGGGGAAGAAAACAATATTCCCATTCAAATATTGCGGCCCAGCGTTCTGGGGGGAAATATTAATGAGAGCCCACATTATTTTATATCAAAATACATGGTTTTTTACCTTTTTGCCAAGTTTTTTCACAATAGCAATTCCATGGATGCCATACGTATTACCACCAATACGGCTACAGGCTTAAATATTATTCCTACAGACTATGCTGCCCAGGTAATAGCCATGGTAATTTCTACTGAAATTCAACAATTGAACATTGTTAACTCCAAAGAGACGAATATGAAAAAAGGCATTTCCAAAATTTTAAAGGTCGTAGGTTTCTCTAATTTTAGTTTTACCGAGAATCAAATTAATACCTCAACAGGATTTTCCTCAAAATTGGAAGAGTATTACTATAAGACCATTGGGCTGCACTTACACCCTTATATGACCTCTAAACCCAATGAATGGGATACGCGCCTATTGGAAAGTATTTTACCCATCCCCAACTACAACCTTGTGGATTATTTATCGGAAACCGTATCATATGCAAAGCTGAACAACTTTCGGAGCCAGCCCTGGTAGGATTTAACAGCCTAGGGACGATTAAAAATGCAAAAAGTCGCCATGGGACGTAATAAATCATAATTGCACATCCAGCAAAGGGATCAATCCCAAAAGTTGTGTGTAAATTAGAAAAAGAAATAATTTACTATCTAATTTTTGTGTCCTGTTCATTTTTTGCATCGCCCAAATGCGTAGCATTCATGAATACCATTAAAAATCAATAGACCAGCCGATGAATAAAAAACGACCAGGGCCTACTAACCAAGGTACGGGGTACCTTGTGGTTAGGAGGAGCCAGCTGTAGCCATGGCCAAGCTGATTTTAAATTTCTTTAAATCTACGCACTTTCCACGGCCCCGGCGTCCAATGTGAAAACCACTTGATTTAAGACGAAATCGAAGATTCACGAAAACCTATAAAAAACCTGTCTGCCTAAGGCAGGTCATAATAACCACTTAAGTAAATTGAAAATAGGCCGGTCCTTACGTTCCGTCAACCCTCCTGTGAGATAAGTCATTTCCGTTATTAAAAACCTTTGGGTATTGCCCTCAAGGTCTATCGTTTGGTCGTTCTTCTTCCGTCGTGGAGATGGCATGGCCGTTAAGAATTATTGAAGCCTTGGAAATAATTTAATCATTGGTTTTACTAAATTGCTCCTATTAATAAAAACTATATATCAAAAAAAACACGACTGATCAAATTAATCCCTTTTTTTCATAAACACAAAAATTGTTCTTGATCCGTAATAAATCATAATTGCACATCCAGCAAAGACTAAAAAATATCTTTAAATAAGTAAAACAAAAAACCCTCTTTGTTTCCAAAGAGGGTTCCTAAATCTTAAAAGATTTTCTTTTTAGGCTTCAAATGGTTCAATAGAAACATAAGATTTACCTCCAGCTTTCTTTTGGAACTTTACAAGACCATCTACCTTTGCATGCAAAGTATGATCTTTTCCAGCGTAAACATTCTCACCTGGGTTATGCCTGGTACCACGTTGTCTTACAATGATGTTTCCTGCAATGGCAGCTTGTCCACCATAAATCTTAACGCCCAAGCGTTTTGATTCTGATTCCCTACCGTTTTTAGAACTACCTACACCTTTCTTATGTGCCATGATATATAGTTTTTATTCTTGTTATTAACTTAAAGCGGCAATTAATTCTGCTTTTTTCATTGAAGAATAACCTTCAACTCCCTTAGCTTTTGCCAATTCCCTTAACTCAGCAACCGTGTTTTTACTCAAATCCTCGGTAGCTTTAGCTTCCACCTTCTTTGGAGCTTCCGCCTTTACCGCTGCTTTTTTAGCGACAGGCTTGGCTTCTTTTTTTGGTTGCGCCTTCTTCTCGGATTTTTTGGCTCCAGAGGTAATGATACCTTCTATTACCAATTCGGTCAAATATTGACGGTGACCGTTTTTCTTTTTGTAACCCTTACGTCTTTTCTTTTTAAAGACAATTACCTTATCACCTTTTAGGTGCTTAATGACTTTAGCCTCAACAGCGGCTCCGTCTATAGCTGGGGCGCCAATTGTAATGTTACTACCATCTTCCAACAAAAGAACGTTATCAAAGGTTACTTTGCTACCTTCTTCGTCTTGCAAACGGTGAACATACACTTTTTGGTCTTTCGCAACTTTAAATTGCTGCCCTGCTATCTCTACAATTGCGTACATAGCTTGTGTTATTTATAAAATTTAAGAACAAGCCTAATATTTACTTAGGCGGGTGCAAATATACTCCTAAATCCTTAATCCACAAGTGATTTTTAAGATTTTTAAACCGATTTCCTTTTGAGGTTGTTGGAGGTCTTGAATAATTGCATAAATGAAAGGGTCAATACCAAGGAAGTTGCAAAGCCCATGATGGCAACAGTAAAGAACACAATGCCCTCTGAAGTATTATAATCCCTGAACCAAACCGTGGAGAGCTCCTCCAAAAACCCCAGATTTATCTCCGTAGCATAAAAGGCAAAAAAAATGGTGAAAATCAATGTACCCACAAACCCGGTAACAATCCCCGCAGTAAAACCTGTGCCATAATTAAAGGAAGGCCCTTCCTTGACCCTAAAGTATTTAATGGCCTCATATATTCCGAATCCCGTTATTACACCATTAAAAAGACTATAAAAAATATTGGTGTGGAGGTTAAAAAGGGACAGTAACAAGAAATAGGCAATTAATGAGCCGCTAACAGCTATGCCAAACCTAATAGGAAGTGCAAATTGTTTCATTGTATAGAATTTTTAGGTTATGGATTTAATTTACAGAATTTTAATGATTTATACACGAAAATTAACATGGAATTATTTGAATGCCCACATTTGCCTATGAAACCAATCGCAAAGACGGATAATAGTACCCAAATTTCCCGGATTTCGCCGAAAAGGGCGGGATTAGTTCAACTTGCAATTTTAAGTGCGCCTTACAGACTTCCCAAAATTGAGTTTCACTAATAAAAGGAATCGACCCCAAGGTCGAGGTAGTGGACCTGGATCCCGCCGAAAAGGGCGGGATTAGTTCAACTTGCAATTTTAAGTGCGCCTTACAGACTTCTCAAAATTGAGTTTCACTAATAAAGACACTGCATTTTGGCTTCGTTTTCCGCAAGGGATCCCGGAGCGTATTTTGACGTCCATGAAAGGTAAAAAGTGTCTTGAAACGGAGCTATTTTAGCGCGCCAAAAAGGGATGGATCCAACCTGTTTTTCCCTATTTTCATATACGGCTTATATACGGCTTATCTATGGCTTATCTACGGCTTATCCCCGGACAGGACATTAACCCATGTTCCGCTGAATTTTTTTCCCTAGCCCGGCTATTCAAAAAAGGCGTCCATAAAATAAAAGGTAGTGGACCTGGATCCCGCCGAAAAGGGCGGGATTAGTTCAACTTACAATTTTAAGTGCGCCTTACAGACTTCCCAAAATTGAGTTTCACTAATAAAAGGTATCGACCCCAGGGTCGAGGCAGTGGACCTGGATCCCGCCGAAAAGGGCGGGATTAGTTCAACTTGCAATTTTAAGTGCGTCTTGCAGACTTCTTAAAATTGAGTTTCACTAATAAATTTGGGATCAATAGGAATATGGACGGTTATTGGATCCATTACATAGCAACAGATACAGTATGCAACACAAACCCCTTCAATTTTCATGGGAATGGTATTTAAATCGTTTATAAAACGTTCATAATTCAGTATCTTTGGCAACCTAAAATGTACTGATCTGGACCATGTGAAAAACAATTGGCCCCATTAAATATTAACTTAACAGGCTTCTTTGGCCAGCTGTAACAGCAATAAACCTTACCCGATGACAAAAAAAAAATTAATCCTTATGCTATCCGTTCTAATTGCGGTAGCCTACTCCTGTAAAGATCAAAACAATGATAATTCACAGATGAAAAACGTAATGGCCATTCATGATGAGGTAATGCCCAAAATGGGGACCATAGGTAAATTAGTGTCGCAATTGGACGAAAAAATTACTAATGATGCCTCTTCTGACGACTATGTAGCTGCCAGGGAGGAATTAAAGGTGGCACACAAAGCTATGATGGACTGGATGAAGGGTTTTGGCGATCGTTTTGATGGCGACGAAATACTCAACGGAAAAGCATTGACGGAAGAAAAACAAAAATGGCTGGATGAGGAAGAGTCAAAGGTGAAAGCCCTTAAGGATCAAATAAATTCCAGCATTGGGCAGGCAGAAGAATTATTGAAAGACAATTAGGGGATTGCTATCCCTTCCAACGTAATGATTCAATAATTTTGCGAATATCCTTTTGAAGGTGTACTGCTGCAGGCAAAATAGAGTCATAATTCGGCTTGGCATAAAAATACAATGACCCGGTTACAAAGTGTTTTGTACTATCCGTTACATAAAACTGGGATTGGGAGGCTGCATTACCCTTTACTTCGTAATACATTCCATAAACCTTATGGGGTTCATTGACCACAGGTTCCTCATAAATGCCGTCGGCCTTTACAACATGCTCGTAGCTCAGTTTTTGGGCATCGGTAAGCAGTTTGTCCAAATTGCCCTTCACTGCCTTATAATTAATAAAAATAGAGCCTTTCATAAGGGGGTAGTCCAATGTAAAGGAAGTATTGGACTCGGATTTTAATCTGGCCATTTCATTGTACTTGACAGAAAAGTGTTCTGTTTCCAACATCCCTTCCTTTCCTGAAGGATATTCCAATCTAAGCATAGCCTTTGGTTTGGGCAAAACATCGTCCTTACAGGCCGACACAAGACATAGCAAAAAAATAAGAAGTACGGGATTATGCTTCATGTGGCAATGTAATTTTTATTTGTTTCAAACGTTTTTTATCCAGGCTCTCCACAACAAACTGATAATCCTTAAACCTTACCACTTCGCCTCTTTTGGGAAAGCTTCCGGCTATTTCCAGGACAAAACCTGCAACCGTTTCAGATTCCCCTTTTTTCTCCTCAAAATCATCCTCATCCTCAATCTTGGCTACCCTATAAAAATCCTTCAAAGCTGTTTTGCCATCAAAGACATAGTTAAAATCGTCCAGCTTAGAGAAAATTAGGTCCTCATCGTCAAACTCATCACTAATATCCCCTACTATTTCCTCTATAATGTCTTCGAGGGTCACTATTCCGGAAGTGCCGCCATATTCATCCACCACAATGGCCAAATGATTTTTTTTAGACTGGAAATCCAGCAACAAATTGTCCAATTTTTTGTTCTCGGGAACAAAATAGGGCTCCCTGATCAGGGACATCCAATTAAAGGTTTTTCGATCGATGTAAGGCAGGAGGTCCTTAACATAAAGTACGCCCAACACGTTGTCCATATTTTGGGAAAAAACCGGTATTCTGGAATACCCATGGGTTTTTATCTCCGCCAAGACTTCCGTAAATTTCATTTCCTCATTAAGGGCAAAAATATCGATTCTTGGGCGCATCACCTGTTTGGTATCCGTATTTCCAAAGGAAACGATCCCCTCCAGTATTTTTTGTTCTTCTACCGTGGTATCGCCCTCCGAAGTGAGTTCCAAGGCCTGGGACAAATGGCCTACGTTAAGATTGGATTTCTGTTTGCCCAATTTATTGTAAAGGTATATGGTTGCCGACCTCATCGGTAAACTTAAAGGCGAAAATAGAAAATCCAAGACCTTTAATGGAAAAGCCATAAAAAAGGCAAAGGTAAATCTATTGCGGTTTGCGTATACTTTGGGTAAAATCTCCCCAAACATCAATATTAAGAAGGTAACCACTACTACCTCCAAGAGAAAGCGTACCGGCACAAGTCCCAAGATAACATATGTAATGTTAGAGAAAATGGTGTCGCCAATATTATTGAACAACAATACCACGCCAATATTTATGGCATTGTTTGCAATTAAAATAGTTGCCAAAAGTTTTTTGGGACGATCCAGAAGTGTAACTATGATTTTCCCTTTGGCCGTCTTTTTTTCCCCTATCCCGTTGACATCGGTTTGGGATAGTCCAAAAAAAGCGACTTCGGCCCCGGAAATAAGGGCGGAAAAAGACAACAAAATAAAAAGGAATGCGATTTTAAAAGCAAAACCGCTATCGATTGCAATAAAATTCAATAATAAACTAAGGGGGTCTGGGTCCAATAGTCAGTTTTTAAATTTAATTAGATTAGAATGGTAAATCATCTTCCTCTTCAGCTCCGTTGTTACTTAACGGCTCATTGGCCTTATTTGTTGTGGCAGATGCACCCTGCTGTGGTTGATTTTGGCTACTTGATTGGGCGTTGGCCATACTTTCTTTTTTCGTGGTCAAGAAAGTAAAATCCTGAACATGCACCTCGGTTGTATACCTGGTATTGCCATCTTCCCCTTGCCATTGACGGTTTTTAAGTCGGCCCTCCACATAAATCTTATCCCCTTTACTCAGGTATTTTTCGCAGATTTCAGCGGCCTTGTTCCGCACCACAATATTATGCCAATCCGTGTTGGTTACCCTTTCCCCAGTCTGCTTATTGGTATAGGTCTCATTGGTAGCCAATGGGAATCTCCCTATACAGTTACCACCTTCAAAAAAGTGAATTTTAACCTCATCTCCCAAATGCCCGATCAGCATTACCTTATTTAGTGTTCCGCTCATAACTCAAAGTAAAGTTCAAAAGTACTAAATTTTAAACGTTTTTATAAAATCTGCAATTAAAACTGGAACAGGATATTTATGAAGTTCAGCTATTTGTATGCCATTCTCAAGTTTGGATTCAAAGGTGATGATCCAAAACCTAGTATGCAAATGTTGGTGTGAAAGTTTATGAACTATTTCACTTTTATTATAAAGGTAAATTTCCGAGGGCTCCTCCAAGGCTACCAATTCCTTTAAATTCCCTTCAACTTCTCCCTGGCCAATATACTTTTCGGTTTCCATTAAAGGAAATTCATATAAATTTTGCCAAATTCCCTTTCCTTTGCGCTGCTGCAATAAAGTCTGCCCGTCTTCGTCTACCAATACCAGGTAATTAAAATAACGTTTGCGGATCTTGTTCTTTTTTATTTTTACCGGCAGTACACCTACTTTATTTGCCGCAAAGGCAACACAGCCACTTTGCAAGGGACATTGACCACAATCCGGACTCTGCGGAGTGCATTGCAGGGCCCCAAATTCCATTATACCCTGATTGTAGTCCCTTATGTTATTGGGGTCCATAATTTTTTTGGCCAATTCCTTGAAGTACAAAATGCCTTCCGAACTGTTTATGGGCAAGTCTATACCAAAATATCTGGCCAAGACCCTATGGACATTTCCATCCACCACTGCCTCTGGTCTATCAAAACAAATAGAGGCTATTGCCGAGGCCGTATAATCGCCAATACCTTTCAATTGCAACAGCTCCTTATAAGTGTTTGGAAATTTTCCATTATATTTTTGCGTAATTATTTTTGCGGTGGCATGTAAGTTTCTGGCCCTGGAATAATACCCCAAACCTTGCCACAACTTAAGCACCTGCTCTTCGGGTGCCGCGGCCAAATCCTGTACTTGGGGAAAAACCTCCACAAACTTCAAATAATAAGGTATACCTTGGGCTACGCGGGTCTGTTGAAGCATAATTTCCGACAGCCAAATACGGTAGGGCTCATTGGTACTACGCCAAGGAAGAAGCCTTTTATTTAGTTCGTACCACTCTAAAATAATTCTGGAAAAGTTCATTTACTTGGGCCTAATTTACAAAAGTAATGGTTTACCAACTTAAAATTAAGTTCCTTAGCAATGAAAGATTGAATTTAATTCATATATTTGCATCCCGAAAAAAAATTCTTTAGAAATTTATTTAGTTAAAATGACGAAAGCGGAAATTGTAACGAAAATCTCAGAAAAACTGGGAATTGAAAAAGGAGATGTACAAGCAACTGTGGAATCTTTCATGGATGAGGTTAAAACATCTTTAGAAAGCGGAGACAACGTATACTTAAGAGGTTTCGGCAGTTTTATCATTAAAACAAGAGCTGAAAAAACAGGTAGGAACATATCCAAAAATACTACCATTAAAATCCCCGCACACAACATCCCAGCCTTTAAACCGGCCAAGGTTTTTGTAGAAGGTGTAAAAAGTAATGTACAAGTCAAATAAAATATTATTAATCTTAAAAAGTAGACCTCTATGCCTAGTGGTAAAAAAAGAAAAAGACATAAGGTAGCTACCCACAAGCGTAAAAAACGCCGGAGAGCTAACCGACACAAGAAAAAGTAGTTGTAACGACTACTTTTTCCTTTTATACGTTCCTTGACATAGAAATTCACAAAAGAATTTCGACGGGTTTATACAACCTGTACAAATTATTGTTTAATCATTTGTCCCCACTTGTTATAAAGAGTGGCGGGATGAATATAAATTAATTCAGGTGAATAGAGAATTAATCGTAAGATCTAGTTCCAATGCCGTTGATTTTGCCTTGCTAAAGGATGGAAAACTCACTGAATTACACAAAGAAGAAGACAGTAACGACTTTGCCGTTGGCGATATTTTAATTGCCAAGGTAAGAAAACCGGTAACTGGACTAAACGCAGCCTTCGTAAATGTAGGGTATGAGAAAGATGCCTTTCTACATTACCACGATTTGGGGCCGCAACTAGCTTCTATGTTGAAATTCATTAAAAAAGTTAGCACTGGAAAACTTAAGGACTACTCTTTAAGTAATTTTCAGTTTGAAGAAGATATTGACAAAAATGGTAGCATCACCGATGTTATTAAAGCCAATCAATCCTTACTCGTACAAATAGTAAAGGAACCCATTTCCACAAAAGGACCACGAATAAGCTCTGAACTTTCCATAGCTGGCCGTTACTTGGTCATGGTCCCTTTTTCCGACCGCGTTTCAGTTTCTCAAAAAATTGAAAGCAAAGAAGAAAAAGATAGGTTAAAAAGACTCGTAAGGAGTATTAAACCAAAAGGGTTTGGCGTTATTATCCGAACAGTAGCAGAAGGCAAAAAAGTAGCAGAACTAGACAAAGACTTGCAGAATTTACTGAACAAATGGTCAGTAATGTGCAATAAGATCCAAAGAGCACCGCATCCATCCAAAGTTTTGGTAGAGCTTACAAGGGCTTCTTCCATTCTTAGGGATGTTTTTAACGACTCCTTTACAGGAATCCATGTAGATGACGAAACGCTTTTTGAGCAAGTAAAAGATTATGTGCATGAGATTGCACCGGAAAAAGAATCTATTGTAAAATTGTATAGTTCCAATGTTCCCATCTTTGAAAAATTTGGGATAGAAAGACAAATTAAAACTTCATTCGGCCGTACAGCTTCCATGAGCAAAGGTGCCTATTTAATTATTGAACACACCGAAGCACTTCACGTCATAGACGTTAACAGCGGTAACCGTTCCAATAAGGCCAAGAATCAGGAAGACACAGCCCTAGAAGTAAATTTATTGGCCGCCTCTGAAATCGCAAGGCAATTACGCCTTAGGGATATGGGAGGAATCATCGTGGTAGACTTTATCGATATGGGTAAAGGCGAACACAGAAGACGCCTTTTTGACCACCTCAGGGATGAGATGAAAGACGACAGGGCCAAACACAAAATACTACCCCCAAGTAAGTTTGGACTTATACAAATTACAAGACAACGGGTCAGGCCCGAAATGAACATTAAAACAAGTGAGGAGAACCCCAATGGCTCCGGTCAGGAGGTAGAGGCCCCAATTGTTTTGATCGACAAGATAAATGCAGATCTGGAAAAACTCTTAAAAGGTCCGGCAAAGGACAATGGGATTATTTTAAACATCCATCCATTTATTGCCGCCTATATAACCAAAGGGTTTCCATCCATTCGTTCCAAATGGTTTTTGGAACACAAAAGATGGATTAAGATTCAACCCAGGGATGCCTATACGTATCTTGAGTATCGTTTTAAGAACAAAGACGGTAAAACCATATACTAAACAAAAAGCGACTTCCAAAACGGAGTCGCTTTTTTTGTTTTAATATTTATTGATTATGGTTGTACGTTTAGGTGTCAATAAAAACATTGGAACAGGATTGTTTACAGCTTGGCTAACGCCAGACTATTTGGAGTAAAATTATCCTAAGAACCATTTACCACTATAAAATTATTCTTTCATTTTACTCAATTGGTTGTTATTGTTTTTTATCGGATTTCGTGAATCTTCGATTTAGTTCATTATTTTTTATTTTATAATAAGGCAATGAATAAAACGAAACAAAAGAAAAGACACTCCTTCATTATGTGTCCCCAAAAATCTTGGGATTTTTGTGACCGGTGGCCCGGCCTAAATTATTTCCAAGGCTTCAATAATTCTTCACGGCCACGCCTCCTACACTACAGAAGGAGATCGGCCCACAAGACGCTATTTACTTCTAAGGCAAAAGTTTTCAGTAGATAAAAAGGCTTTGTTGTTTTCCAAATCTTAAAATTCAACCCAGGGATGCCTATACGTATCTTGAGTATCGTTTTAAGAACAAAGACGGTAAAACCATATACTAAACAAAAAGCGACTTCCAAAACGGAGTCGCTTTTTTTGTTTATAAAACTATTATTGCCTCACCCAGAACTGCTAAAAAAAGCAGTTCTGACCTCTCCAAAGGAGAGGTAAAAAAATCCCCGAATTAGAAACATCGGGGATTTAATTCATTGTAAGCTGCTTTTCTTTACAACTTCAAATTACTTAATCCTGGGAGTAACAATTATATTCCTAAATTCTATAGGACCGTGATCCCCCTGAAAGTACAAAGGTCCCGGCTCCCCTTCCTTACTGTCCAAAGCCCCTCCGGTTATACCAGGGATAATTTGATCACTGATCACCGTTGTTCCATTGGCTACCACAGTTACCCTTCTCCCGATCAAGGTAATATCGTATTCCTGCCATTCACCAGCTGCTTTGGCCACTACCTCATTAGGGGTAAGGAAGCCATATACGCCACTGTATTCCACATCCGAAGGCTCTGCCCCCTTACTGTCTGTAATCTGCACCTCATAGCGTCCTCTTAAATAAACCCCACTATTACTTCCCTTGGGATACTTGAACTCCAAATGCAATTTAAAATCGCGGAACTTTTGTTCCGAAACCAAATTGGACCCAGATCTAGGACTTTTTAACACCCCTGATTCCACTATCCACTGGTTTTCCCCCATGGCCTGCCACCCAGACAGATCCTTGCCGTTGAACAACTTAATGGGCTTGCCCCACTTAGGATTTTTGGTATACTCCAATTTAGGGGCGCGAGTAGCCACCCAATTATAAGTTTTTCCGTTGGTGTATAACATGGTGCCCTTTAGGACATCACCGGTCATGCTTCCTTCAAACTCCATATAACTATTACCGTCTTCCCATTGCGGGGGAATGGCAAAACTAAATTTTCCATCCTGCATTTTTACCTCAGAAATTGGCCTGGCACTACCCATGGCATAAACAAACCTACCTACCAAGGTTCGGGAACCGGAATGACGGATTTCCAACCATGAAGGAAGCTCTTCCCCTTCCTGGGAAATAACCATATCCCAACGCCCCTCTATGGGGTTAATTTGCTGGGCCATGGACAAAGTAGTACAAGCCAGTAGTAGGCTTAAGGCTACCACACACATCTTAAATTTATTATTCATTTTAGAGATTGTTTTATGAGTTGTAAATATAATTACAATATACCTACTTCACCAATTAACAATCCTAAAATAATACCACTTATAGCCTTGGGGCTTTAAGGTTTTCAATAAAATAACGGCCTTGATTTACCAATTCCACAAACCAACGTATATTTACAGTAATTATCCACCGAATTGGCAGGAGCAATAATACATCCAGATTGTTATTTACCCAATGATAATTCCAAAAAATTCCTATACCGTAGACGAAGCCACCAAGAAATTGGAAGGATATTGCGCCTATCAGGACCGTTGCCATAAAGAGGTGATTTCCAAGTTACGGGAAATGAATATGATTCCCGAAGCCATAGACGTGGTTGTAGGACATCTTATTAGAGAAAATTACCTCAACGAGGAACGCTTTGCCCGAAGCTTTGCCCGGGGCAAATTCAATATAAAAAAGTGGGGAAAAAATAGAATTGAAAATGAATTGAAGTACAGGGAAGTCTCCAAATATAATATAAGGTTGGCCATGGAGGAAATAGACTCCAAAGAATATTTAAAAACCTTTAATGCCCTTGCCAAAAAACGCTTGGCAGAAATAAGGGAAAAAGACCTACAAAAACGGAGAAAAAAACTGGCCGACTATCTTTTGTACCGCGGGTGGGAAAGTGGCATGGTGTACGAAAAAGTATATGAACTGGTTCCCAATACATAAAAGGTATTCAAACTCAAGGCAGGCCTGTCTGTGGCTGACATAGGCAGGCCCTGAACCTTTATCCCGCCGAAAAGGGCGGGATTAGTTCAACTTGCAATTTTAAGTGCGTCCTACCGACTTCCCAAAATTGAGTTTCACTAATAAAAATAGACCTTTGGCCCCCTCCTTTAGGAAAGGGCCAAGGATCTTATATTTTAATTAAGATTAAAAGAGGCCCCAATGGTGAATACAAACTGATTGTGCAGTTTTTCAGCCGGTGTTAGGGTATCCGTATTATACTTTGCCAGTGGGGCGTTTAATTCGGAAAATACACCAAAGCCATCGCTAAAAAAGTAGCGGATACCCAAATGACCTCCAAAATTTTTAAGACTTAAGTCCAACCCCGGATAAATATCCACATTGTCCCCCAATTGAAAAACACTGCCCAAATTGGCATTGAATCTTGCCTTTAGGTCTATTCTGTCCCCAAAATCGGCATCGATCAATTCTACCACCCCCAATACATAGGAAGACGCCAGGCCAATTGAAAAGTTCTCGCCCAAACCGTAATCATACGTCAATACAATTCCGGTACCATTTTCCTGAAAATTGATCCCTATCTGAAATTTCATATCTTCCTTACCCTCAAAAGCCTGTGCACTAACAGAGGACACGGTCAAAACAAATACCAACCCAAGCAATAATTTTCTCATAATTAACTTCATAATAGATTTTATTTAAAGGGGACAAAGATATTCCTTTCCTTAGATAATACGCTTAGGACAACTGTTTATTTGTCCTTTCTATGGCCTGTTCATTTTTCCAGTCTATCCACTCCTGACCTTTTAATTTTCGCATAATATTATCGTAATAGCGCATCACCAATACATTGTAGAACGCCCTTCCCAAATTCACCGGATTTCTTGCCATTGCCCTTAAGCTCATAGAAAAACCCGGGCTTATATATTTCATGTAGTGCCAATACCCTTCGGGCATATACAACACCTCCCCATGTTCCAGACGGGTTTTATACCCTGAGGCGTGTTTTAATGCGGGCCACTTTTCATAATCGGGATTGGAAAAATCTATGCTCTCATGGGTAATCAACGAATGTGGCACCTTATACAGGTATTTGTTTTCGGACTGGGGGAATAGAATAATCTCCTTTATTCCTGCGAAATGGAAATGGAAGATATTGGCAAGATCAATATCGTAGTGCATAAAGGTATGGGAATCGGCACCACCAAAAAAAAGCATGGGCAACCCCTTCATTAGGTTAAGACCAAAATCAGGGAACGTGTAATCCTTTTGAAGCTCTGGAACTTCCTTAAGAATATTCCATAAAAAAATGCGATATTTTGTAGGCTCCCTTTGCAAGAGGTCCAGGTAATCGGACATTTTCATGGTAGCATGGGGCTCGTTAAATCCGTCCTCATGATGTACCGGCCGGTCATCATAAAGTGGAACAATTTTGTTGCCGGCCACCTGCCTCATATATTCAAAATTCCATTTGGAATAGGCTGGCCATTCTTCAATGCACTTTTCCAGTACCACTGGTCTCTGTGGTCTAAAATAGTCATTGAGAAACTCTTCTTTGGAAATATTAGCTACCCTTGGAATCTCCTTTAAGTTCAATCTAGTCTGGTTGTTTAAGCTAACAAAGTTAAAAAACCTAAAATAAGTTACCTTACAATTTTTTCCAACAAAGGATTACTCTGTAAGATTGGCCTTCTTTTTAGCGGCCTCGTTCCTGTCTATAGTATGGCCTGGCCTGGTCCATTTTGGCTTTTCGCCTTTGGCTTCGTACCGGGAATCCTCGGCTTCCACGGTTTTTGGCTGGGAAACCTTGGTGAAAGCTTTTTGTGGGTTTAGCCCCAAAAGTTTAAACATAGCCATATCCTCGTTAACGTCCGGATTAGGGGTTGTCAACAATTTATCCCCGGCAAAAATAGAGTTGGCACCTGCAAAGAAACACATAGCCTGACCTTCCCTGCTCATTTGCGTACGCCCTGCGGACAAACGGACCTGGGTTTCCGGCATAATAATTCTAGTAGTGGCTACCATACGCACCATATCCCAAATAGGTATGGGAGGTAGGTCTGCCATAGGGGTACCTTCAACTGCCACCAAAGCATTGATCGGCACGGATTCCGGTTGTGGGTCCAAAGTGGAAAGAGCCACCAACATACCTGCCCTATCCTCCAAAGCTTCTCCCATACCTATAATACCACCGCTACAAACGGTAACATTACTCTTACGTACGTTGTCTATAGTATCCAAACGATCCTTAAACGCACGTGTAGAGATTACATCTTTATAGTAGTCCTCGGAAGTATCCAAATTATGGTTATAGGCATAGAGTCCGGCTTCCGCCAAGCGATGCGCCTGGTTCTCGGTAATCATTCCCAAGGTACAGCAAACTTCCATGTCCAACTTGTTAATGGTACGCACCATCTCCAACACCTGGTCAAACTCGGGTCCGTCCTTAACATTTCTCCATGCAGCCCCCATACACACCCGTGAACTTCCGGCTGTTTTGGCACGCAAGGCTTGGGCCTTCACTTGGGAAACGCTCATAAGATCATTGCCCTCCACCTTCGTATGATAACGAGCGGCCTGCGGACAGTATCCACAATCCTCGGGGCAGCCCCCCGTTTTAATGGACAACAAGGTAGACACCTGCACCGTATTGGGATCATGGTTTTCCCTGTGCACGGTGGCCGCCTCGTAAAGGAGCTCCATAAACGGTTTATTGTAAATATCCAGTATTTCCTGTTTGGTCCAGTTATGTCTTACTTCGCTCATACTTTTTAGTTCTTGGGGCTTCCCCCGACTTCCTTCTCCTGTAAGGTGTAGACCTACAAGGTCGTGAAGACCTTGCAGGTCCTCCTTGTAGGTGTTAAAGGAAGTCGGGGTCGGGCTTTTCGCTATATCTTTTTCAGTTTACCTTCGCCAGGCTCGGTAAACACAAAAAGGATGCCGCTGCAATCCCTAAGCCAACATCGATTTAAGCGTCAAAAATAACCTATAATCTGCAGAAATTGCAAAATTCCATTCCTAAATTCATAGATAATGCTATTTAATAAGGGCTAAAAAAAACTTTGATAAGTTATAAACGGACTATCCAGGTAGTTGACAAACTATTCTATCCCTTAATAAAAGGAATTATGGTCTACCTATAATAATACGCACCGCTTTACCCCTAAAGTCAACTGCATTCTCCATTACTTTGTTTATCTCAATGGAAAGAAACTTTTGGAACTTATATTGTATCTTTACTTTAAGCAATAAGAAATTATTATGGCAAGCATCGATTTAAGAAATACGGTCCGGGAGTATATAGATAAGGCAGACATAAGGCTTTAAAAATGATTAAAGCAATGGCGGAAAGCTATCAAAATGACGAGCAGGAGCTAACTTTAAGCGAAGAACAATATCAAATGATCGATAAGCGTAAGGAAGCCCATGTCAATGAAGAAAGTAATACATTAACTTGGGAACAAGTTAAACAAAATGCCAGAAATGCTGCACAGTAATGGCATATAGTTTAGAGGTTATAAACGATGCCAACCTAGAAATTATTGAAGCCTATCCCTATTACGAGGAAAAAAGAATTGGTTTAGGCGAGGAATTCTTGGAACATTCGGATTTCTATTTTGAACGAATTATAGCCAACCCTAAAAGCTTTCCCCAAAAACGTAAACCTTACAGAGAAGCATTTTTAAAACGCTTTCCCTTCTTAGTTATATATGAAATCATTAATAATAAAGTGATAGTTTATTCAATCTTCAATACTTGGCAAAATCCCAAAAAAAAGAAGAAATAATTCTAGTTGCGTGCCAATTCATAGTCATCCGTAGAATTTATAATGAATACTTCTCCTAAGGGTTTGGCACAATAGATTTTTATTGGCACCGCCAAAGGGTATAATACCCCGAGGCTTGCCTGGAAAATTAAAAATCGTTTCCTACGAATGCCTCGCGGGCTTGCCCCGAGGTAGTTTACTCCTTCTGTTTGCTTCTACAATTAAATCTTACCCAAAAGAATACTCACCGCATTCCCACCAAAGCCCACTGCGTTTACCATTATCCTATTGATCTGTTTTGGAACGGCATCGTGCTTCACATATGGCACTCCTATAAACTCTTGGTACTGCAACATCAACACTGCCAATTCCAAACTCAACATTCCCGAGGCACCAAAAGAATGTCCAAGCTTCCATTTATTGGTGGTCAAAGCCGGCATGTCTTTTCCAAATATTTTTTTAATGGCCGCTACTTCGGACAAATCGCCTTTTATGGTTCCGGGAGCATGCAATACCACCACATCCACCTCCTTGGGATCTATCCCCTCCAAAGCCATTTTCATAGATCTTTGAAAACAGACCGCATCGGAGGAAATGCTAATATTGTGTTCCAATATTTCGGTAGCGTATCCCAAGCCTTCAATACGGGCAAGGGCATTTTGGATATTGCCTTTCTCCAAACAGGCCATGGAGGCCGCTTCGCCCAAAACCATGCTGTTCTGTTTCTTGTCCAGGTCCAAAGCTTTACAGGGAAACCCTTTCGATTCGCTCGGATCATACCTGGAATACACCTTTAAGGCCTTCATCTGTGCAATGGTAAAGGGTGTTAAGGGCGCCTCGCTACCTCCCACCAAAAATTTATTGGCCATGCCACTTTTAAGCCACGCCACCCCGTTCAGCAGGGAATGCAGGGCAGTGGAACAAGTAATGGAATGTGATATTTCCGGGCCTTGGGTCTGTAAATCATGGGCCACCCAGGAAGAAATATTTCCTAAAGTCGTAGTAGGCGAGGACAAGGTAGAAGCCTCTCCATTTTGGATAAATTCGCTATGGTATTGTTCAAAAAGTCCCGTAGCACCCCTCGAAGATCCAATGTTTACTCCAAAATTGCCATCCTTCCAACCCGCTTGGGCTATAGCTTCCCTAGAGGCATATATGGCATATAGTACAGAAGGATCCAAGTTTTTATACTTGGAATCCGAATTTTTTAAATCTAAAATCTTTATTTGTGCATCCTCCGTTAAGGCTGATCCCCAAGCCGCTACCGTGCCATAGTTTTTCTGTTGTAAAAAATGGTCTGGACGTTTATAATTTTCCCAGGCCTCCTTCAAGGAAGTGCCCAAAGGGGAGATAGACGATAAGGCCGTGATATAAATAGGTTGGTTCTGCATGGGTTAAAAAGAATTAAGAACTTCCTTTATACTGTTGTAGATTTTTTGCATTTGCTCCCTAGTGGTGATATAGGGCGCCAAAATGTAAATAGTGTTGCCTAGAGGTCGAAGAAAAACACCCGAATCCATAAAATGCTTAAACAGTTTATCCCTAACATTACCATAGCGTTCCATGGTAATATTGAGGTCCAGCGCATAGATTATCCCTGTTTGCCTGGTAGCTGCTACTTTGGGATGATCCTTTATTTCGGCATCGAACCCTTGATGCCATTGTATTATTTTACCAATGTTTTTTTGAATCACATCCGAGGTCAGCAATTCAATTCCCGCCAAGGCCGCGGCACAGGCCAAGGGATTAGCGGTATAGGTATGGCCGTGAAATAGCCCCTTTGCAATATCATCGCTATAAAAGGCATCGTACACCTCCTGGGTACAACTGGTCACCGCCATGGGCAGCATTCCCGCCGTAAGAGCCTTGGACATACATATGATATCTGGCTTCACCTCCATATAATCGGAGGCAAAATGTTTTCCGGTCTTCCCGAAGCCCGTCATCACCTCATCGGCAATAGCCAATACGTTATGGGATTTTATCACTTTCAGAATTTTCTCCAAATGTTCTGCCTTGTGCATTTTCATGGCTGCCGCACCCTGCACCAAGGGTTCGTAGATAAATCCGGCAATGGCATCCAGATTTAGGGTATTTTCCAATTCCTGCAATAGATTCCCAATATTGTCATCCGTTGGAACAGGAATCCGTTTTACATCAATAAAATAATCCTCAAAAGGGCCGTTATATACGGACAAACTGGAGACGGACATCGCCCCGAAAGTATCCCCGTGAAAACCATCGTCAAAAGCCAAAAGAACAGCACGCTTCTGCCCTTTATTATGATGATACTGTAAGGCCATTTTTATCCCAATTTCGGTTGATGTGGAACCGTTATCGGAAAAAAACAATTTTTCCTGATTGGAAGGGAGCAAAGTGATCAACGCCTCCGAAAGCGCAATGGCCGGTTCATGGGTAAATCCACTAAAGACCACCTGATCAAGTTGTTGCATTTGTTGGTAGACCTTAGCTATTATGGCATCATTACAATGTCCGTACATACAGGTGTACCACGAGGAAATTCCATCTATATATTCCTTGCCCTGCTCATCGTACAATACTGCCCCTTTCGCTTTAACAATGCCAAGCATTTTGGGGTGCAGTTTATGTTGTGTAAGCGGGTGCCAAAGGTGCTTTTGATCTCTTTCCGAAAGACTTTTCACTTGGATATCCTTTTTAAATAGAAGTACAAAGATGGGGAATAATGACTAAAAACACTATCCCGATCCCAATTCATTTTTGGGGGATAATCAGACCATAATCCCTATTGGAAATTAGAAAATATTTTATCGTCCAACGATATTACAAAGCCATTAAGGCAGGACGCAGTTCTTCTGCGTATTTCCTAACAACCTCCTTGGTCAAGGAAGCTTCCTGACCAATTCTCCCCAAGACAGGGACTCCTGTAATTTTAGTAATAATATCCTCAGAGGCGGTGTTGGGTTCCCCATTAAAAAGTACGGCAACATCATAGCCCTTTAGCAAGAGCCATTTAATGGTCAGAAGGGAATGATTAATGCTTCCCAAATAATGCTTCACCACAACTATAACATGATACGTTGGCATAATAATATCCAATATGGTATCGGAATCATTTAGGGGAACCAATACCCCACCTGCACCTTCTATTACCAAATGGTTCTCCGTTTTGGGCTCCGTTATTTTATTGTGGTCTATATAAACCCCTTCCAAAGCAGCGGCCGCATGTGGACTAATGGGCGCTTTTAGGGAGTAATTGCTTTTATGTATTACCGTTTTGGTATTTGAAATTAATTTGGAAATTGTTTCGCTATCAGAATCGTCCCCAGTCTGAACGGGTTTCCAGTAATCTGCCTGCAAGGCTTCGGCCATAACTGCCGAGGCGATTGTCTTTCCTACATCTGTTGATATTCCTGTTACAAAAAATTGTTTCATTCTAGCTTGGTTCTGTTATAAACTCACAATTTAGACATTTATACTTTCTTTTTTCAAAAAATGGAAAAAGTTTATAAAAAATCCCTTTCCTGTTATAATAAAAGGTATTAAACCTCAGGGCAGGCCCTGAACCCAGATCCCGCCGAAAAGGGCGGGATTAGTTCAACTTGCAATTTTAAGTGCGTCCTACCGCCTTCTCAAAATTGAGTTTCACTAATAAATCTCCATTCTCTGAGCATTGCAATTGGGACAACTCCTTAAATTTCCTTGGTCATCCATAGCATAGGCCCTAACTTCATTATAGATTTCCGTAGCCTTTTCCTTATCTGAATAATACACCTGTAGCTTCACTCCGCCTATGGCATTGCTGATGAGGGGGTCGGAATTGAGGGTGTTCTCATCCCTTAGAAATACAGGGATACCATCGGACTCCAACCGTCCTTTTAGTATTTGAACATCGGCTACAAACTCAAAGGCAGCTATGGTATAAAATTCTGGGGTCATGTGCTAATCAAATAAATTGGCCAATATTAAAAGTACGTCCTCAATTTCATTTTCGGTATTAAAACTGTGCAAACAAAATCGCAATCGCTCCTGACCTTTTGGTACGGTAGGGGAAAGAATGGGTTTTACATCATAACCCTTTTCCTGCAACCGTAGCGACCATTTTTTTACCTTTTCATTACCTTCCACCAAACAACAATGCACCGCCGAATTACTGGGAATAAAAAAGGGTTTTAGGTCATGCTGCTTCAATTGATCCTTAAAAAAGTTGATATTCTGTCTAAGTTGCATTTGCCTCACACCTGACGTGGGCAAATGTTCGCAAGCCGCTAATATCGTTGCCAAGGAATGCGGCGGCATACCCGTAGTATAAATAAAACTGCGTGCAAAATTCACCAAATAACTTTTAAGGGCATGGCTTCCCAATATTGCTGCGCCATGACAGCCCATGGCCTTGCCAAAGGTGACGATCCTGGCAAATACTTTATCCTGCACTGCCAGCTCATTTAACAAGCCCTCCCCCCTTTTGCCAAATACCCCAACAGCATGGGCTTCATCCACCACCAAATAGACCCCTTTGGAAGCACACAATTCGGCCAATGACTTTAAATCCGGAGTATCCCCATCCATGGAAAAAACAGATTCCGTAACCACATAAATATCGGAATCTACATTTCTTTCCTGCACTCGGTCTATATGGCTACCAAGAACTTCCAAGCGGTTGTGCTTAAACTTATAGCTTTTGGCAAGGCCCATCCCAATACCATCCCGGATACTGGCATGGGAGAGCTCGTCATAAAAAACAATGTCTGTACGCTGTGGCACGGCACTAAAGAATCCTATGTTGGCATCATATCCGGAATTGAAGACCAATGCCGAATCGGAACCAAAAAAATCCGCCAACAAAACTTCCAACTCACCATAAAGCCCTTTATTACCCGTTAACAGCCTGGATCCTGTAGCCCCATTGCCTGTGATTCCTCTCTTTTCCAATATACTGGAGGCATTTTTAAAAATGGTCTCGTTTTGGGCAAACCCCAAATAATCATTGGAGGAAAAATCGATCAAACCATTTGGCAAGGGCAATTTCCTAAGGGCGTTACCGGCCTGTCTTTTGGCGAGTTTAGCTGTTAATTTATTTGGTAATTCCGTCATAATACAAATGTAGCATATCCTGTATTTATATAGTATATTCGTTTATACAAAGCCCTATAAATATAATAATACGGAATCTTGTCCTTGGCCAGGTTCCACATCAATAAAAACGTACCGAAATCAGATTGTATGAAAATCAATATTCTAAGCCTCCTTATTATAAGCTGTTGTATAAGCCTGCAAGGTCAGAGCAACAGCTACTCCATTTCCTTTGAAAATGCCGTTCATCACGAAGCTGAAATTACGGCCACATTTCCTTCCCTGGATCCCGGCCCACTTTCGGTACATATGGGCCGCTCTTCCCCTGGACGCTATGCCTTACACGAATTTGCAAAAAATGTATATAATTTTAAGGCAACGGACAGCCAAGGAAAACCCTTGGACATCCATAGACCCAATCCCTACCAATGGGAAATCAGCGGCCATGACGGGGAGGTAAAGATAAGTTATACCCTTTTTGCCAATCGTGGCGACGGCACCTATGCACAAATAGACGAGACCCATGCCCATTTAAATATCCCGGCCACCTTTGTGTATGTGCCCAGTTTAAGCGATCGTAAAATAGAGGTGGACTTTAGGATACGGGAGGACCTAAACTGGAAGGTAGCTACCCAAATGCCCAAGGTTACCGGCAATATCTATATGGCGCCCAACCTACAGTACTTTATGGACAGCCCCACTGAAATTAGTGATTTCGACATGCGCCAATTTACCGTGGACAATAATGGCCATCAACAAACCATAGCATTTGTCTTGCACCACAACGGTACGGAGGCGGAGCTGGACACCTATTTTGAACAGGTTAAAAAAGTGGTTTTGGCCGAAAAGGAGGTGTTTGGCGAGCTACCCAACTACGATTTCGATACTTATACTTTCTTGGCCTGCTATATCCCCCATGCTTCCGGCGATGGAATGGAACATAGAAATTCTACCATTCTTACCGATACTGAAGGTTTGGCCGAAGGGAGTATGAAGAACAATATAGGCACCGTTGCCCATGAATTCTTTCACTGTTGGAACGTGGAACGCATACGCCCCAAGTCCCTGGAGCCCTTCAATTTTGGGCAGGCCAACATGAGCGGGGAGCTCTGGTTTGCGGAAGGTTTCACCAGTTATTATACCAATTTTATCCTTTGTCGTGCCGGAATCATCACCCCTGAAGAGTATATTGAGGGACTTACAGGCACTTTCAACTATGTTTGGAACTCTCCGGCCAGGAAGTTCTTTAACCCGATAGAAATGAGTTATCAGGCACCCTTTGTGGACGCTGCCACCTCTGTTGACCCCGTGAACAGGGAAAATACCTTTATTTCCTATTATTCCTATGGCAGTGTTTTGGGATTGGCCCTTGACCTATCGTTGCGACAAAACAAACTGAACTTGGATGATTTTATGAAATTAGTGTGGCATACCTATGGTAAAAAGGAAGTTCCCTACACACTGCAAGACCTACGTGAAACCTTGGTACAGTACGCCGGTAAGGAATTTGGCAATCGTTTTTTTGATCGATATATCCATAACAGTGAAATGCCCAATTATGAAGAGTTGTTCAACACAGTTGGCGTAGTGCTAAAACGAGCTACTGACAAACCCTATTTTGGGGCCAGTGTGGGTATCAACCAATTTGGTGCAGGCATAGTTCAAAGGAACACTCCAAAAGGGAGTCCGGCTTACAAGGCCGGGTTGGATTTTGGAGACGTAATTACCGCCGTAAACAATACTCCCCTGACGTCCAACCAGAAATTTGGGGAGCTAATGGCACAATATAAGGTAGGGGACAGTATAAAAATAGCCTACACCCGATTTGGAAGTCCAAAATCAACCACCGTTGTTCTTTCAGCGAACCCAACCTATACCATACAGTTAACGGAGAAGGATGGAGGCAAACCCAGTAAACAAGTGATAAAAAATAGAAAGGATTGGCTAAAATTGGATTAAATGGACATAAAATTCAAACGCTGCAATACAAAAACCGAATTGCGGCAAATCCTGGACCTGCAACAAAAGAACCATTTACAAAATATAAATGTAGATGAGAAGCAAAAAGAAGGCTTTGTTACCGTGTCACATACTTTGGAACTCCTCACCGAAATGAATGCTGCCTGCCCCCATATCATTGCCAAGGACCAAGATAAGGTGGTGGGCTATGCGCTTTGCATGCATCCCCGGTTTGGTAACGACATAGAGGTCCTAAAACCAATGTTTAAGGAAATAAACTCCGTAATACCCAAAGGGGACCCCTATATGGTCATGGGGCAAATCTGTATAGACAAGGAATACCGGCGAAAGGGTATTTTTAGAAAGTTGTACGAAACCATGAAGAACTCCCTGCAACCAGAATTTACCAGTATCGTTACCGAGGTAGATGCCACCAACCTCCGTTCATTGGAAGCCCATTACGCGGTGGGATTTGAGGAACTAATAACCTACCATGCCGGAGGGCAGGATTGGAAGTTGATTGTTTTAGGGTAAGATTTTGCGGAATAAAATGACTTAGGCACTAGCCTGTCTAACCGTCAGGCAAGGATAACGCCCTCGCCTGAGGAAAGGTTCATGTCCTAAGCTAGGCGTGATAATTTAGAAACTTGTATTTGATTCGTTTTTGGTGTATTTTTACACCAAAATAAAAACTATGTCTAGACAAAGTATTACATTCACAGAACCTAACGATGAATGGTTAAAAAAACAAGTAGACAATAAGGAGTACTCTAGCAAAAGTGAACTGGTCAATGATTTGATCAGACAAGCCCGAAAACAACATGTCCAAATAGACTGGATCAGAACTAAATTAGAAAAAGCTGAGAACAGCGGATTTACTGAAGATAGTAAGGAGCAAATACTGGAGGAATCAAAGTCCCTACTTCGTGGCCAATTATAAATTAAGCAACTCTGCCAGAGAGGATTTAATACGAATTCATCAATACGGAGTGAGAAAATTTGGTGTTGAACAAGCTGACCAATACTACTATTCATTTTTCGAGTATTTTGACATTATTGCCCAACTACCTTTTTCATTTGAAGCAGTTGATTTTATCAAAGAAGGCTATAGACGCTGTGTTTACCGTTCAGATAGTATTTATTACAGAGTAAATGATGACATTGTTGAAATCATGGCCATTATTGGAAGGCAAGATTTGAACAATATGCCACTCTAACCTCCGTTAGCGCGGATTAAATAGTTTTTTCTCCACAAATTCCTTTACTGGCTCAACCCTGTCCAAATCGTCAGGCTCATATGTCCACCATTATTAAATAGTAACTCAAATTACTTAACCGGTATTTCCAAGAAACAGGGGAACAACTAAATCTCCTCGACAATGCACACCTCGCTGATTAATGCCAAGTTTTTATATATTTATAAGGTCAGCTGGATTTTTTTCAACTTAATGACCCAAAGCATGTTCCCATGATGAAATATTCCGTGTTATTGTTCCTTTTTTTTTCATGTTCAATGTTGACATATGGGCAGGTAGAAAACCCCTTTAAAAATGTAGTTATCACCTCCATAAAGAAAAAAACGCAAGTAAAAACCGATAAAAAGGGGCAATTGCATGTAAATGTATCCCCAAAAAATGTCCTTAAATTTAAAGGGCTTGGATGGGTGCGCTATAGTGATTTCGGCGCCACTGGTGATGGCAAAACGGATGATATGGACGCCATTGCCGCCACTCATGCCTTTGCCAATCTACACAACCTTATGGTGAAAGCAGACCAAGGTTTCACCTACTATATAGGAGGAAAGGAACGTACTGCAGAAATCCGAACCAACACCGATTTTGGAACAGCAGCCTTTATCATTGATGATACCCAAGTCCAAAACCACAAGGCCTCTGTTTTTAAGGTAGCTTCCAACCTGCAGCCCTTTAAACCCGACGGAATAACATCACTTAAAAGAAACCAGCAAAAAATTGACGTCCTTTTGCCCCAATCCTGTCTTATCACGGTCACGAATTCCAATGTAAGGCATTATATCCGTTATGGGCTAAACCAAGACAATGGCTCCCAACAAACGGATATCTTTGTTGTTGACAAAAACGGAAATGTTGATTTGGATGCCCCGATTATTTGGGATTTCGACCAGATTACAAATGTGACCGCCATACCTTTGGACACCACAACACTGTATATTAGGGGCGGCCTATTCACCACCATTGCCAACAAGGCCGAATCCAAGTACAATTATTATAGCAGGAACATATTGGTCACCCGTTCCAATGTAGTAATCGATGGGCTAGAGCACCATGTTATTGGGGAAGGGGAACATGGCGCGCCCTATGGCGGCTTTATCAATATCCGTGACTGTGCCTATGTAAAGGTAAAGAACACCCTTCTTACCGGACGTAAAACCTATCGTACTATTGGCTCGGCAGGAAAACCGGTATCCATGGGCTCGTATGACCTTCTGGTAAACCGTGGCCTCAATGTATCATTTGAAAACTGCCGACAGACCAATGATATTAATGACAACACCTTTTGGGGTATAATGAGCTCCAACTATTCCAAGAACTTGGTCTATGACCATTGTATTCTTTCCCGCTTCGACGCCCATAAGGGAGTTGCCAATGCCACAATCCTAAACTCCACCCTAGGACATATGGGAATCAATGCCATTGGCAGCGGTGTCTTGACTGTGGAAAACAGCACTATCCGAGGTAATACCCTGATTAATTTGCGCTCGGATTATGGCAGTACATGGCAGGGGGAAATAGTGATCCGAAACTGTATTTTTGTACCCAAGGGAGATAAGCGCTCCAGTGTCAATATAATTGGAGGTTCGTACTCTGGGCAGCATAATTTTGGCTACACCTGTTATATGCCCGAAAGAATTACCATTGAAAACCTACACATAGATGACAGCAACTATCTGGAGGGATATGAAGGGCCTGCCATTTTTAAAGATTTCAATGAAGAAATGACGGACGATTCATATCAGGAAAAATTTCCCTACATCAGGACCAATGAGATTATCCTTAAGGATGTAACCTGCACAAGCGGCAAGGACTTGATAATAAGTAAAAATCCGTTTATGTTCAAGGATGTCAAGGTGAATACTTTTTAAGGTAAAGTGCAATATCTCACACAAGTCTAAAATTCCTAAAATTTATACCCAATTAAAATAAATAATTTACATTTGTATCCAGGTAGATACATTTTTATGTACTTTATTGAAAAAACAATCGAATTTGATAAGTGGCTCAGAAAGTTAAAAGACCTGAAAGGCAGGGCCAAGATTCTGTTTAGAATACAGAAACTTGAAAGGGACGAACACTTTGGAGATTGTAAACCTGTCGGTGGCGGAATTAGAGAATTACGAGTGAATTTCGCAAAAGGATACAGGGTTTACTTCATAGAAAAAGATGGAAAAATAATTGTTCTACTCATTGGTGGAGATAAGTCGACTCAACAGAAAGACATAAAAAAAGCAAAAGAAATCTGGATCAAATTAAATAAATAAAAAATGGAAACTTCAAAATTTGACATAGCGGATTATTTGGACAGCAAAGAAATGATTGCCGAGTATCTCAATACTGTTTTAGAAGAAGGAGATAATGCAGATGTGATTAATGCCATTGGAGACATTGCAAAAGCCATTGGAATGACCAAGATATCAGAAGAAACTGGATTAAGTAGACCGAGTTTGTACAAAGCCTTATCAGATGGTTCCAAGCCTCAATTTGCTACGATTATGAAGGTTTTGAAAGCTATTGGAGGACAAATTCAGGTACATCCTTTATCTACCTAAAAAGATAACCCCCGCTAGCGCGATCGTCCATCTCGTGCCATTCCCAATAAGCCCCCGCTAGTTCGGGCAAGCCCGCCCCAATGGCCCTTATGGATCAGGAACAATTGTTGGGTTTATGCAAATATTGTTATGGAAAAAATAGCTTCATAATAGGTATTGAACCTAGATCCCGCCGAAAAAGGCGGGATTAGTTCAACTTGCAATTTTAAGTGCGTCTTACCGAGGACCATGCTTAATTGTTGTGTTTCTGCAAAAATTGGGATTGAGATGATTTTTTGTGTGTTTTTTGTTTGATTTTGTCTCTATTTGTTGGGCATAATCGAATGAAACTTTTATTATAATCATTCTTTCATTTTCTTTGCTTGTCCAAAGAAAACGAAACAAAAGAAAAGACCCTTCTTCACTATGTGGCCCCTAAAATCGTTGGATTTTTGGGACCGATGCCATGGCCTAAATTATTTCCAAGGCTTCAATAATTCTTTACGGCCATGTCATCTCCACTACGGAAGAAGACCGACTTAACTACGGACTTCAAGGACAATATTCAACGGTATTCAATAATGGTCAATGATTTATTGACACTATATAGGTTGACGGAACAAAGGAACGGCCTATTTTGTTTTAGTAGTAAATCAAGAGGTTTTAACACCGGGTGTAGGTAGGCGTCCAGAACATTTCACCTTAGTGAAAGCGGCCTGGACGCTGCGGCCGTGCAAAGTCCGTAGATTTCAAGAAAAGAAAAATCGGCCTAGCCACGGCTACAGCTGGCTCCTCTTAACTAAGTTATGTCGTACCTTATTTAAAATGCCCTGGTCGTTTTTTATTCATCGGCTGGTCTATTGATTTTTAATGGTATTCATGAATGCTACGCATTTGGGCGATGCAAAAAATGAACAGAACACGAACTCTGGGATAGTCTATCATATCTTTATCCAATTCACGCCAACTTTTGGGATTGATCCCTTACCGACTTCTTAAAATTGAGTTTCACTAATAAACAGTTACAATTAAATTCTTATCTTAAAAGCCCAAAGACTGGAACCTAAAGGCAGCTACTACTAAAAATTGGACCATAATGGACGAGTGCACAGGCCTCATAAAACAGATGAAAATGATTGGGATATATTTGGATAAGTTATATAGCCTACTATTGTTAACAACCATCTTGTTTGCCTGCAATCAAAATACAGCCCAAAATGGAACCTTTGATGTCATCATTGATACCGACCTGGGAGGCGACCCCGATGACATTCAATCATTGTACAGAGCTGTGCATTATTCTGATATAATTAAGATAAAAGGTATTATAGCAACGCCCAATTCGGATATTGATCATCACCCTTGGGACACCATAGAACATACGGGGCTCATTGAGAATTGGATAAAAAGGATAGACGTTGAACATATACGTAAAAACGGTTACAGCCAATTAATGCAGGAAAAAGATTTGCTCAGCATCATAAAATCCGGTGCAAAAAAACCAAAAGGCCCTTCGGACAATAATAGTACAGAAGGTTCCGAATGGATCATTAAAACAGCTCGGGATTATACGAAGGATAATCCACTTTGGATATTGGTCTGGGGTAGTTTAACAACAACTGCCCAGGCACTTTACGATGCCCCAGACATTGCCGACAAAATAAGGATTTACTATATCAGTTCTTCAAATACCCTGCATGATCCCATAAGCAGGGATTATGTATACAATTTCATGGAAAAGAAATACCCTGAATTATGGTGGATTGAAAACGGGATTCTTCCAAGGGGCAAACATGAAACATTCCGCGGTGTTTATCAGTCCGGAATTCAGGATGGAGAATGGTCCTATACCAAATTCACCGATATCAATATTAGGAATCACGGTTCAAACCACGATGGCCTGTTTCAAGAAAAATGTGGCGATGTCTTTCCTGTGGCCAATTATCCCAAAAACAGTTTAAAGGAAGGAGATAGTCCTTCATTGTTATATTTGATTTCTCCGGTAATTGGTGGTACGGGAAACGTTGATGACCCCACCCAAGAAAGTTGGGGCGGACAGTTTAGGCATTTCGAAAAAAGTACCTACCCCAATTATTATATTGATCTTGACAAATCTCCATCAGACTGCCAAATGACTATAGGGAAATGGCGCTATAGTGTAATGAATGATTGGAAGCAACGGTGGGACAGATATGACAAGAAGTGATGGGAGCAATACTTCTGCGCGATAGTTTATAGGATATTTTAAAAATCCTGTTTTCCAACGATTGCCATTATTTCATCTAGGCTATCTTTACCTTGTAGTAAATACTGTCAGAGCCACATACACAGCGTCTATACTAGTTGCGCAAAGTCTCCTGCCTTTGCGCCTTTACAACCAAAACTATCATAATTGGGAAAAACTATGTTTAGAGCAGCAAAAGAATCACGTTCTGCCCATAATGGCATATAATTTCACACAACTGCTAGCTTGGAATAAAATTAACGGCCCAGTTGCGCAAAGTCCCTGCCTTTGCGCCTTTACAACCAAAAACTATCATAATTGGGAAAAACCATGTTTAGAGCAGCAAAAGAATCACGTTCTGCCCATAATGGCATATAATTTCACACAACTGCTAGCTTGGAATAAAATTAACGGTTTGTGTATGGTGTCGTAGCATCCCGAAGGGTGCTATGCACTAAACATAGTGTTGTGCTTTCGTTTTTTAATTTTTATTTCTCATTTTTAATGTAATCTCTCCAATATTGTATGCATATATGGAAGCAGGTAGAAAAGTGAATTTTAGCCCTTGTATTTCCTTCATTCCTAATTGATCAATTGAAGTAACAACTGCCGATTCAAATTTATTTGTTTCACAAAATTTAATTAAACTTTTTAATTCTTGAGGTTTGTCGAAATATCTATTACTCCATTTAATTTCAACTCCCCAAACTGGCTTATAACTTTTATCATCTACCAAGACAAGGTCAACTTCACCTTCGTTTCTGCCTTCTTTCCACCTAGCATAGGTTAAGTCTAGTTGCTCCCTGTGCATCCATTGTGAAAGAATTGCTGTTTCTACCATGTTTCCCATTTCTTGGTCTGTTTCACTTATCGGGGAAAATAATGCAGTGCGAAGGGATGGGTTGGTAAGATATACTTTGAAGCTTGTTATTCTTTTTAATCTTTTTGCATTGACTCCAACCTTATTTAATACTTTAATTAGGAATGCTGCTTCTAAATATTCTAAATATTTTTTTAATGTATCTTTTTGAATTCCACTTTCCCGAGACATTGTCTCATATGAGAATTCGTTTCCTGTATTATACGCTATGTATGTAAAAAATCTGTTTAATTCTTGAACATCTTTGATTCCATACAAGCTTGGCAAATCTCTAATAAGAACTTTGTCTACAATGTCGTTTTTAACGTATCGACCCATATCTCCTTGTATTTTTTCAGATAATACAACCTCTGGGTATCCTCCAAAATTTAAATAATGGAGAAATTCTTTATTTAATGCTTTTGAATCATGAGTTAAGCAATACTTTATATCCTTGTTTCCATATTGAATATCACCTTCAAAAATTAAATGGTCTAATTTCTTCAAATAGATATATTCTTGAAATGTTAATGGAGGTAATAGAAAATCAGTAAATCTGCCCGCTCCGCTCTCCGTACTGTGCCATTTCAAAGCTGCGGCTGCTGAGCCAGAAACAATGAATTTAGTTTCAGGGTATGAGTCAACCAATATTTTTAAATGTCTTTCCCAGTCTTTCAAGTATTGTATTTCATCAAAAAAGACATAACAACCATTAAGATTTTCAAGAGTTAAAGAATCTTTGCATAGAGTTAAAACGTCCTCTAAGCTTAAATTGACGTAAATCGGGTTGTCAATTCCGATAAAGAATAGTTTATGAGGGTTTGTTCCTTCTTTCAATAAGTTTTCAATGCAATGAAATAGCATTACTGTTTTACCAACCCTTCTAGGGCCCATGAGAACTAACGCCCTTTTAATACTCCTTTCAAGAACGAATGGATAAAAGAGGTCAAAATATAGTCTCTTGGACATTGAGCTATATGTATTCGGGATCTCTTTAGTAATCCACCATGGATTTTCATATCGAAGGCGTTCAATAATCTTTTCTGTCGGAATAAGGTTTAGTATTGCCATGTTTTCATCTTAATACAACAAATATATGCAAAATAAACAGATTTAAAACCATCTATTTAAACAAATAATGCATTTTTAGAACCTTTATAGAAGTAGAGAACTGCTAATTCGACAGTAGAATCATATTTTTAATGAAGCACAACGGGAGTCTGCGCATCAACCCCATTTTTCATAAAAATAACAACTTCTAGGTTAGTTTAAGCGGATTGCGGAAAGTTTTGTCGTACCATAAATTTGGGACCTGAAAATTCAGGATATGGCCCAGTAGGCTTAAATGGTCCTTAATTGGATGATATATGGCCAATAATAGAAGGCCAAGCCCCTTGAGCCTGTTCTTTAGCTCTTTTGGGCCAAGTATGGACATAAGTCTTTTAAGGTTGTAACAGACTATGATAAGGTTGACCCTGTTGCGCAAAGTCTCCTGCCTTTGCGCTTTTACAACCAAAACTATCATAATTGGGAAAAAACTATGTTTAGAGCAGCAAAAGAATCACGTTCTGCCCATAATGGCATATAATTTCACACAAGTGCAAGCCTGCCATAAAATTAACGTTCCGTGTATATGAAAAGTAGGCAGTTAAGAAGCACGAAACTTTCGGTTAAGCATAAATTTTGATACGAGCCAAACTCCTAGAATTAAGCACTAAATCGCCTATTTTTTATATACATTGTTACCTGCTGGCTTTTTTATTTCAGTTCCTATTTTATTCATTATTTCATTCCAATGTTCTTTCATTTCTGCTCTCTGTTGAGAATTCAATAATTTCTCGTGGTGAATTGCAACTGTTGTCTTTTCTTGATTTCCAATTACTCTAATTTGAATTGTTGACATATTCTCCCAATTTTTCGGTTTCCAATTCAGTCGAATATGGGAATTTGCTTTAAAAACACGGACAAGGCCTGTTATGCCATTTTCAGTTTCGTATTCTTTTTTAATTTCAAGTTCATTTTTCAATTTACCCAACCAAATTTTTAATCCATTTTTGGAAAATAAAAAGTCCCAAACATTTTCAGTCGAAACAGGAAAAGTTTTCCTTATTCCGAATTGAAATCCTACGTCTCTGGTTTTTCCGAGTTGATTTTCCATTTTCTTATTTTTCAGGTTTAAATGCGATAGCATCAATTTCAAGTAAAAATTCGGGATTTATTAGTCCTGCAACATACAAAACTGTAATAATCGGTGGGTTTGGGTTTTGTCCTAAAAATTTCTGCGAAACTTGAAATGCACCAAAAGCATTCTGCCCTTGAACAATGTGAATGTTTAATTTCACTAAACTCTCAAAATTTACTCCACAAGATTTAAGAGCAATTTCAAGGTTTTTCATTACTTGCTCGGTTTGTTGTAAAATATCATTTTTCCCTACAATTTCTCCATTTCCGTTTACTGCATTTTGTCCACCGATATAAATTGTCTTTCCGTTTCCTTCAGTCGTTATGATTTGAGAAAATGCAGGATTTTTAATTAATCCATCCGGATTTATATGTTCCATTTTATTCTTCATTGTTCGTTATTTTTCAGCTTGCAGGTAAACAATTGAATATAGTTACTAGTGCTTATATTGCTATTATAGATCTAATTTAACAAATCTTTTTTGTTGCCTAATTATTAATTTAATGGCTTATAGCTCTGCTGATCCCTACCCTATTTTGTGGGGTCTGGCTATCGTTCGTTTGCATAATTTCATGGAACTAAAGAAAAACAATTCCTTGAAAAGTTTGTTGCGGGTAACCGTAGTTTGGGATTTTTCTAGTTTCTATTTTTTATAATGGCACAATTGGTCCGAAATGCATGGCACATTAAACTAAGGTATCAACCAAGACAATGAAGGAAGAATATCGAGCTGTAGGCCAACAAGTGTATGCAGCTCCCCAGTTGCGCAAAGTCTCCTGCCTTTGCGCCTTTACAACCAAAAACTATCATAATTGGGAAAAACTATGTATAGAGCAGCAAAAGAATCACGTTCTGCCCATAATAGAATTATGATCCCTACATTTCATCAATAATAATTAATTACTATACCTGGCCTAAAATTATACGTCTAGGCTATAATTTCGTTGTTACGACATCTGCAAGAGCTGTGTGCGGGTAGGTGTGCCGGCTCGCAGACTTTACCACTTATGAAATCAGACTGATTGGTGGTTTCTATTTTTGTTTTTTGCAAGATGCCGCAATGAATTATAGCCAATAATGTGTGTATTTTTCTTCTTCTAAAAGTCTTAATCCTGCACGTATAACTTCGCTAACATTTTTAAATCGACCGACTTTTATTCGGCTTTGAACAAAATGATCGAAATAATTTCCGAGTGATATAGTTGTGTTTTTATTCCTTTTGATACTATTTGACTCAAATATGCCAAAAATTGGTATTGTCGGCAAATTACGCACAACGTTAAGCTTATGATTCCGATCCCGAAAAATTCTAACGGATTGGCAGCAAGTTGAACTGGTTGTAAAAGAAATTATTTGTTTTGTACGGTTTTATTCCGTACATTTGAAAAATGAAATCAAAGATTGCAAGATTTGATACCCGTTGGACTACGGAACAGAAAGAAATGTTCGAGCATGCATCTTCCATTGGTGGCTTTCGCTCTCTTTCAGAATTTGTATTCTTCGCTGTGCAACAGCGCGCTGAGGAAATTATAGAAAAACACGAACAAATTATATCGAGCAGAAGGGATCAAGAAATCTTCGCCAACGCTCTTCTCAACCCACCTAGTCCAAATTCCAAATTAAAAAGAGCAGCGAAACGATATATGGAATTAATTGAATCTGATGGGGTACGAAACAAGGCCGTTAAAGTCAAATCATAATCGAAATGCATTCGATTGTGGCCATGACTTGTTAAACAATTACCTCAAAAGACAAGCAAACCAAGACGTTAAACGAAATCTTTCAATTTGTTTTGTTCTAACGGATGAATCCGAAATTGTTAAAGGTTATTATACTCTTTCAAATACTTCAATAAATAGAAAGTACCTTCCTGGGTCAGTCACGAAAAAATTGCCGATTAGTTACGATGAATTACCGGCTACATTGCTTGGAAGGCTTGCTATAGATAAATCTGAAAAGGGTAAAGGATTTGGTGAATTATTGCTTATAGATGCACTGAAACGATCACATGATGTCGCTTATGATAGTCTTGGTTCACTAGCAGTTATAGTAGATCCAATAAACGAAAAAGCTAAAGCATTCTATGAAAAATACGGGTTTATTGATTTACCTGATTGCGGTAAAATGTTTCTTCCTATGAAAACAATTGGACAATTATTTTAAAAAAGCCAGCTGCCAATAATTAATTGCTGACCCAGTTGCGCAAAGTCTCCTGCCTTTGCGCCTTTACAACCAAAAACTATCATAATTGGGAAAAACCATGTTTAGAGCAGCAAAAGAATCACGTTCTGCCCATAATGGCATATAATTTCACACAAGTGCAAGCCTGCCATAAAATTAACGGCTCGAATATGCATAGTGCAGGATTTCATGGCACTTCACAATCAAACAGCTACATTGTTTATTAAGTGCTCTTAAGCTCAAATTTACCAAATCGCCCCGCATTACGTATATTTATTGTTAGGTAGAATTATCGAAATGGTAACAAAAAATAAAATATTACTAAGGTTTTTAGTCCTTTTCGTTGTCTTTTTGACAGTTCCTTTTCCATTAAACACATCTCCTAAATTAGAGTTCATTTCAGAGTCCATTCTGAAATTTTATCAAAAAATCATCTCTTGGATTGGGGAGAATATTTTTAGTCTAGAGAGTTCTTTTTCAATAACCCAAACTGGAAGTGGAGATAAGACGTTTGATTATTTACTTCTTTTATTTCTTTTGATTATCGCAGTTTTTGGAACTATTATTTGGTCGATTGCAGATAAAAAAAACAGGAGCTATGAAAAATTGAATTATTGGTTTCTTGTTCTTACGAGATACTATCTAGGCTATATTATGATTTATTATGGTCTTTTTAAAATATTACCAATACAATTTGGGGAAATTAGCTTTTGGAAAATGCTACAACCATATGGAGAATCCTCGCCAATGGGTTTAGCGTGGACTTTTCTTGGACATTCGAAAGGATATAGCCTTTTTATGGGCCTATCGGAATTCATTGGTGGTATTTTACTTTTCCACAAAAGAACAAAACTATTAGGTGCGCTAATTTTGATACCCGTAATAGTAAACATTGTAGCCGTAAATTTCTTTTTTGATGTGCCAGTTAAACTATTTTCATCTGTGTTACTTTTAATGGCCTTTATAGTGGTAGCTCCAGACTTCAAGCGATTATTAAATCTTATAATTTTTAACAAGCCTTCATATCCCACAAACTTCGCCAGTCCATTTCAAACAAAAAAATGGGTCTTATTGACCAATATTGTTAAGTGGCTTTTTGTTCTTTTCATACTTTACAACACTATTGACTTAACAACAGGCATATATAAAACAAGACAAAACAAACCTGAATTATACGGACTATATGAAGTTACAACCTTTGTCAGTAATCAAGACACTATCCAACCACTTTTAACGGATGACAAAAGATGGCGTTACATTTTTTTCGAATATCCAAATACCATTCAATTTTCCAGAATGAACAAATCACGATATGGACTTAAATCTGAGGTAGACACATTAAAAAAACAAATAAAACTGACTGAATTTAATGATTCGACTCAAGTCTATTTATTGGAATTCGAAAAAACGGATTCGACTTTAAACATCAGCGGTATATTTCGAAAGGATACTATTTTTTGCAAAACTAAGCGATTGGACCGAAAGGATTTTAGACTTACTTCTAGAGGGTTCAATTGGATTAACGAACGCCCATATAACCGGTAAAATAACTATGCCCTACCCTATTTTGTGGGGTCTGGCTATCGTTCGTTTGCATAATTTCATGGAACTAAAGAAAAACAATTCTATGGGAAGTTGGTTGCGGGTAACCGTAGTTTGAGATTTTTCTAGTTTCTATTTTTTATAATCGCACAATTGGTCCGAAATGCATGGCACATTAAACTAAGGTATCAACCAAGACAATGAAGAAAGAATATCGAGCTGTGTAGTCTTACCCATTGGAATTGGCACAGGCCAACAAGGTAGTGCAGCTCTCCGCCATTGCCTACAACCTGAAAACCCTCCTGAACGGCACGGGCAGGAGTATCTGAAATTTATAGAAAAACGCACTAAAAGTGGGGTAGGCAAGGCCGCCTTGTCGGTTTTTATAAAAACCGGACAGCATAAGCTGCAAAGATGGTTTCTATGCCCTGCAAAAACAATGATCTGTTCGGGTGCTTAAAAAACAAAACCACCTTAAAAAGCGGTTATCGAGGACGTTGTTTTAATAATTACGGGCTTGTGCAACGGTTACTGTTGTTACCCTTTGTTTTTCTTAATTTTCTCCTATGAATGGTGGTAATAAGATATCCGTCATTGCTTTAAAAGGTAGTTTGTCATCTTGGGAGTTATAAGCACTACCTGTAAAAACTGCTATCAAATCTAATTCAGGGAAAACAAAAATATATTGCCCTCCGTTTCCAGTTGCTGTTTTAGAAACATATATTCTTTCGTTTACTCTAAAAGGAATATTCCACCATAAATAACCGTAATCAATTCCAGTAATCTTTATTTTTGACGTCGTTGATTCTAATATCCATTTTTCTGATACGAGTTGTTTATCATTCCACTTCCCGTTGTTTAGTATTAGTTGTCCGATTTTTGCCATATCTCGGGAAGTCATATACAATCTCTTTCCAGAAGGAATTATTTCTTTTTTGGAAGTATGTCCCCAAGATACATTGCTAATATTTAAGGGTTCGAATAAGTACTGTTCAGCAAACTTGTCAATTGTCATTCCTGAAGCTTGACTTATTATTTCTGCAACCAAAATTGCACCCATAGAACAGTAATTTGAAACTGTTCCTGGTTCATTTACCATCGGTAGGTTAAGTGTATATTGAAGCCAATCTTTCTTTTTAGATACTTTATCTTCCTGTCCTTTTGATTTTTTGTCCCAATCGTTACAATCAAGTCCACTTGACATTGTTAATAGGTCTTTGATTGTAATTTTTTCTTTTCTATCGTCTATATTCTTCTTTGGCACTGGACTTTTAAGGTATTTTGAAATCGGGTCGTTAACATTATCGATAAATCTTTTGTCGATTGCAATTCCCAATAAAATCGACCTTATGCTTTTCGTAGTAGAACGAAGGTCATGTTTTTGGTCTAAGGTTTGCCCATTTAAATATTCCTCAATAATAATTTGGTTATCTATTATCAATAATACGCTTTGGATTTTGTTTTCATTATTATTCAATTGATTGAACATCTTATAAATCAAAGTTGTATCAATATTTTGTGATTTCAGGTCGTTTGTTTTCCATCCATCGCCAATATTCTTTGGCTCTGAATATAAATAATCATTTTGCCCGAAGCAAAACCCGTTAAGGAATAAAGTTATGATTATTAATGTTGCTATGTTTTTCATAATAAAGGGTAACATTATAGGATTAAATCATGTAAGCCAACTAGTGTTTATATTCCTCTTATAGGTCTAATTTAGTAAATCTTTTTAGATAGCCTGGTTTTATTTAATGGTTTAAGGCTCAGCTGATCCCTACCCTATTCTGCGGGGTTTCGTTGTCATTGGTTTGCATATTTTTTAGTGGAACTAAAGAAAAACAATTCTTTTAAAAGTAAGTTGCGGGAAACCGTAATTTGGGATGTTTCTAGTTTCTATTTTTTGAGAATGGCACAATTGGTCCGAAATGCATGGCACATTAAACTAAGGTATCAACCAAGACAATGAAAGAAGAATATCGAGCTGTGTAGTCTTACCCATTGGAATTGGCACAGGCCAACAAGGCAGTGCAGCTCTCCGCCATTGCCTACAACCTGAAAACCCTCCTGAACGGCACGGGCAGGAGTATCTGAAATTTATAGAAAAACGCACTAAAAGTGGGGTAGGCAAGGCCGCCTTGTCGGTTTTTATAAAAACCGGACAGCATAAGCTGCAAAGATGGTTTCTATGCCCTGCAAAAACAATGATCTGTTCGGGTGCTTAAAAAAAAAACCACCTTAAAAAGCGGTTATCGAGGTCGTTGTTTTAATAGTGACGGGGTTGTGCAACGGTTACCGGTGTTGAACGTATTGCTTCGTCAACCAATTTACTGTCCACAAAACTGCTCAAAACTGATAATTTTACTATTGTTTAGTTTCCAGATATGGCAACCCGCCCTTCAAGAAATGCTGGCCGCAGAGCCGCTAAAATTCAAAGAGGAGAAGCCACCATTGCTCAAAGGGAAGTGCCCCATCTGCAAAAAGGGAAAATTGGTCACCGTTATGACTTTCGACGGGCGTGGCCCTCCCCAATGCTGGAAGGAATTACTGACGTTTACGGATCAACTATAGGAACTACTTGCAAACCGCGGGGCAGAAGCACTATGCCTTAAGGTAAATGCTAAACCAAAAAGAGACAGGACTGTTCGCCAAACTGGTGAAAAAGTTGGATTTAGGTCACTAGAAAAAAGTTGAAGTTCAAAGGCCAACACAAAACAACGGCAAGTCTGCCAAAATAAAACTCCAGGACAAACACAAAAAAGAAGGCTTTCCCCATAGGGAGGAAACGGATCCGTCAACAAGATATTCAGCCCTGGCCTATCGGCGGGCCGAATACTTAGTTATTGGCAAACGTTTTATTCCACTTTTAATAAATCTCTAAAATCTTTTTCCAATTTTTTTCTAGCTTCTGGTATCTCATCTTTTACAGATTTATAAGCCGCTATCATTTTTTTTCTGGATTCTATGACAGTTTTTCTATCATAAACATCAACTCCAATTCCTTCATAAAATTTATGTTCGTTATAATCCCAAAACGCCTGATGAAAATGTTTTAAAAGGTCATCAATAATTTTACAAGTTTGTTCATTAAAATATATTTTATTTTTTTGGTAAAAGGAGTTAAATAAGTTGAAACATTCACTTGCTTTCTCCGTCAATTCTTTTTCAAATTCTTTAAAATCTTTTTCAGTTTGCTTCACCGGATTGTATCCCTCCGAGCAACTGCGTCTTTTATGACGTGATGTGGCTTTTTACCTTTGGCATAAACTATTTGAGTTATGACAAAAAAGGATAATGCTTTGCGGATGCGTAAATTGGTAAAGGAGTT